>JACAEG010000321.1 GCA_013388965.1 Pseudorhodoplanes sp. | reverse complement strand
GTCTCGCGCTGCCGTGGACGCGGGCTACGCGCCCAACGACTGGCAGGTCGGGCAGACCGGCAAAGTTGTCGCACCCGAACTGTACATCGCGGTCGGAATTTCGGGGGCAATCCAGCATTTAGCGGGTATGAAGGATTCCAAGACCATCGTGGCGATCAACAAGGACGAGGAAGCGCCCATCTTCCAGGTTGCCGATTATGGGCTGGTTGCCGATCTTTACCAGGCCTTGCCGGAACTGGACGCCGAACTGGCCAAGGTCAAGGGATAGCCGATCGATCGCTGCGGGGCGCGCAAAGTCGCAACGGGACGTACAACAATGGCCCATGCAATTCACAAGGTTGGCATTATCGGCGCGGGACAGATGGGCAACGGCATCGCCCATGTCTGCGCGCTCGCCAACTTCAAGGTTCTCCTCAACGACATCGCGCCTGAGCGCATCAAGGAGGGGCTTGCCACCATCAACGGCAACATGGCGCGTCAGGTCTCCAAGAAGATCATCAGGGAGGAAGATCGTCAGGCTGCGCTCGCACGCATCGGCGCGGCGGAAACGCTTGAGGAACTCGGCGATTGCGACATCGTGATCGAGGCGGCGACGGAGAAGGAAGAAATCAAGCGCCGGATTTTCACCGACCTCTGCCCGACGCTCAAGCCGGACGCCATTCTCGCCACCAATACCTCGTCGATATCGATCACGCGGCTCGCCGCCGCGACTGACCGACCTGAGCGATTCATCGGCATTCACTTCATGAATCCGGTGCCGCTGATGGAGCTTGTGGAGCTGATCCGCGGCATCGCCACTGGCGACCAGACCTTCGAGGCGAGCAAATCATTCGTCACCAAGCTCGGCAAGCACGTCGCGGTGGCCGAGGATTTCCCGGCCTTTATCGTCAACCGCATCCTGCTGCCGATGATCAACGAGGCGATCTACACGCTGTATGAAGGCGTGGGCAACGTTGAGGCAATCGACACGGCCATGAAGCTCGGTGCGCATCATCCGATGGGACCGCTTGAGCTTGCCGACTTCATCGGCCTCGATACCTGCCTCTCGGTCATGCAGGTGCTGCATGAGGGGCTCGCCGACTCCAAATACCGGCCGTGCCCGCTGCTCGTGAAATATGTCGAGGCCGGCTGGCTCGGCCGCAAGACCAAGCGCGGCTTCTACGACTATCGCGGCGAGAAGCCGGTCCCGACGCGGTAGGTTTGCCGTTCATCGGGCGCGCCCGATGATTGCGGGAGCCTGACTGTCTCAGGCTGCATCGTCCTGCGGAAAAAGGTCCAAAAAGGGCTTCGCCTGCTTCGATCCCGGCGCTCGCGACGGCCGCTGTGTGCGTCTGCGGATGGCATCCTGCGAAGACGAAGATCCTGCTGGCCTACCGCCGCAACCGGCCATCGCAAATCCTCACCCACGATCCTGAGATCGACCGTACAGCGGCGTGACCGGCGTATCATTCTCGGGGAGCGCAACCGGCATCGTCGGGCAGAGCGAGGATAGCGGATGGAAGTACGGGGTGAAGGAACAAGGGTGCGTTCTTTCGCTGAGCGCAGAATCAGGCGGCGGCGGAATCGCGCTCCAGTTCCTTCGCAAGCGTCTCCAGAATTTCCTCGCAGCCGATCCTGCGCTGTTCGACCTGATCGAGGCCGTCCAGATAGGCACCCTGTTCCGTGTAGATCAGGCGCGTACCTTTGCCCTCCTTCCTGAATTCCATCGTCGCGAGCGATGCCGAGATCCTTCGCCCGTCGACGGTCATGCTGTAGGAGATGATGATGCGCTCGTTCGGCACGATGTCCTGATAGACCGTGTCGTTGGTGATCAGCGGGCCGCCCTTGAAGCGAAACCTGCTGCGCTCGAAACTCCCGACCTCGAAGCTCGCGTCGAATGACTCGACCTCCCATCCCTCTTCGCCCTCTGCGAACCAGCGCCGTTTTGCCGCGGGGTCTTCGAACGCCCTGAAGACGCGCGCAGGGGTCGCGTCGTACTTGCGCTCGATCGAGAAAGTGGCGTGGGCAACGGTGCGATCGGTCATCGTACTTTACTCCTTCGATGTGTCGTCTTCGGGTTGCGAGGCGAGGTACTCGCCCAGCCGGTCGAGCCGGCGCTCCCAGATCGCGCGCCGCTGCGCGATCCATTGCTCCGCGTTGCGCAAGGTCTTCGGCTCGATCCGGCAGGTGCGCACCCGCCCGACCTTTTCGGAACGCACGAGCCCGCTGGTCTCCAGCACCGCGAGGTGCTGCACGACCGCCGACAGCGTCATGTCGAGCGGCCTTGCGAGTTCCGACACCGCCGCCGGCCCGCGCGTCAGCCGTTCCACCATGGCGCGCCGGGCCGGATCGGCCAGCGCCTGGAAGACCTGATCGAGGGCTCCCTGATTGTTAAGCATTCACTTAAGTATTGGATCGGCCCTCCGTTTGTCAAGCGCACAAGGGGACGCGATAAGGTCGGGAACACGGGAAGGACCGGGGAGGGGAGAGTGTCGGCGGAAATGCAGAAGGTCGCGCTGGTCACCGGCGCGGCGCGCGGCATCGGCCTTGCGGCGACGAAGCGCTTTCTCGCCGACGGCTGGCGCGTGGGCCTGCTCGATATCGACGGCGAGACGCTGCGAGCGACGTTCGATGCGCTTGCGGCGCCCGATGCGACTTTGCCGCTGCATTGCGATGTCGCCGAGCCAGCGCAGGTTTCCAAAGCCTTCGCCGCACTCGCGTCCCGCTTCGGCCGGCTCGACGCGCTCGTCAACAATGCCGGCGTCGCGATCTTCAAGCCGGTGCTGGAGACGACGCCCGAGGAATGGGCGCGCGTGCTCGCCGTCAATCTCACCGGACCCTTCCTGTGCGTGCAGGCGGCAGCCCCGATCATGCGCGACAATGGCGGCGGTTCCATCGTCAACATCACCTCGATCTCGGGCCTGCGCGCTTCAACGCTGCGCGTGGCCTACGGCACCAGCAAGGCCGCGCTGGCGCATCTGACCAAGCAGCAGGCTGTCGAGCTTGCGTCGCTCGGCATCCGCGTCAATGCGGTGGCGCCCGGGCCGGTCGACACCGCGATGGCCAAGGCCGTGCATACGCCGGCAATCCGCGCCGACTATCATGATGCAATCCCGCTCAACCGCTACGGCCTGGAGGAGGAACTGGCCGAAGCGATCTTCTTTCTGTGCGGCGAACGCGCGAGCTACATCACCGGGCAGACGATCGCAGTCGACGGCGGCTTTGATGCCGCCGGAATCGGCTTGCCGACATTGCGCGGGGAGCGCCGAAACGGGTAGCGCGGTTTGCGATCCCCTTCACTTGCGCCTGTAATCCGCGCTCATGAACTCCGTCCATGTCCCGTCGTCGCCGAGCATGCGCGACGTGAGAACGCGGTGGTCGTCATTCTTGAACGAGATGATGTCCTGATATCTCGTCATCTTGCCGGGTTCGCCGTCGAAGGCGGGGCCTTCCGTATCGAGCGTCAGCGTGTCGCCCTCAAGCATTCCCTCGTAGCGCCACATGTGGGTCATCATGGACGCAATGAACGTGCCGACAAAGCGCTGTCTTTGCGGATCGTAGCCCAGCGTCATGATACTCATGACCGGCGTGCCATCAGGCGCGTCACCCTTTCCTTCGCCCACGGTCCATAGCCCGCCGATCGAGCGCACGCTTTCCAGGCCCTTTGACTTCATGGGCGGTTGATCCGGGCCCATCACGCATTCCATCTCGGCTTCCCAGTTGCCGGCGAGCTTTTGGAGCCAGGCGTGCTCCCTGGTCGGTTCAGCTTTCACGTCTTTTCTCCCGATGAAAGTGTGCTGCGTCGCCGCATCCATCGTTCGGCGGCGGCCTTGAGATCGGCCAGTCCCGCTTCGAAATCGTCGCCGACCATTCTGTCGATGTCGAGAAAAAGCCCCATCACCTTGCCGATATAGAGATTGGGCCCGTACATCGCCCAGGTGACATCCGTACCATCGGCGGCCGGCTGCATCGTGAATTCGGCCACGTTGTGCGCCTCGAAAGGACGCACGAAGTCGAGCTTGATCACAATGCGCCCGGGGGCGGATTCGAGGACCTCCATTTGCCCCGCACCGATACTGTCGTCGCCGTCCCACGCATAGGCCGCGCCCTTGCCGGCATTCGGCCCGCGGAAAGTCCGCTTCATCGCGGGATCCTTCTTCTCATAGGGCGACCACGCGCCCCAGTGCGAGAAATCGTTGATCAGCGCATGGACCTTGTCCGGGGATGCTTTCACGTTGATGTTGCGTTCCACGCGAAAGACATCCGGCTTGGTCGCGGCATAGGCGAGAACGCCGCCGATGCCGATCACAAGCGCCAGTGCGGTCAGTCCGATGATCCTGAGCTGAGGGATTTCCTCTCTTGGCGGCCGTTACGCCACCTTCTCCTGCGCCAGATAGGTGTCGAGCTTGTCGAACGTGCCGCCGAAGCCATGCTGCATGCTCTCGAACATGCCGACGTAGGTTTTCATCTCCGCCTCGGTCGCGTTGATCGGATGGCCGCGCAGCGACACCGTGGTGCGGCCACTCTCCTCCGTGAATCGGACGGTATTCAGTACCTCCAGCGGCCAGCTATCCCTGAGCTGGGGGAAAGGTGCGCGCACGATTTCTCCGCTCTCGTCGGCGAATGACGAGACATAGACCAGCCGTTTGGGCGCGACGATCTCGTAATAGGTAAATCGTCCATACATCGGTTGGCCGGGCTGGAATTCCATAGAATAATGGAAGATGCCACCCACACGCATATCCAGTTTGAGCACCTTGATCCTTGCGCCTTTCGGACCCCACCATTGCGCGAGGCTGTCGGCCTGGGTGAAGGCCTTCCACACGAGCTCGCGCGGCGCGTCCAAGGTTCGGGTGAGGGAAAACTCCACGGGAGAGTCCATTGTCGCCATTGTCTCGTGTCCACTGATCGCAATTCGAAGGTTGTGAGGTGTTGTCTGAAGTCAGAGCGAGACGATCACCATCCAGCTCACGCCGAACTTGTCTGCGACCATGCCGAAGCATTTGGCGAAAAAGGTCTCGGTTAGCGGCACCTCGACTTTTCCGCCCTCGGCCAGCGCATTGAAGAAGCGCTCCGCCTCCGGCTCGTCCTTGGCCTCGACGGACAGAGAGAATCCTTGGAATTTTGGCTGCCCCTGAGCCATTCCATCGGATGCCATCACCGTCGAGCCTTTCAACTGGAAGGCCGAATGCATGATCTTGTTCATGTCGCCAGGCATGCAGCCTGCGGCTTCCGCCTTTTCGGCGTCCGGATTTTCCTTGAAGCGCATCATCATGCCGATCTCGGCACCGAGCGCGTTCTTGTAGAAATTCAGCGCCTCTTCACAGCGTCCGTTGAACATCAGATAGGGGGTCGGCATGGGGCGGCTCCAGCGTTAAAGGGGTTTGGATACGATGCGCGCATGTCAGCGTGTGTCAGCTGACCTGCGGGATTGTCTTTGGCGGCTGCGTGGCTTTTCGGCGGCCTGAACGTCGCGCAGGTATTCGTCGAGGCGGTCGAAACTCGCCTCCCAGAAGCGACGATATCGATCAAGCCAGTCGTCGACGACCTTCAGCGCGCCGGGTTCGATCTTGCAGGGCCGCCACTGCGCCTCGCGGCCGCGCGTGATCAGGCCAGCACGCTCCAGCACCTTGAGGTGCTTGGACACCGCAGGGCCGCTGATCCGGAACGGCTTGGCAAGCTCGGCCACCGTCGTCTCGCCGGTGGCGAGCCGCGCCAGGATTGCGCGGCGCGTCGGATCGGCAAGGGCGGCGAACATGGTGGAGAGGCGGTCCGTGGCCATTTAATTTACCAGTTAGTTATATAACCAATTGGTTATATAAAGGCCAGCAAGCGCTTCGTCAAGCAACATGCGAACACTCCTGTCGATCAAATGGTGGCGCGGGAAGTGCCAACCTGCGGCAATGCGGATGGCTAGAGCGCGACGATCGGCTTGAATCCGCCCCAGAACATGCGCTTGCCATCGAACGGCATGGCGCCTGGCTTCATCATGTCGGCGAGCCGCGGATCCTTCATCACCTTCGCCATGACACTGTCGCGCTGCTTGCGCGACTTGTAGACGATGTAGGAGAATACAACGACTTCATGGGGCTTGAGCTTGACGCTGCGCGGAAACGACGTCCACTTGCCCTTCTTCACGTCATCGGCGACGCATTCCTTCACCTCCAGCGCGCCGTATTCGCGCCAGATCTTGCCCGCCTTCATCGCAATCTTGCGATAGGCCGCAAGCTTGTTCCTGGGCACGGGGATCACAAAACCGTCAACATAAGACATGGGCGTTTCCTCGCTTTCCGGAATGTCAGCTCGCGGCGACCGCTTCGCCTTCATAGGCTCGAGTGAGCGCCGCGATATCGAACTTCTTCATCTGCAGGAAGGCCCTGGTCACGCGGCCCGCCGCCGCCGCGTCGCCGCTCGTCAGCATTTGCGGAAGGAGTGAGGGAACGACCTGCCATGAGAGACCAAACCGGTCCTTCAGCCAGCCACAAGGGCCTTCTTGGCCGCGGTCGCCCAGCTTCACCCAGTAATGATCGATCTCGTCTTGCGTTTCGCAATTGATCTGAAACGAGACGGCCTCGGTGAACTTGAAGATCGGGCCGCCGTTCAGGCCGGTCAAGCGCAGGCCGTCGAGCTCGAACTCGACGGTCATCACGGAACCCTCGGGCCGGCCGTGAATTTCGAATCCCTCCTTGCCGTAACGACTGATGCGTCCGATCCGCGAATTCGGAAAGATCGAAGAATAGAGCCTGGCGGCGTCCTCGGCCTCGGAATCGAACCACAGGCAGGGCGTGATCCTGTGAGAGACGATCTGCATGACTTTCTCCCGCTTTCTTGTCGTCAGCCGCAGCAGCGCGTGGGCGTCCCTGCGGGCACCCATCGTCCGACCCTGCTCACATGCCCTTCCGCGCCGTAGCGGTCGTGATGGCGCACCCAGTCGGTTAGATTGCCTTTCGGGCCTTCGTTGCGGCCCTTCGGCGTCAGGTCCATCAGCATGTAAGTGCCCAGCACCTCCTCGGCGCCGCGTCCGAAGGCCGAATAGGTGTGAAAAATCTCGCCCACATCGTTCCTTGCGAAAACCGTGAAGCCCGAAAGGTCTTCGAGCGGAAGCTTTCCCTTGCGGTAATTGTATTCGGCCTCGCCGGTCTCGATCTCCTCGGGCGTGAACGAGGCGTTGAAGTCGTAATTGAAGTCGCTGCCGTACGACGACACCCACGCAAAACGCCAGCCCATGCGCCTCCTGAATGCTTCGATCTCGGGCAGAGGTGCGCGCGCGACGCAGACGAATTTCACATCCGTCTGGTCGAGATGTTGCAGGGCGGCATCGATATGATCGCATTCGAACGAGCAGCCGACGCATCCCTCCAGCTGTCCGGGCGCCAGCATGAAATGCTTGACCAGGAGCTGGCTTCGGCCGTCGAACAGGTCTCCGAGCGAGCATTTGCCACGCGGCGTATCGAATATGTAGGTCTTTTCGACCTTGACCCAGGGCAGTGCGCGACGCTCCGCCGCGATCGCATCGCGCAACCGGGTCTGTTCCTTTTCCCTGGCGAGCAATGCCTTGCGTGCGGCAAGCCATTCCACGCGTGAAACGACGGGGTGTCCGGTCTGCATTGCTGGAATTTCCTTTCCTATCGGTCCATTGCGTCGGATGGCATCAACGGACAGGCGTCATCCAGGCGACGCCGGCGCCGCCAGGCTCCGTGAGGATCGCGATGCGTCCGGCATCCGGCACGTCGAAAATGGGCTTCATCAGCCTTGCGCCGGCCTTCAATGCTTTCGCCACGCGCGCATCGACGTCGTCGACTGCGAGATAGGACATCCAGCCCTCCGGCACGTCGTCATAGTCCGGCGCCGTCAGTGTGAAGAGCCCTGCAACAGGCTTTCCGTTCAGGATTGCACGCCAGTAGATGCCGTCCGGTGAGGGCATGGAATCGAAATCCCAGCCGATCGTCGCGGCATAGAAGCGCTTGGCGCGCTCCACGTCGCGTGTCAGCAATTCGTTCCAGCAAAATTGTCCATGGACCTGCTGGGTCGGGCAATCTCCGGCGGAATTCTGCCGCACAATGTCGGTTTGCGTCATCGCGAGATCTCCTCGTCAGCCGATGAAATGTTTGAGCTTGTCCAGAGTGCCGGTCCAGCCGTGCATGTGACCGTCCGCTGCGGCCTGGTCGAAGAATTTCTCGTGAAGCAAGGTCAGCATCGTTCCACCGCCGTCGGGATGCAGCGTGACCGTCACCTGCGACTCGCGCTCCGGCGTCGTGTGCCAGGCCCAGGTGAAGACGAGCTTCTCGTTCGGCACCACTTCAAGGTAAGTGCCGCCGACCTTGTGAAACTCGCCGTCGACCGCGTTGAAGCTCACCCAGAATTTCCCGCCGACGCGCACGTCCATCTCCGCCTTCACCGTGCTTTCCACGGTTTCGGCAGGGCCGAACCAGCGCACTAGCTTTTCGGCTTGCGTCCAGGCTTCGTAGACTTTCGCAGGCGGCGCATTGAGACGACGCTTGAGGGTGACGCTTGGTCTTGCGGGAGCGTCTGCTGCCGCGGCTCCGGATCGGTTCGGCATGTATCGTTCTCCAGGAACTTGGCGAGACGGTCGAGGCGCTCGGACCAGAATCGCGCATAGCGCGTCAGCCATTGCATGGCTTCTTCCATCGGCTCTGCCGTGAGCTGGCAGGAGACCGTGCGGCCGGTCTTGGTGCGGGTGATCAGTCCCGCATCCGACAACACATCGAGATGTTTCATGATCGCCGGCAGCGACACGTCGAAGGGCCGCGCCAGCTCGCTGACCGACAGACTTTCCGCTTCCCCGAGCCGCGCCAGCAATGCCCGCCGGGTGGGGTCGGAGAGGGCGCCGAAAGTCCGATCCAGCGGGGAATCTTGATACTTAACCATATGGTTTAGTATTCACGATCCTTCGTCCCCTGTCAACCCTCTTCCCCCTCAGGCGCGGGAGGGCGGCGAGCCGGCTCCTTTCCCAAACATTAACCGGACCCCGCTAAGCTCATACGCGAGGGCGTATGGGTCATGGCCGCCATCGGAAGCAAATCGAAATATTTCCGCGTGCTCAGCGCGCGCGAGAATCTCGAAGCATGGCGCGCCAAGCGCAAGGTCATGCGCGAGGATTTCGAGGCCCGGCAAGCCGAGGCCAATGCTGCGCTATCGTCGGCCATCATCAACAGGATCGATGCCGGAGGAACGCGCGCCGCCAATCTCGCGCTCGCCCGCATTCAGGCCGAGACAAAGGCGAAACAGGAAGCCGCCGCCAGGAAGGCGGCCCAGGAAGACAACGACCCCACCCGTGTCGACCTCAAGGATTCCCAGTTCAGCACCAATTCGGTCGGCACGCTCGACAGCGGAACGAGCATCAATCTCAACAGCGGCCAGATCACGCTGTCGAACGGCGTCACGATCGACATCAAGACCGGCGCGCGCGTGAACTACACAGCCTGAGCAGTCTCAAGGACGCATCGTGGATATCGGAAGCATCGCCCTCGCATTCGCAGGCGCGCAGACCGCAAAGCTTCAGATGGCGGCGGCTGCCGCCATGATGCGCATGAACGCGCAGGCGGGGGCCTCGATCGTCGAGGTGATCGAGAAGGCGCAGGACAATCTGCAGAACCTCGCCAATGTCGCGGCCGGCGTCGGCGGCAATCTCGACATCTCGGTGTGAATGCGGACGACCTACTGCCGGATCGCCGCCTCGATCAGCTTGACGGCGTCGCCGCTCGCCCATTCGGCCGGCCCCGCGAGCGTCGCAACCTCGCAGCCGGATGGATCGACCAGGATCGTCGTCGGCATGCCGAAGGCGCGGCCGGCGACCTTCAGATCCTGAAAGATCTTCGCCTGCGGGTCGGCAAAATAGTCAAGCTTCTGGATGCCGGCGTCCTTCAGCCAGGCCCTGGGCTTGTCGGGATTGCGCGTGTCGATGTTGACGGCGACGACCTCGAATTGCGGCCCGCCGAGCTTCTGCTGGAGCGCGTCGAGGGCCGGCATTTCCGTCTTGCAGGGCACGCACCAGGTCGCCCAGAGGTTGAGAAGGACGGTGCGGCCTTTCCAGTCGGCGAGGCTGCGCTGCTGACCCTTCGCATCAAGGAATGTCAGGTTGGCCAGCCGGATCGGGTGCTTGGCCGGTGCCAGAGCCGCGACTTCGCCCCGCATCAGCGGCGTCAGCCGGGCGGCGAGCGCGGCCGCTGGCTTGCAGGACGCCTCGACCGCGTTGCCATTCCACTTCGTGATCCCGTATATGCCTGCCAGACCTGCCAGGGCGGCGACGGCAAAAACCGACGCGATCAGGACAGCGCGCCGGCGGCGGCCGGCACCCGTTTGTTCAGTTTCTTCGGCCATATTCGTCCCGGTCATTCCGTGCTTTGAAGGCAATACCATGAGCAACAAGATGTGGGGCGGGCGGTTTGCGTCGGGCCCCGATGCGATCATGGAGGCAATCAACGTCTCGATCGACGTCGACCGCCATCTCTATGCCCAGGACATCGCCGCCAGCAAGGCGCATGCCTCGATGCTGGCGCAGCAGGGCATAATCACGGACGACGATGCGCGCAAGATCGCTCACGGTCTAGACACGATCCTGTCAGAGATCGACAACGGCGATTTCAGCTTCGACCGCAGCCTCGAAGACATCCACATGAATGTCGAGAGCAGGCTGTCGGCCCTGATCGGCCCGGCGGCCGGCCGCCTGCACACGGCGCGTTCGCGCAACGACCAGGTCGCCACGGACTTCCGGCTCTGGATGCGCGACACGATCGACAGCCTCGACGGGGCACTGGCGGACTATCAGACGGCGCTGGCGGAGCGTGCGCTCGAGCATGCCGACACGGTCATGCCCGGCCTGACGCATCTGCAGACCGCGCAGCCGGTCACCTTCGGTCATCATCTGCTCGCCTATGTCGAGATGGCGGCGCGCGACCGCGGCCGCTTCGCGGACGCGCGCAAGCGGCTGAATGAAAGCCCGCTGGGCGCCGCGGCCTTGGCCGGCACCTCGTTTCCCGTCGATCGCGACATGACAGCGAAAGCGCTCGGCTTCGACCGGCCGATGGCGAATTCGCTCGACGCCGTGTCCGATCGGGATTTCGTGATGGAAACGCTCGCCGCCGCGACGATTGCATCAGTGCATCTGTCGCGCCTGGCGGAGGAGATCGTGATCTGGACCTCGCCGCTGGTCGGGCTCGTCTCGCTGTCCGAAAAATTCACGACCGGCTCATCGATCATGCCGCAGAAGCGCAACCCGGACGCCGCAGAACTCGTGCGCGCCAAGGCTGGACGCATTGCCGGCGCGCTTAACGCGATCATTATGGTGATGAAGGGGCTTCCGCTGGCCTATCAGAAGGACATGCAGGAGGACAAGGAAGGCGCTATGGATGCGCTCTCTGCGCTCTCGCTCTGCCTTGCGGCTATGACCGGAATGGTGCGGGATATCACACCGGATGTTGCCCGCATGAAAAAGGCCGCGGGAGAAGGCTACGCCACCGCGACCGATCTCGCCGATTGGCTGGTTCGAACCCTGAAGATGCCGTTCCGCGATGCCCATCACGTGACCGGCAGGATCGTTTCCGCGGCCTCGGCCAGAAATCTGCCTCTGCACCGGCTGCCGCTCGAGGACATGCGTGCCGTCGAGCCGAGGATCACGGAGGAGGTTTTCGGGGTCCTGTCGGCGACGAATTCCGTGCGCAGCCGGACGTCCTATGGGGGTACCGCTCCGCGCAACGTCCGGACCCAGGCCAAGCGGTGGTTGAAGCGCCTCGGCAAGGACACGCCATGACAGGCACCCTCCGCCCATCGAACTATCGCCTCTTTTGCGCGATCTGCTATAGCTGCGCCGGACTGGGGGAGTAACCTCGTGATTTTGAACAGGTCGTCGGCCCTGTTGGCCGCTGCCGCGATGATTGGGGCGCTGGCTTTGGCCGGCTGCGGGCGCAAGGGTGGGCTCGACGCGCCGCCGGCCGCCTCGGCGGCGGCCGACCAGGCGATGGTCCAGGAGGGCATGGTCGCGCGCGACGGCGGCGCGACCGGCCTTCCGCTCATCCGCGGCCCGAAAAAAAGCATTCCCCTCGACGCGCTTCTCGACTGAGATCCCGATGCATCACTTCACCTATCGCAACGGCGATCTGCACGCCGAGGCGGTGAGTCTGGCCGCGATTGCGCGCGAGGTCGGCACGCCGTTCTATTGCTATTCGACTGCCACGCTGGAGCGGCATTATCGCGTTTTCGCCGACGCCTTCGCCGACGTGCCCTCGCTGGTCTGCTACGCGGTCAAGGCCAATTCCAACCAGGCGGTGATTGCGACATTGGCGCGGCTCGGTGCAGGCGCCGACGTCGTCTCCGGCGGCGAACTCAAGCGCGCGCTTGCGGCGGGGGTTCCGCCCAAGAAGATCATGTTCTCCGGCATCGGCAAGACGGCGGCCGAGCTCTCGCTCGCGCTCGATCACGGCATCCTGTGCGTCAATGTCGAGTCCGAGCCCGAACTCGCATTGCTGTCATCGATCGCAGCCTCCCGCGGGCAGACCATGGACGTGTCGGTCCGTGTCAATCCCGACATCGATGCGCGCACCCATGCGAAAATCTCAACCGGCAAATCCGAGAACAAGTTCGGCATTCCCATTTCCCGCGCGCGCGAGGTCTATGCGCATGCCGCGAAGCTGCCGGGCATTCACGTTTCCGGCGTCGATATGCATATCGGCAGCCAGATCACCGATCTGCAGCCCTTCGAGGATGCCTTCGCCCTGCTGTCGGAATTTGTGCACGAACTGCGCTCGGACGGACACACCATTTCGCACGTCGATCTCGGCGGCGGTCTGGGCATTCCCTATCACGACGGCAACGAACCGCCGCCCGATCCCGCCGCCTATGCCGGGATCGTCAAGCGCGCCACGCGCGGGCTTGGCTGCACCCTTATTTTCGAGCCGGGACGGCTGATCGTGGGCAATGCCGGTATTCTTGTGACGCAGGTGATCTATGTGAAGCGCGGCGAGGCCAAGACCTTTGTGATCGTCGACGCGGCGATGAACGACCTGGTGCGCCCGACCTTGTACGAGGCCCATCACGAAATCTGGCCGGTCGCCGAACCGAAACCGGACGCCCCCCGATTGCGGGCCGACGTGGTGGGCCCTGTCTGCGAATCCGGAGATTATCTGGCGCTCGACCGGGAGATGGCCGAGCCGAAGCCGGGCGATCTGCTCGCCGTCATGACGGCCGGCGCCTATGGTGCCGTGCAGGCCGGGACCTACAACACCCGGGCGCTCGTGCCCGAGGTGCTGGTCAAAGGCGACAAATGGTCTTTGGTCCGACCCCGCCTCGAAGCGGACGCATTGATCGCCTTGGATCGCATGCCGGCCTGGTTCTAGGAGCCCCCTGGACCCAGATCGGGCTGGACGATCAGGTTTGCGTGAAGGCCTGCATGGAACTTGCATAGCGTGCTAGGCTTCCAGAATCGAGGGTTTCCATTGGCGCGAGAATGACCGAAGGCCGCGTGCAAGATCCTGAAGATCAAAAGTTTTCGGCGAAGCGGCTTCCGGGCCAGCTCGATCGCACGCTTCGACGGGCCCGCCTCACCTTGCTCTGGGAAAGCCTGTGGCCGCCGCTGGCGGCCATTGCGACCGTCCTCGGATTTTTCCTCGCCTTTTCCTGGCTCGGGCTATGGCTCTGGCTACCCCCGCTCGGACGGGCCATTGGGCTCGGAATTTTCGCCCTTCTGACCCTTGCAGCAGCATTTCCCCTGATTTGGGTGCGCTGGCCTTCGGCATCGGATGGGCTGCGCCGGCTCGACCGCAACAGCGGCCTGCGGCATCGTCCGGCAACGGCCGTCGCCGACGAATTGGCCGTAACCCAGAACGATCCGATGTCGGCCGCGCTCTGGCAGGCGCATCGCGAGCGTGCCGAGATCGCGGCAAGAAAGGCCAGATCGGGCTGGGCTTCGCCGCAATTGCCATTGCGCGATCCCTATGCGTTGCGCGCTCTCGCGGCCGTGCTTGTGGTCGCGACCTTCTTTGCCGCGGGCGGTGACCGGGGCAGGCGCCTCGCCGCGGCCTTCGACTGGCAGGGCGTCGTGACGCCCGTGAATTACCGTGTCGATGCCTGGGTGACACCCCCGCCTTATACGGCGCGCCCGCCGGTCATTCTGGCGGGGTTGCGGCCGGGAGAGACGCCGCGTGCCTCCGGCCCGGTCAACGTGCCTGCAAAGTCCGTCCTGGTCGTGCGGGCGACCGGCGTGTCGGAACTGGACATCGTGGTGAAGGGCGGGCTGCAGGAGGAGAAATCCGAGGAACATCCGCAAGCCGCCGCAGACTCCGAAGAGCGCCGTTTCGTCATCAATGAAAGCGGCGACGTGACCCTGCGCAGGCTTGGCGGCGGCGTGACATGGTCGTTCACGGCCATTCCCGACCGCGTGCCCTCAATTGCGCTGGCGAAGGACCCCGAACCGCAACTGCGCGGCTCGCTGCAGCTTTCCTACAAGATCGATGACGATTACGGAGTCGTCGATGCGCAGGCGATGTTCGCGCGCAAGAGCGGCAGCGAGGGCGCCCGGCCGCTTTACGGAGCGCCCGAAATGCCGCTGGTGCTGCCGCAATTGCGCACCCGCAGCGGCGTCGGACAGACGACCAAGAGCATGGCCGATCACCCGTGGGCCGGCGTCGACGTGCTCATGACGCTGCGGGCGCGCGACGAAGCCGGCAACGAAGGCCAGTCCGAACCGTTCGAATTGCGGCTGCCGGAACGGATGTTCACCAAGCCCGTCGCGCGCGCCCTGATCGAGCAGCGCCGCAATCTTGCGCTCGACTCGCAGGCCAAGCCGAAGGTGCTGGTTGCGCTCGACGCGCTCGCCATTGCGCCGGAAAAGTTTACGCCTGAAGCCGGCGTCTATCTCGGACTGCGATCGATTTTCTGGGAGCTGACGCGCGCGAAGTCGGACGACGATCTGCGTGCGGTGGTGGATCGGCTCTGGCAGATGGCTGTCAATATTGAGGACGGCAATGTGTCCGATGCGGAAGCCGCATTGCGGGCGGCTCAGGATGCCCTGCGTCAGGCGCTGGAGCGCGGCGCAAGCGACGAAGAGATCAAGAAGCTGACGGACGATCTGCGTGCCGCGCTCGACAAGTTCATGCAGGCGCTGGCCGAGCAGATGCAGCGCAATCCGGACCAGATGGCGCGCGCCGATCCCAATGCACGCAACCTGCGGCCGCAGGATCTGAAGAGCATGATCGACCGGCTCGAGAATCTTGCGCGCTCGGGCGCCAGGGACGCGGCACGCCAGCTGCTCGACGAATTGCAGTCAATGCTCGAAAATCTGCAGACGGCCCGTCCCGGGCAGCCCGGAGAGCAGGGCGACGACGACATGATGTCGGCGCTCGACGAACTGGGCGACATGATCCGCAAGCAGCAGCAATTGCGCGACCGTACCTTCCGGCAGGGGCAGGACCAGCGGCGAGAGCGCCAGCGCGGTCAGCAGGGCCAGCAGGGCCAGGACGGACGGCAGGGCGAGCAGAATCTCGGCGATCTGCGGCAGAATCAGCAGGCGCTGCGGGATCGGCTGAACAAGCTGCTGGAACAGTTGCGCCAGCGCGGCATGGGTCAGCAAGGCCAGGAGGGCCAGGACGGTCAGGAAGGCGACGCCGGCATGGAGCAGCTGGGCCGGGCCGGGGACGCGATGGGCGATGCCGAGGGCTCGTTGGGCGAGGGCAATGCCGAGGATGCCGTGGGCGCGCAGGGCCGGGCGCTTGAGGCCATGCGAAAGGGCGCTCAAGGGATGGCGCAGGCCATGCAGCAGCAGGGCATGATGGGGCAGGGCCCCGGTCAGCCCGGCCGCAACGGCCAGGCGCGCGCGCAACAGGAGACCGATCCGCTCGGTCGGCCGCTGCGCGGGCGCGATTACGGCGACGACGTCACCGTCAAGGTGCCGGGTGAAATCGACGTCCAGCGCGCACGCCGCATTCTGGAGGAATTGCGACGCCGCTTTGCCGATCCACTGCGTCCGCAACTTGAGCTGGATTATATCGAGCGCCTGTTGCGCGACTTCTGATCCGCGGATTCCTTGCTCGATCCTCAATGCACCGTGCGGGCCGCGAGCGCCCCGTTCACCGCGGTGCAAATGTCGGCGAGCGAAAACGGCTTGGCGACGACGTCGTGAATCAAGGCGTCCAGGCCCTGCGCCCGCTCTCGCTGGTCGGCATAGCCGGTCATGAGCAGGATCGTGAGGTCCGGGTAGTCGCGGCTGGTCGCGAGCGCCAGTGCGATCCCGTCCATGACCGGCATGCGGATATCCGTCAGCAAGAGATCGAAACGCCCCGCCTCGCGCGTCAGCACCTCCAGCGCCTCGCCTCCGTCGCACGTGGCTGTGACCTCATGGCCATCCTGCGCGAGCGCGCGAGCAACCAGCGCGCGCAGCGAGTCCTCATCCTCCGCGATCAGTATCCTTGCCATGCGATTATCTCGTTGCCGACGCGACGTCGTGGCGGTTGAAGAAGCGGACGATCACGTCGCGTCCCTCGGCGGGCGGCGATGCGACACGCGACCGGAACTGGACGGAATCGCCCGGCTCCACGACTGAGCGGCTCGGAAGCGCGGTCCAACTATAGACCTCGTGCCCGGCCGCATCGCGCAGGGAAAAGCGCAGGCGCCGCACCTCGGTCGGCTTCTTGGATATGCTGACGATATTCCCCTCCACGACAAGCACGGGAATGCCCTCATGCATTTCCTGAGTCGTGCGGATATCCTGAAAGACTGTGCCGCGCAGATTTACGGGCAATCCGATTGCTGCAAAGAACGATGCGGTCTGCGGCGCGAATTGCACGATGCTTTGACGCCAGCCCAGGATGATGGCGATGAGCCCGGCAAGAACAGCGATCGCGACAGGCAGCGGAGCAACGCGCCACGGCAAGCGACTGGCTTTCGGCCCTGGCCTCCGGTTGAAGGCGTGCCCGCCTCTGTATCGCGGCCGTGACGGCGGGTAAGTGAATGCAGGGTCACGGGTGGCCGGATCGGCAATGGAGCCGTCGAGGTGATCCAAATCCTCAAAGGGCGACAACTCGGGGGCCGATCCCAGAAGATCTTCACCCTCCGGGACCAGCGAAATGGCCGTCAGGTCGGCCTCGGCGATCCAGTCGGCCGCGTCGGGATCGGTATCGTTGCCGACGGCCTGGACTCGCGGGCGGTAAGTCTCCCGCGGAATATCCGGTGCAGCGCCCGTTGGCTGCGTTGCCTTGGGGGCCGGCTCGGCCGCCGGTTCGGGATCGCCGGCGCCGATCGACTCGAAGGCATCCTGCCGGCTTTCCGCGAACCAGACCGAACGGCAATTTGTGCAGCGGACCGAGCGGCCCGTCGCTCCCAGGGTGTGCGGGTCGATCTCGTAGGATGTGGAGCAATGGGGGCAGACGAGCAGCATGGCGAATCGCAGCCGTTGACGTCTGCCCACCGTATTCGTCCGAATGTTAACGAAACGGAAACCATGCCGGCCTTGCGGGTTCCCGCGGGCCCTGAAGCCCGGGCGCCTTTGGCGGATGGCTCCGTAATCCTGTAAACCGGCCGCTACGCGGGATTGCAGCGATTCGCCGCCGGGCATGCCCCGAATTGCGGCCGGCCGGAGCGAGGGGTGGTCCGATTCGAGAATGTCGGCTTGCGATACGGATTGGGTCCCGAGGTTCTGCGGGATCTGACCTTCCGTGTCGAGCCGCACTCATTCCAGTTCCTGACCGGCCCCTCGGGCGCGGGCAAGTCGTCGCTCCTGAGGCTTCTGTTCCTGTCGATCAAGCCGACCCGAGGTCTGATCACGATGTTCGGGCACGATGTTGCGACCCTCAGCAAGGATGCGCTCGCCACCCTCCGCCGGCGCATCGGCGTCGTGTTCCAGGATTTCCGACTGCTCGACCACATGACCACGTATGAAAATGTCTCGCTGCCGCTTCGGGTGATCGGCCGCGAGGAAACGAGCTATCGGAGGGAGGTTGTCGAACTGCTGCAATGGGTCGGACTTGGCGAGCGGATAAACGCTTTGCCGCCGGTGCTTTCGGGCGGTGAGAAGCAGCGTGCGGCCATCGCGCGGGCCGTCATCGCACGTCCTCGCCTGCTGCTCGCCGACGAGCCGACCGGCAACGTCGATCCCACCCTGGCGCAGCGGTTGCTTCGCCTCTTTATCGAGCTCAACAAGGCGGGCACGTCCGTCATCATTGCCACCCACGATATCGCCCTCATGGACCAGTACGATGCGCGCCGTCTCGTGCTTCACGAGGGGCGCCTGCACGTTTACGAGTGAAAGCGGATGACCGATTTCGATCTGGCGCAGTCACGATCAGGTTCGCCCAACTCGCGAATGCCGGTGCCGACCGCGTCGGCGTCGATCGTGCCGCAGGATTCGGTCGGTGGCCGTGCGCTCGTTGCGGTCGTTGCCATCATGACCTTTCTGGCATCGCTGACGACCGGAGCGGTGATGCTCGTGCGCGCGTCGGCAGTCGAATGGCAATCGGATGTCGCGCGCGAGCTTACGATCCAGGTGCGACCCGTGCCCGGCCGCGAGATGGAAGCCGATCTCGCCCGCGCTTCCGATATCGCGCGCCGCTTTTCCGGCATTGCAGACGTCCGCCCCTATACAAGGGAGGAATCTGAGCGCCTGCTGGAGCCGTGGCTCGGCACGGGTCTGTCGCTCGAACAGTTGCCGGTACCGCGCCTGATCGTGCTCCGGCTGACCGACGGCGCCGATGTCGACCTGCCGCGGCTGCGCACTGCGCTGGCCGAGGCCGTGCCCGGCGCCAGCCTCGACGATCATCGCGGCTGGGTGGATCGGATGCGGAGCATGTCGGACACCGTGGTGATCGTCGGCGCGCTCATTCTCGTCCTGATGCTCGCGGCGATGGTCCTGTGCGTCGCGTTTGCGACCCGCGGCGCGATGGCAAGCAATCGGCCGATCGTCGAGGTGCTGCACTTCATCGGCGCCAAGGACGGCTATATCGCCAGCCAGTTTCAGCGCCATTTTCTCGTCCTGGGGCTGAAGGGCGGGCTCATCGGCGGGGGCGCGGCGATCCTGCTGTTCGCCGCCGGAGGCTTCGCCGTCAACCGCTTCATGGCCACGGCCGGCGGCGACCAGCTGACCGCGCTGTTCGGCACCCTTTCGATCGGGATCGAGGGCTACATTCTCATACTGCTGCAGATCGCCCTGGCAGCGGCGCTGACCGCGGTCACCTCCCGGCACACTGTAAATCAGACGCTCGATGCCGTATGACGGCAGCGTCCGGCCTGCTGCCGGAGTGGAGGAAGACCCGCCGATGCCGGCGATCGAATCGCAGACGAAAGGCCGCGACGACGGCGCCGAAAAGACGTCAGGCAAACAAGCGCGCAGTCCGCTTGCACGCCTTGCGCTGGCCGCTTTCGCCGCGCTGGGTATCGCGTCATTGCTTTTCATCATCGGCTTCGTCCGGTTCCTTTGGCTTGTCCCGGGCGACGAAATTGCGCTGGAAGGAAAGGCCGACGGCATTGCGGTTCTGACCGGCGGCGCGTCGCGGATAGCGGATGCGATCGAGCTTCTGGCCGCCGGGCGCGGTCAGCGGCTTCTCATTACCGGGGTCAATCGCGCGACCAATGAGCGCGAGATTGCACGCCTGACCCCGCAATACGCCAAGACCATCAAATGCTGCGTCGATATCGACCGCTCGGCATTGAACACCGTCGGCAACGCCGCGGAAACAAGGCGATGGGCCGAGGAGCGCGGCTTCAAGTCGCTCATCATCGTCACGTCGAACTATCACATCCCGCGTGCGATGGCGGAGCTCGCCCATCAATTGCCGGGGATCCGGCTCGTGCCCTATCCGGTCGTGACCAGCAAGGGCGGGACGATCTGGTCGAACGGCGCAATCGCCCGGCTGCTGTTTACGGAGTATCTGAAGTATATCGTCTCGGTGGTACGGATTCGGCTCGAGCCGACCGCCTGACATCGTAACCCGCCTCATTCGGAATGAGTTCGTGATCATCCTTCGGTCCGTCGTTTTCAATCTGCTCTTCTATCTCGTACTTTTCGTCTATCTGATCGTGGCGCTCCCGACGCTTGCGATGCCGCGTGGCGCGCTTCTCTGGATGGTGCGGCTCTGGAGCCGGACGAATTTCTGGCTGCTGCGCATCGTGTGCAATATCGACATGAAGCTCGTCGGCTTCGATAAAGTCCCGCCGGGGCCGCTGCTGATCGCGTCGAAGCACCAGTCGTTGTGGGAGACCTTCGCGCTGATGACGGTGTTCAGCGACCCCGCCTACATTCTCAAGCGGGAACTGATGTGGATTCCCTTCTTTGGCTGGTGCGCGCGCAAGGCCGAGATGATTCCGGTCGATCGCGGGGCGCGTTCGAGAGCGCTGGCGCAGATCGCCGCGCGCGCCAAGGTGGAGGTCGGGCGCGGTCGCCAGATCATCATTTTCCCGGAAGGGACGCGCCGGGCGCCCGGGGCGGAGCCGAATTACAAGTACGGCGTGGTGCATCTCTATGCAGAACTGGGCGTGCCCTGCCTGCCGCTCGCCCTGAATTCCGGCCTGTTCTGGCCTCGCAGGTCCTTCCGGCGCTATCCCGGCACCATCGTGGTGGAGGCCTGCGATCTGATCGAGCCCGGCCTCGACAAGCATGCCTTCTTTGCGCGGCTGCAAAGCGAGATCGAGACCACGACGGCGCGCCTTGTCGAAAACGGCGAGCGGGAGCGCGCGCGCAAGACACGCTAGATTTAGAGGGTCGGCAGGTGCTGCAGGTCGTGCGGCCCTTTGAGCTTCTCCGCGAGGAGGTGCAGGTCCCGGTCGCGGCAGCCAAGTCCTTCCAGAGCCGCAACCGTCGCCAGCACGTATTCGGGATTGGCTCCCGATTGGCCGTGCGCCTGCCGGATGTGGTGAAGCTGCTCGGCAATGGACAGCTTGCCGGCATATTGCGGGTGTCCCCGGTCCACGACATAGGTCAGCGCCGCAACCCGGCGTTCCGGCTGCCCGGACAGCGTCACGCTTCGCAGCGTCTCGCGATAGACCGCAGTCACCTGCTCGCGTGCGCGCAGATAGGCGATGGTGCTCGCGCGGTGCTTGGCGGCGACTCGAAAGGCTATCCCGCGGCAGGCGCCGCCGCGGTCGAGGCCAAGCACGAGCCCCGGTCGCTCGGGCGTCCCGCGATGAACGAATGAATAAACGCAAAGCGCCCGGTGCAGACCCACCAGCCGGGCCGGCGTTTTCTCGACGAATTCAAAGCCAGGCCGCCACATCAGCGAGCCATAGCCGAAGACCCACAGGTCTTCGGAAGGATCGGATTCGGGGCTCATTCAGGTGTGATATGAGAGCGCTCTGTTGGGTTGGCGTAACAGGGCTCGCAGGCCCTTGCAACGGCCGAGCCGTCGCATTTGCCATGCGGGGCTGCGGCCGTCATCTTCGAAACGCCGCATTCGGCGCATTTCGACTATCGGTATCAGGATCGGGATTCGGGACATGCCCTACGACCGTGCCGTCCAGCCGCCATCCCGCCGCCGCTCATGGCTGATCGCCGTGCCGGCCGCGTTGCTGCTTGCGATTGCGCTGGCCTGGTGCGGCGTCTGGTTCTACGCAGCCTCCCGCGCGCAAACCGCGATGACCGGCTGGCTCGACCGGGAGGCGAGAGCGGGTCGCATCTACACCTGCGGGTCCCACACGGTCGGCGGCTTTCCCTTCCGCATCGAGGTCCGCTGCGACAAGGCGGCAGCCGAATTGCGTGCGCTGCAGCCGCCGCTGGCGATCACGGCGCCCGGAATTCTGGTGGCGGCGCAGGTCTGGCAGCCGACATTGCTGATTAGCGAGTTTACCGGACCTCTGCATGTCGGCGACGTCAACGCGGCGCCCGAGCTGCTGGTGAACTGGAGTCTTGCGCAGGCCAGCGTGCGCGGAAATCCGCGCCGGCCGGAGCGGATCTCCATCGTCATGAACGATCCCGTCTTTGACCGGACAATCGGAGGCACGGCCGCGCGGGTGGCCGCGGGCAAGCATGCGGAACTTCACGCGCGCATGGCGGATGGGGCCTGGGACGACCGGCCGGTCATCGATATCGCTCTCGAGCTTTCGTCCGTATCCGCGCCGGCGCTTGGGCCGTTCTTTGCCGCGGCGACCGACGCCAGCGCCGACATCAATCTGCGCGGTCTCAAGGATTTCTCTCCCAAGCCGTGGTCCGTGCGCTTCCGCGAAATCCAGCAATCCAACGGGGCGATCGATGTGCGGACGATTCGCATGCGTCAGAGCGAATGGCTCGCGACCGGATCCGGGCGGCTGGGGCTGACGGCCAATGGCCGCCTCGATGGCGAGCTGCGCGTCACGATCGCGGGGCTTGAGAGGCTGCTCCAGCAACTGGGTGTCGATTACCTGTCGCGGCCGGGTTCGGGGAGCGAGCGTGCGGGGGCTGCGCTGGATGCGCTCGACCGCATCGCGCCAGGGCTGGGGGCCATCGCGCGCGAAAAGGCGGCGCCGAGCCTCGCGGCGGGCTTTGCGGCCATGCTCGGCCAGCCGGCGGAGATCGAAGGCCGCAAGGCCGTCTCTCTCCCCCTGCGTTTCGTCGACGGCGAAGCCTTTCTGGGCCCGATCCGGATCGGCAAGACGCAATCCCTGTTCTGACGTCCCGGACGGACGTCGCTCAATCGTCCGAGCCGTAGGGCCGGATGAGCGGTGCCACACGCTGCTCGCGGCTTGCCACGACCGAAATATGCTCTTTCTCGATCACCTTGCGACGCGTGATCCGGCTCTTGGAGAAATACTGGAAGAGCTTTTCGCCGTCCTCCTTCTCGATGGCATCGGCAATTTCCGCGACGTCCTGATTGAATTGCCTCAGAATGGCGAGCACGGCGTGCTTGTTCGCGAGGAAAATGTCGCGCCACATGGTCGGATTGGAGGATGCGATGCGCGTGAAGTCGCGGAAGCCGCCGGCGGAGAATTTCATCACCTCGGAACTGGTTTGCTCCTCGAAGCGCAGCGCAGTGTGAAATATGGAGAAGGCGATCAGGTGCGGAATATGGCTTGTGATCGCCAGGACATGATCGTGGTGCGACGGCGTCATCGTCTCCGGACGCGCCCCGAGCCCCTCCCAGAAGCGCCGCACCGTTTCGATCGCGGCAGCAGGGGTGCCCTCCGGAGGCGTGAGGATGCACCAGCGGTTGACAAACATGTCGGCAAGGCCGTGGTCGGGGCCGGAATGCTCCGTGCCGGCAAGCGGGTGGGCAGGCACGAAGACCACACCCGCGGGCAACGCCGGCGCGACCGCGCGGACCACGTCGTCCTTCACCGAGCCGACATCGGAAAGTATCGCGCCCGGATTGAGATGGCCGGCAATCTCGACTGCCAGCGGGCCCATCTGTCCGACCGGCACGCAGGCGATAACGAGGTCGGCATCGCGCACGGCCGCGATGTTGCTGTTCGCGACGCGCGCGCCACCGATTCCGAGCTCGACCACGCGCCGGCGCACCTTGTCCGACGCATCGGTGACCGTGATGGTCGCCGCCAGTCCGCGTTCGCCCGCCGCGCGCGTGATCGAGGAGCCGATCAGGCCCTGACCGAGGATCGCGAGACTGCGGACAACGACGCTCATGCCCTGCCCATGAATTCGGCGAGTGTCTTCACCACGAGCCGGTTCGCCTCCTCTGTTCCCACAGACATGCGCAGCGCATTCGGCAGCTTGTAGGCACCGACCTGCCGAAGGATGCATCCGCGCGAGGTCAGAAGCGCGTCGGCTTCCTTGGCGGTCTTTCCGGGCTGGTCCGGAAAGTGGATCAGGATGAAGTTGCCGACACTCGGCGTGACGGTGAGGCCAAGTCTCGAAATCTCCTCGGTCAGCCAGGCGAGCCAGCGGTCGTTATGCTCGCGCGAGCGGTCGAGATGGGCCGAGTCGGCGAGCGCCGCGGCGCCGGCCGCAATCGCCGGCGCGCTGACATTGAACGGCCCGCGGATGCGGTTGAGCGCATCCACGATATGCGCCGGCCCGTACAGCCACCCCAGACGCAAGGCGGCGAGGCCATAGATTTTCGAGAAGGTCCGGCACATCACCACGTTCTCGCTCGTCGCCACCAACTCGATTCCGGACTCGTAATCGTTGCGCCGGACATACTCGGCATAGGCCGCGTCGAGCACGAACAGCACATGCGGCGGCAAGCCGGCATGCAGCCGCTTGACTTCGTCGAACGGGATATAGGTCCCGGTCGGGTTGTTGGGATTGGCGAGGAAAACGATCTTGGTCTTCGGTGTCACCGCCTTCAGGATCGCATCGACGTCGGCGGTGAAGTTCCTCTCCGCCGCGACCACAGGCTTCGCGCCGGTGCCGAGCGTCGCGATCGGATAGACCAGAAAGCCGTGCGTCGTGTGGATCGCTTCGTCGCCGTCGGCGAGATAGGCGCGCGCGATCAGATTGAGGATGTCGTCGGAGCCTGCGCCGCACACAATTCGCGCAGGATCGAGACCGAAGGTCCGCCCGATCGCTTCGCGCAATTCGGTCGCGGCACCGTCGGGATATTCCTCGAGATGCTTGCCGACGGCATTATAGGCCTCGACCGCTTTCGGGCTCGGTCCAAGCGGCGTCTCGTTGGACGATAGCTTGAAAATCTTCGCAACGCCGGGCGCCGAACTCTTGCCTGGCACATAGGCTGCGATATCGAGCACGCCGGGGCGCGGCACGGGACGCATCAACGCGGTCATTCCTGATAAGCTCCAAAGGGTTCAGCGCGCGGCGGTAACGGGACGTGCACTCTCGACCGTATAGCGGGTCGCGTGGCTGCCGACGAGGGCCGTCGAGCGCACGGATGCGCCGGATTTCACCAGCGCGTCGAGGATATCCGCAAGGGTGCGGTCCTGCGGAACGGAAATCAGCAGCGCCGCACCGTCGAAGGCGCCATCGGGCACGGCGACCGCCTCGGCGAGCGGTGAAATGGCGCGCGAGGCAGCCGCGCTCCAGCCGGAAACCCGCACGCTATGGACTTCCACTTCCTTCGAGATCGCGTCGGCGGCCGGGCGCGAGATTGCGAATACGGGCAGCGAAGCCGGATGGTCCGGTCGCTCGACGAAGGGCAGCCGCGCGATGATCTTGGGCGCATTTGCGTCTTCGAGCGCGGTCCACCACGCCCCCGCCCCGGCGACCGCCATTGCGGGCACAAGCCCGAGATCGCCCTTGGAGGCCGCAATTGCAGCGATCACGCCTTCCGCGCCCATATGCGGAATGAAGGGCACGGTGAAGCCGAAATGGAAGCGCGCACTGTCGCGCATTGCGGGCTCGCCGGCCGTCAGGTCCGCATGAACGGAATAGGGCGCCTGCACATGCGTGAAGGTCGCGATGATGACGCGCCAGATGCTCTCCACGGTATCGAGCGGGAGGATTCCGTGGTGGCGCTCGACCAGCCGCCGCATCATCGCAGCCTCGCGGGCGGGGCGGAAGGCGGAGCCGGAATCCTGCGTTCTCTTGACGGAGATCAGCCGGTCGATGATCGCGCCGCGCTCGATCAGGAGCCCGTGCATCGCCGCGTCGATGCGGTCGATTTCAGCCCGCAGGTCCTCAAGCGTGGGGGATGGTGGGAGCTTCGACATCGCCATTGGCAGTCTGAAGAGGGTCAAAATGCGCCGCATTGATAGGGTGGGCACCCGTCCAAAGCAAAGAAAAGATTGACAGGTTCCGCCGGGGACTTACCTAAAACAGCCCGGCTGGGCCGCCGGAGCTTGCAGGGTTAACCACATGGTCGAGGCCAAGGTCAGTGCCAGGCTGGACGCATCGAGCCCCGTGCGCGAGGCCGATGCGCCGCGTGACTCGCTGGTCGCGCGCTTCGGGCCCGACAAGCCGCTCAGGCTGGATGCCGGGGTCGATCTCGCGCCCTTCCAGATCGCCTTCAAGACCTACGGCACGCTCAACGCCGCGCGCTCGAATGCGGTGCTCATCTGCCATGCGCTGACCGGCGACCAGCATGTTGCGAGCGTGCATCCGGTCACCGGCAAGCCGGGCTGGTGGGAGACGCTGGTCGGTCCCGGACGCCCCATCGACACCGAGCGCTATTTTGTCATCTGCTCGAACGTCATTGGCGGATGCCTGGGCACGACCGGGCCGTCCTCGACCAATGCCCAGACCGGCCTGCCCTGGGGCCTGGAATTTCCGGTCATCACGATCCGCGACATGGTGCGCGCGCAGGCCATGCTGCTCGACCACCTCGGGATCGAGTCGCTGTTTGCCGTGGCAGGCGGATCGATGGGCGGGATGCAGGTCCTCGAATGGGCGGCGAGCTTTCCGCAGCGGGTGTTCGCCGCCTTGCCGATCGCCTGCTCGACCCGCCATTCGGCGCAGAACATCGCCTTCCACGAAGTCGGACGCCAGGCCGTGATGGCCGATCCCGAATGGAGCGGCGGGCGCTACCTGACCGAAGGCACGAATCCGCGCCGCGGGCTCGCGGTCGCGCGCATGGGCGCGCATATCACCTATCTGTCGGACGCAGCGCTGCACCGCAAGTTCGGGCGCAAGTTTCAGGATCGTTCCAATCCGACCTTTTCCTTCGACGCCGATTTCGAGGTCGAGAGCTATCTGCGCCATCAGGGCAGTTCGTTCGTCGAGCGGTTCGACGCCAATTCCTATCTCTACCTGACGCGCGCGATGGACTATTTCGATATTGCCGCCGACCATCAGGGCGTGCTCGCCAATGCGTTCAAGAATACGCCGACGCGCTTCTGCGTTGTGTCCTTTACCAGCGACTGGCTGTTCCCGACCTCGGAATCGCGCGCCATCGTGCACGCCCTGAACGCCGCGGGCGGCCGCGTGTCGTTTGCCGAGATCAAGACCGACAAGGGCCACGACGCCTTCCTGCTCGACGAGCCGGAATTGTTCGCGATCGTGCGCGGCTTCCTCGATTCGGCGGGCAAGGCGCGGGGGCTCGTGCGCGCATGAACGCGGTGATGCAGCTTCAGCGCGATCTTGCGATGGCGAGCGCACTTCGCTCGCAGGGCACGCCGCGCGTCGACTATCTCGTGGTTGCCGAGATGGTTGCGCCCGGCGCGCGCGTGCTCGACGTCGGCTGCGGAGACGGCGAGCTTCTGCGCATCCTCGCCGAGACACGCGGTGTCGACGGGCGCGGCATCGAGATTTCGCGTGAGGGCGTGAACGAATGCGTCGCCAAGGGTCTTGCCGTGATCCAGGGCGACGCCGACACCGATCTCGCCGACTATCCCGACGACATGTTCGACTACGTGATCCTGTCGCAGACGCTGCAGGCGACCTGGCAGCCGAAACTCGTGCTCGAACACATGCTGCGCATCGGACGGCACGCGATCGTGTCGTTTCCGAATTTCGGCCATTGGCGGATCAGGCTGAAGCTTCTGTTCGGCGGACAGATGCCGCAGACCGACATCTTGCCCGACACCTGGTACGACACGCCGAACATTCATTTCTGCACGATCAAGGACTTTCGCGAGCTGTGCAGGCTGGTCGGGGCTGATATGCAGAAGGCGGTGGCGCTGCGCGCTTCGGGCAAGCCGCTGCGCATTCCGGCACCGTGGTGGTTCTGGAACCTGTTCGGCGAACAGGCCGTGTTCCTGCTGACCCGCAAGCCTTGAACTTTCGTCGGAGGCGCCGCGCAAGGCGGCGCCATTACGAAACGTAATGTTGCACTACATGTCTGCCATTTGATCGGGCCGTTCTTTCGCGCCCGACAATCGTCCCATTCTCGCCCCGAACGACCGTCATCGCGCGCCTGCTGTCGTGCGGTTCGCGGCAGCGTCCAACGAATGCCACGGCTCCGGAGAGTCGCGGCGGGGCGGTGGGGCCTTCAAGTGGGACATCGTAATGAATTTGAAGATCAAGAACACGGCACTCATCGGTGCGGCGGTGGCCGCGCTGGCGTTGAGCGCATGGGCGGAGCCCGCTCATGCACGCAAATACCGTGCGAAAAACTATGAGCAGACCCGACAGGTCGGGAGCTTCAACTTCAACTGGGTTGCCGATCAGCGGCAATTCAAGCGCAAGACGCGGCAAGCGCGCTCATCCGCATATCGGTACCGCATGGGCCAGAATCGCGAGGCGAAAGTATCGTTCTTCCAGCCCGGCTACGCGACGGCGGAACAGAAGCCGCACCTCTCCCGCAAGCGCCATGCGCGTGCGGCACGTGTCTCGCGAGCGGCGGGTGCGACGATGCAGGAACAGCGGGCGATGAGCGCAGGATTCGGCTCGACGGGCCTGATCGCGGAGGCGCGCCGCTATCTGGGAGGAAACCCGACGGGACGCTCGAGCCTGTGGTGCGCGAACTTCATGAACATGGTTCTCCAGCGCAGCGGCTACAGGACCACGGGCTCCAACCTGGCACGCTCGTTCGCATCCTACGGACAGCGCGTGTCGGGTCCGCAGGTCGGCGCCATCGCGGTGATGTCGCGCGGCAAGCGCGGCGGCCATGTCGGCGTGGTGTCCGGCTTCGACAAGAACGGCAATCCGATCGTGATATCGGGCAATCACGGCGGGCGCGTTGCGGAAGCGGTCTATCCGCGCGGCCGCATCTACGCTTACGTGATGCCGACCTCATGACGTCCGGGCCTCTCTCCGGTCCGCCGGAGGGAGGCTTTCACTCCGGGACCGGAAGGGCCTCCATGCGGCGCTTGATCGTCGCGATCTCGCGTTCCAGGCGCGCGACGCGCTCGGCGAGATTGGCGGCGCCCAGCGCTGGCCCTGCGGTATCGGCGGACGGGATACCGGCATGCTCGAAGGCGACGCCGACTTCCGTTCCGTTGTTCCAGATCGCGTGGACTTTGAACGTCTCTTGCCTGTTGGGAATATAGAGCTCGAAGGCGTCTGGCACCAAGGCGCTGTCGGAAAATTTCAGGCGCGCCCCGTGATCGTTGATGTCGCGCACAATGCAATCCACCGTCGCGCGGCGGTTATTGTAGTAGATGCGCCCCTGCAGAAAGCTCTTGTGGCGGATGTGGGCGCGGCGTTCCTGAAGCGGCGATTCCATGTTCGGCGATTTTCCGCGCGCGTCCCGGCGCGCGGATCTCCTCTGGTCTCGCCGGCAAGAATAGGCCTCCGTCCTCTCCATCCGTGAAAGGCGGGATGCGGTTTTCTCCGCGAGCGTTAACGAAGCGTAAAGGACGATCCCGGGCCGTCTCGGCTTCAGCGATGGATCAGGGTGCCGGCGCCGTGATCGGTAAAAAGTTCCAGCAGCACCGCATGCGGCACCTTGCCATCGAGGATCACGACACCCTCGACGCCCTGATCGAGCGCTGTGATGCAGGTCTCGACCTTCGGGATCATGCCGCCCGAAATCGTGCCGTCGGCAATGAGTTTGCGGACGTCGTCGACCGACATGTCCGGAATGAGCTTCTTCGACTTGTCGAGCACGCCGGGCACGTCGGTGAGCAGCAGCAGCCGCTTGGCCTTGAGGGCGCCTGCGATATAGCCCGCAAACGTGTCGGCATTGACGTTGAACGTCTCGCCATTCGGTCCCGACGCGATCGGCGCGAGCACGGGAATGAGTTCGCGGCCCAGAAGCTGGTCGAGCACCGCGGTGTTGATCCTGTCGGGCTCTCCGACAAAACCGAGATCGACGAGGTCGGCGGCGGGCGCCGGGCTCGCCTGCGTCACCTTGCGCGCGATCACCATGTTGCCGTCCTTGCCCGACAGCCCCACGGCCTTGCCGCCGGCCTGGTTGATATGGCTGACGATCTGCTTGTTGATCGAGCCGGCCAGCACCATTTCGACGATCTCGATCGTGGCCGCGTCGGTGACCCGCAGGCCGCCCGAAAATTGCGACTTGATCCCGAGCCGGTTGAGCATTGCCGCGATCTGCGGACCCCCGCCATGCACCACCACCGGGTTGATCGCGGTCTGCTCCAGAAGAACGATGTCGCGCGCGAATTCGCGCGCCGCCTGCTCCTCGCCCATCGCGTGGCCGCCATACTTGATGACGATCGTCTCCTCGTCATAGCGCTGCATGTGCGGCAGCGCCTCGGAGAGAATGCGGGCCTGATCCTGCGGGGTAATGTCCATTGCGGCGGTCCTTGTGCGGCGGCTCTTTTAGCGGGACGCCTCGCGATGCGAAAGAGGCAGACGCTCAGGAGCGCATGGCCGCAATCGCGGCAACCGCGAGCAGAATCCATGCGCCGATGAGGATCGTGCCGCCGGCCGGGGCGGCCATCGGGAACAGGCGCTGGCCCGCATAGGCGCGCAGTGCGATGTCGCCGGAAAACAGGGTGGCCCCGCAAATCAGGCCGATGACGGCTGCGAGCGCGAGCGGTCGGGACAGCAGCCCCTGTCCGATCGCCGCGCAGGCCGCGATCACGGCCGGAGCGTGGAACAGCAAGATCTGGCTCGCGCTTTCGAGGCCCATGCCGGGTTTCGAATGTGCGCCGGCGGCGGCCAGGACGACCCCGGCGGCTCCCATCAGCCCGGCAAGTGCAATCAGGATGTGCGGAATCATCGGTCTCTCCTGTCAGCGTCGTTCCTTGACCAGCCGCGCGATGGCGGCGCGCAATTCGGGGATGCCGCTGCCGTCGCGCGCGGAGGTTGCGAGCACGTCGGGAAAGGCGGCGGGGCGACGGGCGATCTCCGCCTCGGTCGCGGCAATGCGCGCCGCAAGCTCGGACTTTTTCAGCGCGTCGGCCTTTGTGAGCACGATCTGGTGGCTGACCGCGGCCGTTCCCAGCAGATCGAGCATGGGGCGGGCGGTCTCTTTCAGCCCGTGCCGCGCATCGGCCAGCACATAGACGCGCGCCAGGTTGGCGCGGCCCTTGAGATAGGCGTCGATGAGCGCGTTCCAGGCGCGGATCTTGTCCTTGGCGGCCTGGGCATAGCCGTGGCCGGGCATGTCAACGAGACGGAGCGCGGCATCCTTTTCGAAGAAGATGAGTTCCTGCGTGCGTCCGGGCGTGTGCGAGGTGCGCGCAAGCGCGTTGCGCCCCGTCAGCGCGTTGATCAGGCTCGACTTGCCGACATTGGAGCGACCGGCAAAGGCGATCTCGAGGCCCGCCATCTTCGGCAGGCTCTCAACGGTCGCGGTCGCCCAGAGGAAGTGCCAGTCGCCGGCGAAAAGCTGCCGTCCGGCCTCGATCTCCGATGCTGTGAAGGGTGCGGCCATGCTGGCAAGGCTTTCGCCGCGCGCCGGGCGCGGCTCAGGACTTTTTCGCGTCCTTCTTCACGAACATTTCCTTGATGTTGTCGAACAGCTCGATCTTGGCGCCGTTCTTTTTCATGATCACCGATTGCTGCAGCACCGACAGCGTGTTGTTCCAGGCCCAGTAGATGACGAGGCCGGCCGGGAAAGTGGCGAGCATGAAGGTGAAGATGATAGGCATCCAGTCGAAGATCATCTTCTGCGTCGGGTCCGGCGGCGAAGGATTCAGCTTCATCTGCACCCACATCGTCACGCCCATGATCAGCGGCCATGCGCCGAGATGCAGGAACGAGCCGATTACCGGCACCGCCATCGGATCCCACGGGATCAGGCCGAACAGATTGAAGACGGTGGTGGGGTCCGGCGCGGCAAGGTCCTTGATCCAGCCGTAGAAGGGGGCATGCCGCATCTCGATGGTGACGAAAAGAACCTTGTACAGCGCAAAGAACACAGGAATCTGGATCAGGATCGGCAGGCATCCGGCCAGCGGATTGATCTTTTCCGCCTTGTAGAGCTCCATCAGCGCCTGTTGCTGCTTCATCTTGTCGTCGGCGTAGCGGTCGCGGATCGCCTGCATCTGCGGCTGCACCGCCTTCATCTTCGCCATTGAGGCATAGGACTTGTTGGCGAGCGGGAAGAACACCGCCTTGATGATGACCGTGACGGCAAGGATCGCGAGGCCGAAATTGCCGAGCCAGCGGAACAGCCAGTCGATCAGGTAGAACATCGGCTTGGTGATGAAGTAAAACCAGCCCCAGTCGATCAGCAATTCGAACCGGTTCAGGCCGAGCTGCTTCTCGTAGGAGTCGATCAGCGGGACCTCCTTGGCGCCGGCGAACAGCCGCGCCTGCGCCTTGCCGGTCGCACCCGGCGCAATCGTCGTGGCGTCGAGCAGATAGTCGGACTGATAGGTCTTCAGGCTGCCCTGCGACGCGAAGGAGAAGCGCGCCTGCACACTGGCCTTCGTATCGGGCAGCAGCGTCGCGGCCCAGTATTTGTCGGTGATGCCGAGCCAGGCATTCGTGACCTTGAAGTTGACGGCCTTCTTGTCTTCGATGTTCGAATAGGTGAATTCCTGCAGGCCCTGGTCGCCCAATACGCCGACCAGACCTTCATGCAGGATGTAATAGCCGAGCGTTTGCGGGGTGCCGTGGCGCGACACCAGCGCGTAGGGGAACATTGTCACCGGCGCTGGGGTCTTGTTGACGACCTCATCCTCGACCGTGAAGAGGAAGTTCTCGTCGACGGAGATGGTGCGGCGGAATTCCAGCCCCTCACCATTGTCGTAGAGGAGCGTGATCGGCCGGCCCGGCGATAGCGCGTTGGAGCCCTGCTGCGTCCAGACCGTGTCAGGCCCGGGAAGCTTCAGATTCGAACCGGCACCCGCGACCCACCCGAATTCCGAATAGAACGGGTGCGGGCTGCCCGAGGGCGACAGCAGCACGACGAGCGGCGAATTCGGATCGACCGTCTCGCGGTATTGCTTGAGTGCGACATCGTCGATGCGCGCACCCTTGAGCGCGATCGAACCCCGGATGCGCGGCGTATCGATCGTAACACGCGGCGAAGCGGCAAGAACGGCTTCGCGCGAATACTGGATGCCCGCCGATGGCGCGCCGCCCTGGCCCGGCACCTGCGGTCCGGTCCCCGGCTGCAGCTGAGGCTGGCCGGGCGTTGCCGGCGTGGGCGTTGTCTGCTGCTGCGCGGCGCGCTGCTGGGCTTCCTGGCGCTGCTTCTCCATCTGCGGCATGCCGACGAAATACTGCCAGGCGATCAGCACCATGGCTGACAGCACGACCGCGAGGATGGTGTTCTTGTGATCGTTCATCGGCTGCTCTTGTTAGGCTGGATTCGCTTCGCGGCACCTTCGAAATCCGTCATGATGCGCGCGAAGGGAAGGGCAAGCGCGGGTCGCCGCCCGACCAGAACATAATCGTGGCCCCTGGCCAGATTCGCCGGCCCGGCCAGCCGCACAACCTCACGCAGGCGGCGGCGGACGCGATTGCGCTCCACCGCATTCCCGACCTTCCTGGAAACCGTGAATCCCACCCGGACCGGCCCCTGATCGCCGCGTGGGCGAGCCTGTAAAACGAAGCCCTGAGCCGGCACCTTGATCGCGCGTGCGGCAGCGAGAAAGTCCGCCCGTTGCCTGAGCCGTTCCATCGCAGGGGCGGACACGCGGTCCGCCGCGCCCTTAGGCGCTTAGACGCTTGCGTCCGCGCGAACGGCGCGCAGCGACGACTTTGCGGCCGCCCTTGGTGGCCATACGGGCGCGGAATCCGTGACGACGCTTGCGCACCAGCTTGCTCGGTTGATAGGTCCGCTTCACGGGTCAGTTCTCCGCCAAAAGCCTGCAAAAGTTGTTTCGGATGCCTCGCGCCGGGGGCGGGCCGCGATGGAACAAGGGCCGCCAGCGCGAATTCCCGCGGCTTATAAGGGAGGGCGGCCTTGCTCGTCAATGCGGCCTGTTCCGCCTCCTCGGACCCGCTCCGCTCACGATCCGCCTCACAATGCGGTGACTTTCGACCTTTGGTGCGCAAGGTCCGGTATATCGTTGGGCGGCCAGGGAGGTCGACCATCGCGTGGCAGAGGCGGGAAATCAGCGTCACGACGCCGGGTTTGGGGCGCGAAACCGCACTTTGAAGCGGTTCCTGCCTCTTCTTGCTGTTGGAATGCTCGCCGCCCTGATTTTCGGGATGGGCTGGCACCGGGCGCTGACATTGGAGACCCTCTTGCGGCACCGCGCCACGCTGCAGGCCTTCATCGAGGCGCATGCCCTTCTGGCTCCGGCCCTGTTCATTGCGATCTACATCGCGGTGGTTGCCCTCTCGATCCCGGGTGCGACTGTCCTGACCATAACTTCCGGCTTTCTGTTCGACACTCTGATCGGCGGATTTTGTGCCGCGACCGGAGCGACCCTGGGCTCAATCATCCTGTTCGTGGCGGCCCGCAGCGCCTTCGCCGAGGTGCTGGCAAGGAAGGCCGGACATCTTCTCGGGCGATTTGCGGAGGGCTTCCGGGAGGATGCGTTCAATTACCTCCTGTTTCTTCGGCTGGTCCCGATCTTTCCCTTCTGGCTGGTGAACCTTGCGCCGGCACTGCTCGGCGTAAGTCTGTCGAGCTTCGTGGCTGCGACGGCCATCGGGGTCATCCCGGGCGCATTTGCATTCGCATTTTTCGGGTCGGGGCTCGACAGCGTGCTGGCGGTGCAGCAGGACGCCTTCATGGCTTGCGTCAAGGCGGGAGATGCCGGTTGCAAGCTCGATTTCGATATCAAGGCCGCATTGACGCCAAAGCTGTTCGTTGCCTTTCTGGTGCTCGGCCTGATGGCGCTGGTCCCGGTGCTGGTGAAGCGGCTGCGTGCGCGGCAGGCAGGGTGATTTCAGCAAGCGATTCTTTGAAGGCGTCGAGACGCAATGGCCGAAATTCTCAAACCTGACATTTGCGTCATCGGCGCGGGCTCCGGAGGCTTGTCGGTTGCTGCGGCCGCAGCTGCATTCGGCGTGCCGGTCGTGCTCGTCGAGAAGGGTCGCATGGGCGGCGACTGCCTCAACACCGGATGCGTGCCATCCAAGTCGCTCATCGCGGCTGCGCGGCGCGCGCGGGTCTCACGCAGCAGCGCTGCCTTTGGTATCCATGCTTCGGATGTCTCCATCGGCTTCGAAGCCGTGCACGATCACGTGCACAGGGTCATCGCCGAAATCGCGCCGGTCGATTCGGCCGAGCGGTTCACGGGTCTTGGTGTGCGGGTGATCAAGGCGGAGGCGCGTTTCAGCGCGGCGGACACTGTCATCGCGGGCGGCCATGAGATCAAGGCACGCCGCTTTGTGATCGCGACCGGATCGACGCCGTCGATTCCGCCGATCCCGGGGCTGGACGCCGTGCCGTACCTGACCAACGAAACGGTGTTCGATCTCAGGCAATGCCCGCGCCATCTGCTTGTGATCGGGGGAGGTCCGATCGGCCTCGAACTGGCCCAGGCGTTCCGGCGGCTCGGCAGCGAGGTGACGGTGCTGGAAGCGGCGCTGCCGCTCGCCAAGGACGACCCGGAATGCACGGCGGTGGTGCTGGACCAGCTGGCGCGCGAACGGATCGCGGTGCGTGCCGGCGTCAAGATTTTGCGGATCGAGCACGCGGCCGGCGATGTTCGCGCCGTGCTGGCAGGACCCGCCGGCGAGGAGGCGATCGAGGGCTCGCATCTCCTCGTGGCCACCGGCCGGCGCCCGAGCGTGACCGGTCTTGATCTCGAAAAAGCCGGAATTATCCATGATTCTCGCGGCATTGCCGTAGACAAGCGGATGCGCAGCAGCAACCGGCGCGTCTATGCGATCGGCGATGTGGCGGGCGGGCTCCAATTCACTCACGCGGCCAATTATCACGCAGGGCTCGTCATTCGTCATGCCTTGTTCAGGCTCCCGGTTTCGGTCAACGACGACATCGTGCCCCGCGTGACCTTTACCGATCCGGAGCTCGCTCACGTGGGTCTCACCGAGATGCAGGCCAGGCAGCGTTACAAGTCGATCCGCGTGCTGCGCGCCGCCTTTCACGACAACGATCGCGCGACGACCGAGCGTGAACGGCATGGCCACGTCAAGATCGTCACCACGAAAGGCGGACGGATTCTCGGTGCGAGCATCGTGGGGGCCGAGGCGGGCGAGTTGATCGCGCCCTGGTCGCTGGCGGTGACCGGCGGCATGAATATCCGGTCAATGGCCGGTATTGTCCTGCCGTATCCGACACGCGCGGAGGCCGGCAGGCGTGCGGCCATCGATTTCTTCGCGCCCAGCCTGCGCAATCCCTGGCTGCGGCGGACGGTTGCATTCCTGCGAAAGTTCGGATGACCGGATCGCCTGCGCCGATGACCGACAAGAAGCCGGCCTTTCTGAAGAATCCCCTGACGCGCCCGCGGCCGGGTCTGTCGGGAAAACTGCTTGGCCTGACGATCCTGTTCGTGATGATGGCCGAAGTTCTGATCTACGTGCCGTCGATCGCCAACTTCCGGCTGAACTGGCTGAGCGACCGGCTGGCCGCGGCGCATACGGCAGCGCTGGTCCTCAATGCGGCGCCGAGCGGCATGGTGCCCGAAGAACTTGCGCGCCAGATCCTCGACAGCATCGGCGCGAGTGCCGTGGCCATGAAGATGGGGGACCATCGGCGCCTGCTCGCGGTCTCCGACATGCCCCCGCAGGTTGATCGCGAGGTCGACATGCGCGACGTGCCGTGGTGGCACGCGATCATGGATGCCTTCGATGCCATGCTCAATCCGCGCCAGATGCTGCGGGTCATCGGCCCGGCGCCGCGGGGCGGCGAATTCGTCGAGATCATCATCAGCAATGCGCCGCTGCAGAAGGCGATGCTGCGGTTTTCCTGGAACATCCTGCTGCTGTCGCTGGTGATCTCCGCCATCACCGCGACCTTGGTGTATTTCTCGCTGCATCATTTCTTCGTGCGGCCGATGCGGCGAATCACGGCCAACATGATGAGGTTTCGCGACGACCCGGAAAATCCGTCGCGCGTGATCGTGCCGTCCGGCCGCGGCGACGAGATCGGCATGGCCGAGCACGAGCTCGCCGCCATGCAGCGCGAGCTTGCCTCGATGTTGTCGCAGAAGAACCGGCTCGCCGCGCTCGGACTCGCGGTGTCCAAGATCAACCACGACCTGCGCAACATGCTCGCCTCGGCGCAGCTCTTTTCGGATCAATTGTCCACCCTGCGGGATCCGAAGGTGCAGCGCTTCGCGCCCAAGCTGATGCGCACGCTGGAGCGCGCGATCGCCTTCTGCCAGTCGACGCTGTCCTACGGACGGGCGCAGGAGCCGCCGCCGGACCGCAAGATGATCGAGCTGGAGTCGTTGCTGGAAGAGGTGCGCGAAACGCTTGGCATCCAGCACGATGGCGGCATTCGCTGGATTTCGTCGATCGAGCGCGACGTCATGGTGGACGCGGATCACGATCAGCTGTTCCGCGTGCTGCTCAATCTGACGCGCAATGCCCTGCAGGCGCTGGAAAGCCGCGCGCCCAACGAGCCGGCGCGCGACCAGATCAGGATCACCGGCCGGCGCGAGGGCGCTGTGGTGCTGATCGAGGTGTCCGACACCGGGCCCGGCTTCTCCGCGCGGGCGCGCGAGCACCTGTTCGAGGCCTTTTCCGGCTCAACCAGGCCCGGCGGAACAGGGCTTGGACTCGCCATCGCGGCAGAACTGATCCGCGCGCATGGCGGCGAGATCCGGCTGGTCGAGGGCACGATCGGCGCGACCTTCCACCTCACCATCCCTGATCGGGCTGTCGACCTCGACACCTGGCGCGAACAGAGGGAAAGCGCCTGACCCCAGGCCCGTTTCCGCTTCGCGGGGATGTCGCTCCATACCGGAGATATGGCCGAAACCCCAGTCCGCGCCGCGGGATCGACCCTTGCCAATGCGGGAATGAGACGATAGCTATGCGCCCGTTGCGCGCCGGCCTTTTGCGGCATTCCGGCGGCAGCATGCGCCCGTAGCTCAGCTGGATAGAGCACCAGACTACGAATCTGGGGGTCAGAGGTTCGAATCCTTTCGGGCGCGCCATCTAACGCATTGATCTGCATTATCTTTCAGCGCCGATCTTCGATCGCCCCGGACTAAGAAAGAAAATTAGTCCGTGGTTTAGTCCGGGGAATTTTCCGAAGATTTTCTGCGTGGATGCTCATCAGCGCGCACATGCCAACGACGTCGCGGGCTCCCAAGAATGCGCCGACCTAGCGCGCACTCGAGCCAATCCATGACCCGCAAGATCACGCGAAGGCGCTTTCCTTTAGACGAGGGATTCCGCGCTTGATTGCGGACGAGTAATTCAATGAGCTCGGTGGCGCGAAGCGCTCCCACTGTTTGAGACGGCGCAGCAATTGGGTCCGCGGCAGTGTACGATTGTCCTTCGCCGAATCGGCGGAGATACTGATTTGAACGATGCTGCTACAATAGCGAAGCCGATGGCTGAGGCGAACGCGAAGAGCGTTCGCACGACGGTGTTCATCAGCAAGGCAACACCCGGCGACGATGAGTTTGTGTTGTGGCTTGCGCCAAAGCTTGAGGTAGCGGGCTACAAGGTATTCGCCGACATCCTCACGCTGGAGCCCGGCGACCGATGGCGGTCTGTCATCACATCCACGTTGCAGCAAGATGCCATCAAGATGCTGCTTTGTTGCCGCGACAGCACGCTTGCGGCGGCTGGCGTTCTCGAAGAGATAGACATTGCATCGGACCTATCAAAACAGCTCAAAGACCAGCGGTTCATCATCCCTCTTCGTCTTGAACCCTATAAGAAAGTCTTCGGAATCGCCGGGCTGCAATATATCGACTTCGTGAGGGGCTGGGCCGATGGCCTTGAAAAGCTCTTGGGTGCGCTCAAGCGGCAAAAGGTTCCGCGGGATGCCGAGCACGCCACCATCAACCCAAACTGGGAGGTGTACCGGCGACGCGGCGCGATTGCGCTTAAGAATGAGCCAGAGCGCCTGACATCGAACTGGCTTCGCATTGCCGAAACGCCTGATGCAATCAACTACCTTGAGCCGAGCGGGGCGATTGATCGCGATGCGTTAGCTGATGCCTGCCCGCTCACTCGCTTTCCAACAACCTTGATGCAGCAGGGAATCGTTACCTTCCAGTCTCCAGAAGAAATCAATTCCGCGTTGTCTGGTGTCGGTCGGTTCGTGCTCAAGCATTCCGTTCCGCTTGCGTCCTTTGTGTCCGAGGGGCTTGCGGTTGCGGGTATCCAACGTCAAGACGCATCGAACGTCGTGCATTCCATGATACGACAGGCGTGGAATGCCTTTTGCCGGGAACGCGGGTTCCTAGAGTACCAGTATTCCAATGCTGTTGGCTTTCACGCAGGCAAGGATCAAATCGCCATCGGCAAGAAAGTGCCATGGGGCCGACAGGGCGAGCGTCATTCGTCCATGCTTCGTAATGTGGCCAAGGGGCACGTTTGGCAATTCGGCGTAACCGCGCTTCCGGCGTTCTGGCCCTTTCCGCACCTCAAGCTGAAATCCCGCGTTCTGTTTGCTGCGGTCAAGGATGATGAGGCTGATGCCCCGATTGATGACGCGAGGAAGCAGCATCGTCTTCGACGTTCGGTGTGCAAAGGCTGGCGGAACAAGCAATGGCACGGCAGGTTGCTTGCTTTCATCGAGCTGCTCTCGGGCGAGCAGTCCTCAATCAACCTTTGTCTTGGCGAGACGGCCGTGGTGCGCGTCGAGGCCGCGCCTCTTCTGTTTTCATCTCCCGTCAGCACCGTATTGCCCGATAAGCTCCTTGATGAAGAGGAGGAGACGGACACCTCGACTCTTGGCCGCCCCGAGCCGGAGGAGGATGAGCCGTGACGGTGCATCCGGAAGTTTCTCTCCAGGCGCTGCACTTCAATGAGCCGCTTTTGGAGTTTGCGCTGAAGCAAACCACGCCACATCCCAAGGATGGCCTCTTTCTGTACGGGCCGCATTCCAAGACCAAGAAGACCCGTGAGGTCAGGATCGGAGTGATCGGCACCGCCGCAGGCATCGGCTATTTCCGGGAGTGGGTGAAGCGGATCAAAGGCCGGATTGACGTGCCACCGCCAGGAAAGGGCGAGAAGCAAGATCGCCTGCATCTCGCAAATTTCCCGGGGCTTGAAGAGGCCTTCGGCATTTCGTTGAACGAAGCTGAGTTTGCCGCCTATCCGCTTGACCTCAAGGCGATAGACCAGACGACGCGCATCCTCAACTTGCACGAAGCAGTCAGCAAAGTTGTGAAACTCTATGCCGACAAGACGCGCCGGCACCGTGACAATGATGAACGCGTGATTGATTTGTGGGTGCTCATCGCTCCCGAGATCATTTTTGACCGATGCAGGCCAAAGGCGCGGCGCGCGGGCTTGCCAATGGAAAAGGGTGAGTTCACAAGGCGACAAAAGACGCGCTCTGATCTTCCGCTATTGCGTGAGGTTCTAACCACGGAAGAGGTGTTCGATGATATTCCGGATTTTCATCGTCAGGTGAAGGCCGAATATCTCACTCTATCGCCGACGCAAATTCTGCGGGAGACGACGCTTGCGCCTGATGCGTTCAAGAACAAGGCCGGTTATCCGATCCGCCGCACGCAGGATGTTGCAACGGTTGCTTGGAATCTCGCGACCGGCATGTACTACAAGACACAGCCCAAGCCCCCGTGGAAGCTCGCAGGCATTCGTCCTGGCGTCTGCTACATAGGGCTTGTCTATAAGAACTTGCCCAACGATCCGAACGATCATGCTTGTTGCGCAGCGCAGATGTTTCTCAGCGAAGGCGACGGTGTTGTCTTTCGCGGCGCGAACGGCCCTTGGAAGACGGGCGATTATGAATATCACCTTCGTCCTGATGCCGCCAAAGACCTAATCGAGAAAGTCCTCGAAACCTATCGTGAGCAGTACGACTGCGCTCCGAACGAACTATTCATTCATGGCCAAACATCATTCAACGATGACGAATGGCGGGCATTCGAGGCCGCCGCGCCGGCCGCAACGAATGTTGTTGGCGTACGCATCAAGACGACGCGCGGAGAAACAAAGCTTTTTCGGGATGGCGACTATCCGGTGTTGCGGGGAACGGCACTGCTGCTGGATGAAAAGAACGCTTATCTCTGGACGAATGGATATGTGCCACAGCTCGATACCTATATCGGGCCGGAAACGCCAAACCCGCTGTTTATCACGGCGCTCCGCAGCAAGCGTGCAATGCCACCGCTGAAGACGATCCTTGGTGACATCATGGGCCTCACAAAAATCAACTACAACTCATGCAACTATAATGACGGCCTGCCTGTGACGGTCCGGTTCGCGAACATGGTGGGAGAGGTTCTGACGATGGGCTCCGCCAAAGGCGCAGAGCGCCAACCATTTAAGTTTTACGTTTAGGCCCTTTAGGGCAACGCTCCATCACGCACGACCGGCGGTCGGTGTTTCCACTTAAGCGAATTCTAGCGTTTCGCGTTGACGATAAATAGACTGCAACTGGGGAGAGTGTTCGCCGACTCGGGGGGGAGCCATGCAGATCCGCCGTCTGATTCTGTCCAATTTCCGCGGCGTGAAGAGCGGCCAGATAAAGTTCGATGGCCACACCATCTTGATTGGCGGGAACAGCGTCGGAAAATCAACTGTCTGCGAAGCGCTCGATCTACTGCTTGGTCCGGATCGCTTATCACGATCCAACGCCATCAATGAACATGACTTTTATCGCCGTACCTACCTCGATGAGGGGGGCGAACCCGTCAAAATCACCTTGGAGGTTGTGCTCACGGACCTCTCTCCTGAACTCGATAAGAAATATCGGGCGCACCGGGAGTATTGGGACACAGAAAAGCAGACGCTGCTGGATGAGGAAGACGAGCCGGAAGATACCGAGCACGATCACGTCATCCCGGCATTGCGAATTGCCTTCGAGGGACAATACGACAAGGAAGAGGATGAATTTACAGCCCAGACCTATTTCGCCTCGCCGCCGTCCGAGGAAGGCGAAAGCCGCGTTCGGGTTAGTCCCCCATCAAAGCGGGAGTTTGGCTTCATTTACCTCCGCGCGCTGCGAACGGGCGCGCGTGCGCTAAGCCTCGAACGCGGCTCGCTGCTCGACATTATCCTTCGCCTCAAGGACGAGGACCGCTCGGCCATGTGGGAGCAGACGCTGGGGCAGCTTGAATCCCTCGACCCACCTATCGATCAGATCCCGCAGCTCAAGGACATTCTGCAGGACATCGACAAGCGCGCCCGGCGCTTTATCTCCCTGACGGCGGACGGCCAGGCATTTCGTCTTTTTCCGTCGTCGTTGACACGCGAAGACCTGCGCAAGTCCATAACGCTTTTCGGCACGTCGGAGCGATCAAGTACACCGGTTCCTTACTGGCGGCTGGGCTCCGGGGTCGTCAATGCTTTGGTCTTTTCGCTTTTGACATTCATCGCGCAACTGAAGAAAAACGTCATCTTCGCGATGGAAGAGCCCGAAATTGCCATCCCGCCGCACACCCAACGGCGCATCGTGAAATTTCTACGGGACCGGATGCAACAGGCGATCCTGACAACGCACTCGCCGTTCGTTCTTGAGCAGTTCAATCCCGAAGAGGTCGTGATACTGGGGCGCGACCAGAACGCAAAACTTGAAGGACGAGAGGTCGAAATCGCCGGCATCAAAGCTAAGACCTATCGCGGAAATCTGCGGCGAATATTGGCGGAGGCGATGCTCGGAACGGGCGTCGTTTGTGTAGAGGGCGTTTCGGACGCGGAGGTGCTTACGGCCGCTTCTAATGTGCTGGAAGATGACGGGACAGATTCCTACACGCCACTTGACCTGTCTGGCGTTACGATCCTCCAGTGCGAGGGAGACAGCAGCCTATTGCGTTACGGAAAATTCTTCCGCGACCTCGGCAAGAAGACCTATGCGTTCTACGACAAGCAAGCCAACTCAGAGATCGTCGATGAGATCGGCGAGTTGTTCGACGAAGCTTGGCAGCTCCAACAGACCGGCATCGAATATCTCCTTGCCGATGAAGTAACGATTGCCGTGCTTCGCAAATTTCTGAAGCAGGCCTCGAAATGGGATGATTATCCCAGCAATTCGACGAGGCCCGAATTGTACGAGTATGAATCTGATTTAAACGATGCTGCCGTCCGGGATCTCGTGAAGAGGGTTCTGAGGGCGCGCAAAGGTTCGGGATATGCCGGCCGGCTGGTCGAACTCTGCAAGTCTGACGATCTGCCGACGGTGATTGTCGAGGCGCTGGAGAAAATCAGTGAGGCGCTGCCAGACAGCCTCGCGCCGCCAAACGACGTCGAAGAAGACGACAACGATGTCTTTAGCTAGCCATGGGCACGACAGACCCGGAAGATACCTTTAACCTTTGCGATCAGCGCAAGCGCATCCTCAGCGCTGACGGCCACATGCTAGTGGTCGGCGGTCCTGGGTCGGGAAAAACGACTATTGCGCTTCTTAAAGCGCGTCGCCGAGTCCTAAGTCACCTCGATGCCGAACAAACGGTGCTGTTTCTCAGTTTCTCGAACTCCGCAATCCGCCGCATCATGGAGAGCTCGGGGCGCATCCTGACCGATGACATCGCCGATCGCGTGGAAATCAAAACGTACCATTCCTTCGGGTGGGAAATCTTGACCTCGCATGGCTATCTCACCTCTTCCCGCCGGCGCCTCAAGATTGTTCCAGCACAAGATGCCGCTGTGCGCTCGGCTGGATTGAGCGAAAACGAATGGTTGGTTGAACAACAACGCCTGTATGTCGAAGAAGGGCTTGTCACCTATGATCAGTTTGCTCCAAGATCTGCGGAAATCCTGAAGCGGTCCGCGGCGGCGCGAAAGTGCTTTTGCTCGGTGTATCCGCTCATTCTTGTTGATGAATTTCAGGATACGGACGCCGATCAATGGGCGTTGATTCAAATATTGAGCGCGGGTTCCGAGATCATCGCGCTCGGCGACGCCGAGCAGCGCATATACGAATGGCGGCCAGGCGTTTCCGAGACGCGGCTCGAGGATTTCGGCAATGCCTTGAAATGCGAGCGATTCGACTTCGCCAACGAGAACAACCGTAGTCCAGCAACAGGCATTGCCGGCTTTGCCCGATCACTCCTATCGCCCGGTTCTGAGCAGGAGTTTCCAGCCGAGATTGCACGGGCGAGAATCAAGCCTGGGCGGATGGCTGTGCATCTTCACCTTGCCGTCCGTAAGGCGTTTCGTGAGGCCAAAGAGCGCTCGGGACAAGATCGCCCGAAGATTGCAATCGCCGCGCGCAGCAAAAAACTGGTTCGACAGATATCGGATTCATTGTCGGAGAGCCTGACGATCAACGGCAAGCTTTTCAAGGCGCTGCAACACGACGTCCTGATCGATCAGCATCAGATTTTTCTCGCCGCGCGCGCGATCGCCAACATCATTTCTTCACCAGAGCATGATCGCGGCGAACGACTGGCACAAGCGCTGGATCGGATAGCGGATATGCTTCGGTCAGCCGCGAACAAGACGAATATTGAAGCCTCCGACAAGCTGCGTAAATGGGCTGCAAAATGTCGGGAGGGAAAGATTCCATCGACCAAATGTGTCGCAGCGCTCGCCAGCGTGATGGATCAATTGGATAAAGAGGGCCTGACTGGTGCGCCGACCCAGGATTGGGTAGCCGTTCGTCGGTGTCTTGAAAAGGCCGATGCGCCCGAGTTGACCAAGCTCGCGGACATGGCGCGTTATCTCCGCTTGCTGCATCGCGGTTCGGCAATTGAACAGGCCTTGATTGTCCTTTGGGTGTCGCAAGGGAACTATCGTGGTGCCGAAGAAGCTCTGGAGCAGGCAATTCTGCAGAACCAGATCGTCGATGCTCAGCGAGAAACAGCGGCCGTTTCAGTGATGAATATGCACCAGCTCAAGGGTCGCGAATATGACGCCGTTGTGCTGGTTGAAGATCAATACAATACATTCATGGCGCAGGATAAGACGCCTCCTTACGCGGAAACACGCCGCTTGTTGCAAGTTTCAATAACCCGAGCACGCCACTACGTCGTCATACTCTCAAATGAGGGCGAGGATACCCTTGCGCGTTTCCTACGAGCTTAGGACACGTTTTGCCGAAGCCCGTCAAGGAGCGAGCCGTTGTGAATTGATTAAGAGCGTTGCGCTGTTGACCGCTCACGCCTGACCACCATGGTAGCCCCATTGATGTGTCCGCCGCTTGGCGTCGCAAAACGGGTGTGTTCAACCGCTAGATTGAAGTCCCGATGGTTGCGAACCAAGCGGCGCACAGGCCTGTCGGCTTTCGCCGACAAGATAAGCTCGTCCGCGTTCATCACCGTAACACGATTCAGCCGTGCAGCCTGTTTGCGGGTCACCCGCGCGCGACTCACTCGACCTGGAGGCGCCTTTTCAAGATCAGGCAGGTCAGCTAATCGTGTCGTGGTGGGGTCTATTACCGTAACAAGTGCAAAGTCCGGTGCAAGCGGGAGAAAGCGCACCAGATTGTTCGAGAACGGTCGACGCGGAAGAACCGAAGATGGGTTATCGCTGGTAATAAACGCCGCTTCGGTTCGGTTCTGGAGAAAGGTCCAATCCAGTTGATAGAGCAACAGCGTTGTCCGCGTGAGTTGTTGCGTAAGTATCGCCTTGATGTGCTGCTCATCAGGATTCGGTTTGATCCAGTTCTTTGCTAGCGCCTCTTCAACAAAGTCCCGATATTCTGGCTTCTCGTTTGCCAGATGTCTCGCGACGAGCGGAATGAAGTCAGCAACAAGACCTTCAGCGACTTTTACCGCATTTCGGTGCCAAGTAGGCGTGCATGTCGTCAGTAGCGCCCAATATCCCGCAAGAGCGAACTTGTCTTCGGCTGAAACCCTGCCTGACCGAACTGTGGCAAGCATTGGATTCCACTGCGGTTCGAATATCTTTCTATACTCACCTAGCAATCCCGGATTGTGCTCAAAGTAGGGATTCACATCCCAATCCCACGCGCGACATACGTCTTTCGGTGCGCAGGGAAACTCCTTGCCCGATAGCTTGCCATAGCCGTGCAGCATCCCGGAATGAGGATTAGCCCAATGCTTCAGATAAGTCTGAGCAACAAAATGATCCTGTGCCAAGGTAAGAAGTCGCCTCTGTTGGTGGGATGTTCGTGCGCTCAATCCTGTCCGGGGATGGTTACCGTCATCGCTCTTTCGTGGCGAGGATCTGGAATGAAATCGATGCCGCTTGCTACCGCACTCTGGTCATTCTGGCTTGGGAAGGAGAGCGAGATAGCCGCCATCTCCCAACGCCGCCAAATAGCTGATCGTCTCCGTCGCGAGTGAACGCGCTTTATCGGACCCGGTTGCAAGACCGTTCTCTAGGATAGACCGGACTGCGCTCTGTTGGGTCATGTAAACCCATCGGTCAAACCGGGGATTCCGCACCAGCGCAGACAAGACCTCGACAGCGCGTTCCGGATGCTCGGGAGAAAGCTTCGACAGTCGATCCAGTACGCTATACGACTCAGAGGGGGCAAAGCCGCCGTCTGCCATCGCAACCACTTGGCTCATCAGCCAGGTTGCGTCGATATTCTTTCGGATGAAGAACTGACCGATCGCCCCAAGTTCCTCGCGAAAGTGGTCCGGGTTCGTTGACGTCTTCGCGGCGGCAAGACGCCGGTCCCAGTAGGAATAGGCCCGTATCCGAAGATCGTCCGGAAGCTGCTCGCGCGTCAGTTCAAGCTGCGTGCCCAGAAACCACATCGCGCTCACCCGGCTACTGGCCGGCGCTGTGTCCCAGAACAGCTCGAATACGTCGTCGGGCAGTGCTGACCAGATGTAGAGAATGACAAGATAGTGAGCCAGCCGCTCATCGATATGCTGTTGGTCACCAATACCCTGACCCTTGCCGAGCCGCTGGATCTCCGCGACATAACAGTCGCGCATCACCGGCGCGAGATCCTTGATCGGGCCGGTGTCCGTGCCAAGGTGCGAAACCCATGCTGCATCACGCAGCATCACATCGCCGCTTGGAAACAGTGCAGCCATATGCGAGCGGAGCCAGGCCTCGCCGAAGTAGAACAGCCAGGTCAGATAATGTCCCATGATCGCGCGGGGAATCCGACCGTCGGACGACACATCCTGCAATTCAGCTTCCAGAATGGACTCCAACTCGGAAAGGTTCTCGATCGCTGCATTAGGTGCGTTTCCGACGATGCTGTCGTCGTCCTTGCTGAACCAGAACAGAAGAAGGATGAGCAACTCGACCGCTGCGCCCCGCGCTGTTCCTTGTGCTCCGTAGTACGGGAAGCTGCGATAGCTTTCCTCGAACGTCTCCGTCTCCGGGCGCCGAGGTGCTGACTGATGGAACGCAAAGACCAGTTTTGTCACGAGGTCCGATCGTGCAGAAGGAATGCCTTGAGCACCTTGCCGCAACCCGGATGCTAGCAGCGCGGCCGCGGCCTTCTGGCACCACAATGGATCCGTGTCGTCACCCTCGATGCCGCTTGGCGTAAGTCCCGACTCTATCACCGACGCCATCAAAGCAAGGGCGCCAGTCCAGTCGAGTGCCTTCCGGTTGTTCGAGGCGTTCTCCAATCCCTCTAGGACAGCGCGTACATAAAGGAGAGGGAGCTCGGCGAAACGCAGAGCGTTCGTTGAGTAAAGCGCAGGATTGTCGATCGCCGCGTTGCGGACACGTTGCGCCAGCGCTGTAGCCGTTTGTCGCTTCTCCGCCGACGCGGGCCGCCGAGTCTTAAGAAAGGCGATGATCTCGTCGACCGGCGTCGCTGACAAATCGACTTCCACCGGCACTGGAACATCAGGCTGGTCGAATGCCCGCCGCGAGGCATCGGGATCACCAAGCTCGTCTGCGGTCGCCTGGAGAGCTGCTTGACGATCCGCAGGCAGCACCGATTGCCAAGACCATAGGAGGTCACGCACCACGGAAGTGTTATACTTCCGCTCATCGTCAGGCGTGGGCCCCCGTTTTTCGTGCGCCTCAAATCTCTGCTTCCATCTGTCACGGTACTTGTCAGGCGTCGCGTCCACAAACGCGAGAATCCGCTGCTGCACGCCTGCGGGCAACGAAGGAAACCATGCTTGTGCCAGCTCAGCATATTCTGCCCGGCACCAGCTTGCCTCGATCAGATCGCCATCAGCGAGATAGGCCTCCGCCAAGTCCGCCGCGGCTGCGGGATTCAATGACAAGACGTGCAGCGCCAGGCGGACGAAGATTTTCGGTGAATGGCCTTTGATCTGCTGGACCACATCACGCGTGCATGATGCGTCGGCTTCGATCGACAGCTTCGCGGTCAAAACGATTCCGCCGACCAACCCCTCGATGACATCATGCTTCGTTCCGTGCTCTGAAATCTGGCCTGAGATGTAATAAGTGTAGTCCGATGGCGGGTCGTCGCCGACCTTTCGACTGATGCGGACCGCCTGATCGAGAAGATCGCAGAGCAGAGCGACCGTTTCGACGCCACATGCCGGAGCCAAGGCCCTGACCGCATCCGGTAGATGGTGCTCATACATATGCCGGCCGAATAGCGTGCCCAGGCGGCCGCCATCGTCAAACACCTGAAACAGCCCGCGCGCGACACGCAGTGCCGCGCTCCCATGACCGCCCTGAGCAAGCACCTTGATCAGATCGTGTGGCCCCTGCGCCATGACGAATCTGGCCTCGCGGGACAGCCAAGCTTCGGCAAGATCCACCAACGGCGCCGCGTCGTCCGCCGGAAGCGCCGCCAGCACCTCCATCCCCATCTGCTGGACGTCAGGATGCCGGGAGGTGCCGACGTTGCGCAGCGCCGCGACGACTTGCGCTCGCGTCGAAGCGTCAGGCATGCGCGCCATCCGCAGTAAATATCGGCCGGCTGGCCATTGCCGCAGGAGCAGCGCGTCGGCCGCGTCTTCCTCCGGAGGCGTCGCCGGTCCTGCAAGGAGATTGTGCTTTGCAAGATGGGGAAGCCAATCAGGCGTATGAAGCTGATTGAAGAAATGCCACAGCAGCGGCAGGGCGCCGGGAATCTCCTTCACAAAGCTCTTCACCGCTGCGGCACGATCCGGCATGGCAGCGAGCTGATCGACGCGCTGCATCAGCGCCGCATACTTTCCCTGAAGGGCAACCATCAACCCGCGGACAACGGTGTCAAACGGCCACTGCCAATCGGCGCGGAACTCGTCGTCGACCGCCAGCGACTGATAGTGAGGGCGGTCGTGTGCCTTGCCGTGCGCCTTGGCGATCGAAGTCCATGCTTGGGCGATGTCGGAATCCGCGGCGAGACCGAGGCGCGTGACGATAGCCTGAATCTGCGCCTTGTGGCTCAGCCGCGGCTGCAACTCCTTCGCCGCGCGTTGAATTGCGTCATCGCCGAACCCGATGCTGCGCAACTGCTTCCTGGCTGCGTCGCTTCTTGCGGTATCTTCAGCAGACGCGGCAACGGATATATCCATCGGTCCCGCGAGCGTCTGCCGCAGGATCGATTCCAGCTCTCGCATCGCGTGGGCGGCGACAGGGATCGATACACGAATCGGAATCGCGCCAGAGGACAGGCGGCAGCAGTCGACATACCGATCCGCAATGCTCTTACCCAGTAATTGCCGGATCAATGCGGCGGTGTTCTGCTGCTCTGACGAGAGGTCAGGTCTTGTGACAGGCTCATCCATTTAGCGTTGGCGGTTGACCCCGCGCGTGCCGGCCCGGCGCGCGATGAATTCTTTCATCAACGGCAGGAAGAACGCCTTGCTGAACCGCCCCATCGGCGGCTCCGGTTCGAGATAAAACGACCGGCCGATAACGTCCTGATTGTATTCGTCAAGAATGATCCATAGGCGCGGCGTCACGTCGAGACCGGCCCGACGTTTCTCCATTTCGGGAATCTCGACCGCGAACCGATCGGAAGAAGGTGGTTGGCTCGTGATCGGAAACAGCACCAGCACATCTTCGCCCTTCGGCCGTGAGATCCGGACGCCCACGGCGACGGGGCGGGGTTTTCGCCCTTCCGTCTCGCCGCGCTCAGCTTCGCGCACCCACAGATAGGGAAAGCGGATGATGCAGCCTGTGCGAAGCTGGTCGCGGCTCACGTCTCATCGCCCTCCTGCTCGTAGGAGCTGACCGCTTTCTTGACGTCCTCGAACAAGGCGTCGGGCATCGTCTCCAGGCGACCCGCCTTTCGAGTGTCTCCCCGAGCCGTGAGCTTGCGGTAATCTTCGATGCTCAGGAGCACCAGACGCGGTTTGTTCCGCTGGGTGATAGTCACCGGCCTGCGGAGGGCCTCAGCGATAATGTCCCCCGATTTTCGGGACAGATCGCTGGTTGAATATTGTGCCATGGTTCCTCCAATATTGCTGTAATATACAACAATGATGTAATTGCTGCAAGGGGCGGCTCCTGACTGAGACCGGACTGTCGGCTTAGCTCAAGCCCCGGCTGCCGCGCCTTGGGCGGACAGGATCGGCGTTCAACCGCAATCAGAGTCGAGTCCGTGTTCCGATCGTGCGATCCCCGAGACGGAGAGTTCGTTGACGGCCATCGCGCGTTCCATGCTCAGCACGAGGTCCTCCGCCGAAGCCTGCAGGCGTTCCGCCTCAGCTGCAACGCTAGGTGATGCGACTACCGCGATAGTTTCCGGACGTTGATTGTCCGATCTGTCGCTGAGACGGTTATCTCAAAATGATCCTCTTGCACGAGGTCAGTGACGTTGCGTGTGCGGAACGCTACAACATTGGTCCCTGATTGCCGCCGCAGACTTGTATAGAGAATCCCCGCACCGCCAGATGCGCGTAGGTCCTCGCCGAACTTTTGTGACGCGTCATAACGGTCGCTGGCATAGACATCGGGATATTTCGCCTGCTGCCGACGGATGTCGAGATAGTCGCCCAGCAGCGTTGCCGTGTAGGTGCGGTAGGTACGACTCATTGTCGGAACACTGCGTGCGATAGCCTCGCGTCGAAGGTGATGGCCGACCTCTGCGGCAGCAGTGCGGATGTCATCAGATGAGTACCAGGCGCCAAGTTCGGGACGATTGAACCGCATCCCGCCAGATGCGACGTGGAGGAAGGCGGCCATCACGATGCTGGCGTTCGGCGTCCCATAGACCCATTCGCTTTGCGGCAACCGCGCAACGCGCTCCGCCACAAGCCGGTCATTGGTCCACCCGACCAGGTCCATCACGGCCGCCAGATCAGCGGCAATGGCAACAGTATCGAACAGCCCGATCGGTGGAAATTGCGAGGGAATGAGACGGTAGGCCGGGCGCGGTGCAGGAGCCACGGCGCGTCACCGGAAGACGAGTTCTGAATCGCTGTAGGGCACGAATGCCCGATCGATCTCGTTGGGCTGCATGTAGATGCCACCTCTCGCCCCATCCAAGAAGCGCCGGACGGTCAGCAAGGCGTCTTGAGAACCGCTAGTTACAAGATCAAGCGGCGGCCGCCCCCCAAAGACGATTGCATTGTGCGGAGTCCGCAGCCATTCCACACCAAGCCGCTCGGTCGGAAACAGAATTCCGAGCGCCTGATGAATGCCGAACACCGCAGAAATGCGCGTCAGCACATCGACGTCGAGCACGAAGCTGCCGTGCTCACGCGCCTGCTTGCACCAATTATGGTAGGTCGACCTAGAAGGATAGCCGAGCACCAGGAGACGCTGCTCTTCCGTCAAACCCCACAGGTCCGCGATGGCGATAAATGTTCGCAGCGCCGACGGGCTGAGGCGTCGCCGATTGGCAGCCGCGAAGCGAGCCTTGTCGAGCTGCTGGGACTCTGCGGTCGGCGTCTTTCGTCTGAGTTGGGGCGACATTCGTCCTTCCTTCCAGATATAGATATAGTCCAAATCTGGACGGACTGCAAATCGTCCTGACCACCCCCCGTCCAATCCAATATCCGGATATGGAATCGATGGTGGTGCGGAAGGAGCGGCCTACGACCCTCTAACTCGTGGCAGATAGTGCCTCCATAAGATATTGATTTTAAACGATTATTTAGGCTGTCTCACTACGAATCTGGGGGTCAGGAGTTCGAATCTCTTCGGGCGCGCCAATTCTCGCCGGTCCGTGGCATTTCGTTCCGACAGGGCGGTGATGGTTGACCTTGCGGTCTATGCCGGCCTGTTCGTCTCGGCCTTCCTCTCCGCGACGCTGGTTCCGGGTCAATCGGAAGCCGCGCTCGTCGCGCTGCTGCTGGCGGGACACCATTCGACTGTGCTGCTGCTTGCTGTCGCGAGCGCAGGCAACATCCTCGGCTCGACGGTGAACTGGCTGCTCGGCCGCTTCATCGAACGATTCCGGGACAAGGCCTGGTTTCCGGTCTCGCAGGCGGCGATGCAGCGCGCCGAAAGTCACTATGCGCGCTGGGGTCATTGGTCGCTGCTCTTCAGCTTCGCTCCGGTCATCGGCGATCCGCTCACTGTGATCGCCGGCGTGCTGCGCGAGCCGCTGTGGCGCTTTCTCCTCCTGGTCTCGCTCTCGAAAATCGGCCGCTATCTCGTTCTCGCCCTGGCAACGCAGCCGTGGATGAGCCAGGCGTGATGCGCAGTGCCTTTCCCGCGCGCCTGTCGAGTTGATCCGTGCGCCCGCGCCACTATGATGCGCGTGCCGCGCGCCGGTAGCTCAGCTGGATAGAGCACCAGACTTCGAATCTGGGGGTCAGGGGTTCGAATCCCTTCCGGCGCGCCAATGTTTTCCCCTCGACGACATGCGCGACGTGAATGTCGCGTCCACCTCATGCCTTCCAGCGCCAGATGTAGCGCTGGAACAATTCTCCGACCGAGCCTTCGACCAGCAGCGCGATGCCGATACGGGCGCCGATCATCATGCCCGCGACCGCGAGCGGCCATGACAGCGCCATGAGCGAGCCCGCGGTGATGCCCTGTCCGATCGTGCATCCGCCGGCCAAGATTCCGCCGAAACCCATCAGCGCGCCGCCCGCCAGATGGCGGCGCATCTCGCGGTGGTCGTCGAACGCCTCCCAGCGAAATTCGCGGTCGTAGAGCGCCGAGGCAAGCGAGCCCACTACGACGCCGAAAATGCTGCCGACGCCGAAATCGAGCAGGCTCCTGGGCTCGGTGAGAACGCCGTACAGCGTTCTCCCGATCGGCGACACGAAAGTCAGGCTCTGCGGGCGCGCGGGTGCGGCGAATTCGTCGGCGGCGATGCCGGTCATCCACCATCCAAGCACGACGCCGACGCCCAAAGTCAATCCTGCGACGAGCAGGCGCGGCGAGCGCAAGAGGCGCCGGTCGACAGCGACGGCGACGATCAGCAATGCGGCGCCCGTCAATGCGATTTGCGCGCGCAGGTCGCCAAGGCCGAGCCACGCCGTGACGGAGGGAAGATCGCCGGGATTGAGGCCGGGCACCGGAATCGTGGGCGCTTCCAGCACGTCGATGCGCAACGGCGCCAGCATCCCGCGCAACGTCGCGTAAGCCACTGCGCCGAACACGATCATCACGATCAGGCTTCTCAGATCGCCATTGCCCAGCCGGACCAGCGATCCGAAGCCGCATGTGCCGACGAGCGCCATGCCGATTCCGAACAGCGTGCTGCCGAGCAGGATCGCCAGCCAGGGTATTGCTGTCGGCACATAGGTCGAGAGGTGCGGTGTCAGAAGGCCCGACAGAATGAAGATCTGCGTGCCGATGAGCGCGACCGCGAGCGCGAGCCCGAAGATGCGCAAGCGCCGCGTATCATGGCCCATCCACGCATCCTCGATCGCGCCGAAGGAACACAGACGCGCGCGGCGCACGGTGAATCCGCAGGCGGCGCCGATCACTGCACCGCCAAGCATGATCAGAAGGGGCGGCAGCGGTTCCATGATCAGCCGCGCGGGGGCGGCGACCGATCAGGAGCGCTTTTTGGGTTCGTCCACATCGGGGCCATTGCAGAAGATATCATAGATCACTGCAATGATGCGGCGCACATCGTCGTCGGCCAGGCTGTAATAGATGGCCTTTCCGTCGCGCCGGGTCTCGACCAGCTTGTCGAGCCGCAGACGCGCGAGCTGCTGGGACACCATCGGCTGGCGGAGGGACAGGATGTTCTCGAGCTCGGTGACGGTGCGCTCGCGCTCGGCCAGAAGGCACAACAGAAGCAGTCTGTTCTCGTGCGAGAGCGCTTTCAGGAAATCGCTGGCCTTGCGGGCCTTGCGCATCAGCCGGTCGAGTTCGGGCGAGAACTCGGCTCCGTCGCGCATTTCGTTCTCAAGAGCCTTTGAAACGATCGATTCCATCGCGATTGGCCAATTTTTGCGTCAGAGGCCGGCCTTGTAGGCGCTTGCAAGGTACTTGCCAAGCAGCCCCCAGAACGCATCCTCGCCCATATAGCCTGTAATCCGGGCGATCTCCCGGCCGTTGTCGAGCAGTACGAATGTCGGCGTGAAGCGCACCGGCGCTCTCAATCCGGGCTCGGTTGCGGCGGTCCGGTCAAGATTGATTCGACGCAGCGGCGCGGCGGCGCCTTCCGGCGTCTTCGGATAGACCGGCCCGATTTCGCGGTCCCAGCGCGCGCACCAGGCGCAGCCCTCGCGTTCGAACATGACAAGCTCGGCCGCCGGGGCCGGGACGGCAGCGAGCCCCCCGAGCGCAGCCAGCGCGAATCCGAATAGCCGGATTGCCGAGATCCTGATTGTGTTCATGTACGAAACATAGTCGTATTCATATGTTTCGACCAGTGGTGATTGGCCTTGCTCGACGTCACGATTGCCGGATCGTTTCTCGCGGGGATTCTCTCCTTCCTGAGTCCCTGCGTCCTGCCGCTTGTGCCCCCGTATTTGTGCTTCCTGGCGGGGGTCAGCCTGCATGAACTGACGGAGGCCGGGCCCCAGCCGGTGCAAAACCGGCGAATTGTGTTCATGGCAGGCCTTTTCGTGCTCGGCTTCGCGACCGTCTTTGTCGCGCTCGGGGCAACAGTGTCCACGGTCGGCTCGTGGGTGACCGAGCATTTCGGGGTGCTGGCGATTATTGCGGGCGCGATCATCTTGCTGATGGGCCTGCACTTTCTCGGATGGCCGAGGATCCCTTGGCTCTACCGGGACGTCAGATTCCAGGCTTCGGGCAAGCCGGCAAGCCTGTTTGGGGCCTATCTAGTCGGCCTTGCCTTTGCCTTCGGCTGGACGCCCTGTGTCGGGCCCGTGCTGGCCACGATCCTCTTGATTGCGGGCGCAGAAGCGACGGCGGCGCGCGGGGCCGTCCTGCTGGCCGCCTACGCGCTCGGGATCGGCTTGCCGTTCATGCTGGCGGCCTTGTTCGCCGGGCCGTTTCTGAATTTTCTGTCGCGCTTTCGCCGCTACACGCCCGCGATCGAGAAGACGATGGGGGCAAGTCTCGTCGTCACCGGAATTCTGTTCATGACCGGAGCCATGCCGGTGATTGCAGGATGGCTGCTGCAGGCCGTGCCGGTGCTCGGCACCATCGGATAGGGGAGGAAAGTCATGCTGACGCGTCGCGCATTGATCGGAGCCGGATTGGCGGCGATGGCCGCAACGCCCTCGCTTGCCCGCGCCAAACTGGGTGACGACGGCCTTTACCAGCTCGACTGGTATCTCGAGAGCTTCCTGGATCTCTCCGAGGACCTTGAAACGGCCACACGCAACGGCAAGCGGCTTGCGATCCTGTGGGGCCTGAAGGGATGCCCCGGCTGCCGGCGGCTGCATGAAGTGCATCTCGCCGACCCTGCGATCGAGGGCTACATCCGCGCCAATTTCGAGATTCTGCATCTCAACCATATCGGCGCGCGCGAAGTCACCGATTTCGACGGAAGGAAACTTTCAGAGAAATCGCTGGGTGAGGCCTATGGCGTGCGCTTCACGCCCACGATTCTGTTCTTTCCCGAATCCCCCTCCGGGCTCGCGCAGCGCAAGCCGCAGGCGCGCGAAGTGGCGCGCATGGCCGGCTTGCTCGAGCCGCCCCAATTCCTCGCAATGTTCCGCTATGTGCGCGAGAAGGGCTATGAGAGCGCGCCCTTCCCGGATTGGCTCAAGCGCCAGTCGACGTGACCGGCGCTTGCTGCATTCCGGCGCGGGCTATTTGTTGACCGGCGATTCCGGATCGAACAGGTAGCCGACCACATCGACGATCTGCTGCTCGCTCAGCACGTTGTTGGCGCCGAAGCGCGGCATATTCGAACACGGCACGACTGCGTGCGAATCGTAGATCTTGATGTAGGCGTTCTTCGCTTCTTCCGGGTCGAATTTGCGGTCCTTGCCATAGGCCTTCAGGCTCGGGCCGAGCGTGCCGTAGCTGACTTCCTTCGGATCGAGCTGATGGCAGGCAAAGCAATTGCCGCCCGCCTCGGTGCCGGGAGGATCGGAGAACTGGCCGCCGCGCCCGTTATTGGCCACTTTCAAGCCCGCCTTCCAGTCGCCTACGAACTTTCCGCTGGCAGGGAACTTCACCTTGGCGATTTCGCGCTTGATGATTTCCTCGATCTGGGCCGAGGAGACATTGTTTCTCGTCGCGTTGCAGATGGCGAGAGTTTCGTCCGGTTGTATGCGCGCCTGCCATTCCGGCGGCGCCTTGCCGAATGTCGATTTCAGATACGCTTCGACCGTGGCCGCGCTGGGCTTCGCAGCCTTGTCCTGCGCGAATGCGTGAAAGGAAGTTGCTGCGACGGCGAGTGCGACGGTGGCGAGAATTGTTCTGGTCATGATGGCCTCCGTTCAGCGCTTGATCGACGGCACGTTGATCTCGCCGCCGGCTGCCTGCTTGTTCAGGAACATCGTCAGCGCGGTCAGGCTGTCCGATGCATATTCCGGCACCGGCCAGCGCTGCTGGCGATAGCAGTCCCACAGGCGGTGCTGCATCGTCCGCAGCGCGCTTTGCGAGACGCGATAGGTCGGCCAGGATGCCATCGTCGCCTTCGCGGCTTCGCCCGGCACCGAAAGATTGGGCAGGCCCTGCAGGCGAATGCGCTTCCCCTCGTCTCCGTGGCAGGTCGCGCAGGAAAAATCCATGACGCCGCCGCGGCGATAGAACAGCTCCTCGCCGACCGCTGCCATTTCCTGCTCTTTCGGATGCTTGAGCTGCGGCTGGATTTTCATGCCGGTCGACTTGTTGGCGATGAACGCCGTCAGATCTTCAAGATCGGACACGCGACCCGGACCTGAGAATCGCCGTGCCACGATCTCCTTGATGTCGAGGCCCTGCAGCTTGTCCATGCACCACAGCAGCCGCTGTTCGGTATCCATGACCTTGTCGGCGTCTGCGAAGTAGCGCGGCAGCTTTGCGAAAGCGCCCTCGAGCTTGCCAGGCCCCTCGCCGAGGTCGCAGGCTTCGAGCGAGACATTCCTGGGACCGCGCGGCGTGGTCCAAAGCGCCTCGCCGCGATCGACCGCGAGGAAGCCCGGATTGGAGAAGGGGTCCGAGAGCATCTGACGATAGCGCTCGATTTCCTTCTCGCTGTCGTCTTGCGGAGCCGTTTGCGCGGAGGCCGCGCAAGCGCAAAGAGTCACGGCAGCCGCCAAGAACACCTGCTTTATCAAGCGGTTCATGTCCCACC
>JACAEG010000320.1 GCA_013388965.1 Pseudorhodoplanes sp. | reverse complement strand
GAGCAGCGGGTCAACGCGGTCGGCAAGAAGGTCACCGTCTCGCTCGCGGTGGTCAAGGTGCTGGTGGACGGCAAGGAGCTGATTTCGGCGGGGGAGGGGAACGGTCCTGTCAATGCGCTCGATGTGGCGTTGCGCAAGGATCTCGGAAAGTATCAGAAATATATCGACGGCCTCGAACTCGTCGATTACCGCGTGCGCATCCTCAACGGCGGCACCGAGGCAGTCACGCGCGTGCTGATCGAGAGCCAGGACGAGAACGGCGAGCGCTGGACCACGGTCGGGGTCTCCCCCAACATCATCGATGCCTCTTTCCAGGCGCTGATGGATTCGATCGTCTACAAGCTCGTCAAGGCCGGCGCGCCGGGATAGGTATTCCGAGGTGCGAGCGCGGCGAGCCTCGAGGGATGAACGGCCAGAATGGCGAGGCATATTGGCCGTCGCGCTCAGAGGCCCGCGCTGCGCGCGGGCACCCCAGGGCGACGGATATGGATAAATGCTGACCCAGCTCCATAGCACCGCAGACAGATGATCGATCACGTGTCCATCGCCGTGCGCGATCTCGCCCGCGCGACGGCCTTCTATGAGGCGGTGCTGGCGCCGCTCGGCTATGCCAGGCTGGAGATGCGGCCCGCCACCGTCGCCTTCGGCAAGAGGTATTCCGAGTTCTGGCTCAACCTGCGCCCCGGCATGCAGGCGCATCCCGACAATTCCGGCATGCATATCGCCCTCCGGGCCGCCAACATCGCGGCCGTCGATGCCTTTCATGCGGCTGCACTGGCGCAGGGCGGCGCGTCGGACGGGCCGCCGGGGCTGCGGCCCCAGCACGGGGATGGCTATTACGCCGCGTTCATCCGCGATCCGGACGGCAATCGCATCGAGGCCGTCACGTTCGTGAAATAGCAAGGCCGAGCGAGCTACATCCGCTCCGCCGCGCCCGCTTCCATGAATTTCTCGGCTTCGGGCACCGCGCGCGCGGCCTTTCGCAGGGCGGGCAGGACCTCCTCGACGGTGTCGGTCACCAGCAGATTCACCTGCGATGCCGTGTGGATGAAATCGAGCGCCTTCATGTGGTCGATCAGCGCGCAGAGCGGGTCCCAGAAGCCGGCCACGTTGACGGCAAGGATCGGCTTCCGGTGCCGCCCGAGCTGCGCCCAGGTCAGCTGCTCGATCAGCTCCTCCAGCGTGCCGATGCCGCCCGGCAGCGCCACGAAGGCATCCGACCGTTCGAACATCAGCCGCTTGCGCTCGTGCATATCTCTCGTAATGACGAGTTCCTGTCCGTCGAGAATCGGGCGCTCGCGGTTTTGCAGGAATTCCGGAATGATGCCGACGGCCTTTCCACCCTTGGCCAGCACGGAAGCGGCGACCGCGCCCATCAGGCCGACGGAGCCGCCGCCATAGACGAGCCCGATCTTGTTCTCAGCAAGGATCGCGCCGAGCTCGTGCGCGGCCGCAACGAAACGGGGGTCATTTCCCGGCCCGGAGCCGCAATAGACGCAAACGTTCTGGATCGCTGTCATGGGTGCAGTCTGGCACTCGTTACAGGGTGGGGTAAGGCGGAATCGCTCAATCCGATTTAGGTCGTTGGCAGCCCCAATCCAAGCGCAAACAGGTGCATTCGCGCGGGGAAGCGCCTATATGACCCCGAAATCAGAGAAGAATTCAGCCAGCCCGCCCAATGAGCCAGCCAGCCTCCCCGCCCAGGGACGATCGCCAGCGCGCCGCCAAGCTGCGGGCCTCGCTCGTGCGGACGCTGGTCCAATTGTGGCCCTATATCTGGCCCTCCGACCGCGCCGACCTGAAGCGCCGCGTCATGATCGCGATGGTGCTGCTGCTGGGCGCCAAGCTCGCAACCATCGCGGTTCCCTTCACCTTCAAATACGCGACCGACGCGCTCGCCGGGCAGGCGTCCGGCGATGCGCCCTGGCTCGGCTGGGTGGTCGCCGCTCCGATCGTGATGACGCTCGCCTATGGCGGCATGCGCATTGTGATGGCGGGGCTGACGCAGCTGCGCGACGGCCTTTTCGCCAAGGTCGCGATGCACGCCGTGCGCCGGCTTGCGCTCCTGACCTTCGAGCACATGCACATGCTCTCCCTGCGCTTCCATCTCGAGCGCAAGACGGGAGGGCTGACGCGCGTGCTGGAACGCGGGCGCAACGGCATCGAAGTCATCGTGCGCATGGTGATCCTGCAACTCGTGCCGACCGTCGTCGAGGTCGCGCTGATCACCGCCGTGCTGCTGTGGCAATTCGACTGGCGCTATGTGGTCGTCATTCTTCTCACTGTCGCAATCTACATGGGCTACACCTATTACGCGACCGAATGGCGCATCAACATCCGCCGCAAGATGAACGACAGCGATACCGACGCCAACACCAAGGCGATCGATTCGCTGCTCAATTACGAGACCGTGAAATATTTCACCGCGGAGGAGCGCGAGACCCGCCGCTACGACCGCTCGATGGAGCGTTACGAGGATGCGAGCGTAAGATCCTATACCTCGCTCGCGGTCCTCAATGCTGGGCAGGCCGCGATCTTTACCGCCGGCCTGACCGCGACGATGGTGATGTGCGCCTACGGCATCCGCAACGGCACCAACACCGTCGGCGATTTCGTCATGATCAACGCCATGATGATCCAGCTCTACCAGCCGCTGAATTTCATGGGCATGGTCTATCGCGAGATCAAGCAGGCGGTGACCGACATCGAGGTCATGTTCCAGATTCTGGCGCGCGATCCCGAGATCAAGGACAGGCCCGGGGCGCCGGCGCTCAAGATCAGTGCGGGCAGCGTGCGCTTCGACAACGTGTCGTTCGCCTACGAGCCCGACCGGCCGATCCTGAAGGGCATCAGCTTTGAGGTGCCGGCCGGGCGGACCATCGCGGTGGTCGGCCCTTCCGGCGCGGGCAAGTCGACGATCTCGCGGCTTCTCTTCCGGTTCTACGACATCAAAGGGGGCCGCATCCTGATCGACGGGCAGGACATCCGCGACGTGTCGCAGGTGTCGCTGCGCGAGGCCATCGGCATGGTCCCGCAGGATACCGTGCTGTTCAACGACACCATCCGCTACAATATCCGCTATGGCCGCTGGGAGGCGACCGACGCAGAGGTAGAGGAGGCCGCGCGGCTCGCGCAGATCGACGACTTCATCCGCAAGTCGCCGAAGGGCTACGAGACCGAGGTCGGGGAGCGCGGGCTGAAGCTCTCCGGCGGCGAGAAGCAGCGCGTCGCCATCGCGCGCACGATTCTGAAGGCGCCGCCGATCCTGATCCTCGACGAGGCGACCTCGGCACTCGACAGCCATACCGAGCGCGACATCCAGGATGCGCTCGACCGCGTGTCGCAGAACCGCACCACGCTCGTGATCGCGCACCGGCTCTCGACCATTGTGGGGGCCGATGAGATCATCGTTCTGGACGGCGGCCGTATCGCGGAGCGCGGCACGCACCCGCAATTGCTCGCGATGGGCGGCCTCTATGCCAGCATGTGGAACAGGCAGCGCGAGGCCGAAGCTGCGCGCGAGACGCTCGAGCTGGTCGGCGACAGCGATACCGCGCCGAATCGCAATCCGCCTCCGGTTGCGGACGACGAACTCGAGCTGCCCCGTGCCGCACCGCGCGTGGTCGCGCCCATCGACGTGGCGGAGTAGTGTTGCAAGGCCGAATCAAGTGTCATCAGCCGGCGCGCGTCGCGCGCCGCCCTTTCCCCAGGAGGGAGAGGGGGAAGCGCAGACCTCCTTAACTGATCATGTCCATCGTCGCCTCCATCCGTTCCCAGATCGCTCCCATCCATCCGGAGGGCTATCCCTTCATCGGGGGCTTCGCGCTGCTCAGCCTGATCCTGTTCTGGATCTGGACGCCGCTCGGCTGGCTGGGGCTCATTCTCACCGCCTGGTGCGCCTATTTCTTCCGCGATCCGCCGCGCGTCACGCCGGTGCGCGACGGGCTCGTGATCTCGCCCGCGGACGGGCGCATCAGCCGCATCGTCAACACCATGCCCCCGCGCGAGCTTGAGCTTGGCGAGCGCCCGCTGCCGCGGGTCTCGGTGTTCATGAGCGTGTTCGACTGCCACGTGAACCGCAGCCCCGTTTCGGGCCGCATCGAGCGCATCGTCTATCGTCCGGGCAAATTCCTGAACGCCGATCTCGACAAGGCGAGCGAGGACAATGAGCGCAACGCGCTCGTCATCGTCGTACCCGGCGCGCGTATCGGCGTGGTCCAGATTGCCGGCCTCGTCGCCCGCCGCATCGTCTCCTTCAAGCGCGAGGGCGAGGCGGTGGCGGCCGGGGAACGGTTCGGCCTGATCCGCTTCGGCTCGCGGCTCGACGTCTATCTGCCGGAAGGCGCGCGCGTGCTGGTGGCGGAGGGGCAAACCGCCATTGCCGGCGAAACCGTCATCGCCGATCTCAAGGCGGGCGACGGCAACCGCAGCTTCCGGGTCGGGTAAAGCGTTAACGCCCGACGCGGCCGGGAATGGCCATTCGGCCCGCGGGTTGCTATGATTTAGGGATCATGTTCCCGCCATTCGATCCGCAGCGAAATGAGATGCGCCGGCGCCGGTTCCGGGCGATCCCGGTCCGTGTGCTGGTGCCCAATGTCATCACCCTGCTCGCGCTGTGCGCGGGGCTGACCGCCATTCGGCTGGCGATCGAAGGCAAGCTCGAATGGGCGCTTGGCGCAATCGTGTTCGCCGCGGCGCTCGACGGCATCGACGGGCGAGTCGCGCGCATGATCAAGGGGCAGTCCCGCTTCGGCGCGGAGCTCGACAGCCTGGCCGACTTCGTCAATTTCGGTGTGGTGCCGGCGCTGATCCTGTATTTCTGGGGCCTGAACGAGTTGCGCTCGGTCGGCTGGATCGCGGGCCTTGTCTTCGCGATCTGCGCGGGGCTGCGGCTCGCGCGCTTCAACGTCATGATCGACGACCCGAACAAGCCGGACTGGGCAGCGAATTTCTTCACCGGCGTGCCGGCTCCGGCGGGCGCGATCATCGTTCTCCTGCCGATCTACATAAACCTGCTCGGCGCACCGAAGATCGCCGTCCTGACGCTGCTCTACACGCTCGCGGTCGCCTTCCTGATGGTCTCGACGCTTCCGGTCTATTCCGGCAAGAAGGTCGGGACCCGCGTGCCGTCCGAGGCGGTGCTGCCGGTCTTCGTCGTGATCGTGCTGTTCGTGGCGCTGCTCGTGAGCTATCCGTGGGAGGTGCTCACCGCCGGGTCACTGGCCTACATCGTTGCGCTGCCCTTCGGCTGGCTTTCCTACCGCAAATACAAGACGCGGGACGAGGCGGCGGCGATTACGCCTGCAAAACACCGCGAGGACGATGCGCAAGCAACGACCCTCGGCATGCGGCAGGACGCGCCCGACGAGCGGCCCGAGCGTCTCAACTGACCGGCATTCCTCGCTGATGCGTGCGACCCATGTGATACCGGCGGGACGACCGCGCAGCGGCCCTGTCATCGATGCGCTGATCCTCGATTTCGAGCGGCGGAAAGGGCCGCAGGGCTCGGCCACTGGCCTGAAGGGCACGCGGGTCGAGTTCGACCTGCCGGCCGTGCGGCTGCGGACCGACGATTGTCTGGTCCTGGAGGACGGCTCGCTGGTCGAAATCGTGGCGAAGCCGGAGCCTCTGCTCGAAATCAGGGCGCAGCATGTCTCCGCGCTGGCCCGGATCGCCTTTCATCTCGGCGACCGGCATATCCCTGCAGAAATCTCCGCGCGCCGCCTGCGCGTCCGCGACGAGCCGGCGGTTGAATCCCTTCTTAACGGATTGGGGGTGACTATGGCGCGGATCGAAGCGCCATTCGAGCCGGAGGGCGGTGCTTATGCGCGCGGGGAGGGGGACGGTCATCACCATGCGCACGACCGTCACGACGACGACCACCACCTCCTCCACCATCATCACGGGCATGGCCACGGCCATCGCCGGCCGTAGTTTCGCCCCATGCGCGTGGCACCTCGGCCGCGACTCGGGAACGATGCCGCCCCGCGGGCGGCTGTGAGGGGGAGGCGAATGACCGCCAGTCGCCGTCATGTGCTCAGGGGTGCCACCGCCGTTCTGGCCGCACCGTTTCTGGCGCGTACCGCCTGGTCGCAGGACGCTCCCATCGTCCTCAGACTGCAGCATGCCCTCTCGCCGGTTGCGAATGTGCATTCGCATGTGCTGGTGCCGTGGGCGAAGCGGGTGGAGGAGGCGTCCGGCAAAAGGGTCAGGATCGACCTCTATCCGACCATGCAGCTCGGCGGCTCCGCGCGCGAATTGTACGATCAGGCGCGCTACGGCGTCGTCGATCTGGTATGGACCCGGATCGGGCAAAATGTTGGCGTCTTTCCGAGAACCGAAATCTTCGAATTGCCTTTCGTCGCCAGCATGAGCGCCGTCGCCAATTGCCGCGTCGCGCAAAGCCTGTTCGACAGCGATCTTCGCAACGACTTCCCGGGCGTTCAGGTCATCGGATTGTGCGTGAGCGATGGCGCCGTGCTGCATGCGTCGCGGCCCGTTCATAACGCCGCCGATATCAGGACGCTCAAGCTCGGCGTTCCGTCGCCGCTGGCAGGCGATGCCGTCCGCGCCCTCGCCGGCACCGCCGTCGCGGTGCCGCTCCCGCAGGTGCGCGACGGTCTTGCCCGCAAGGCGATCGAAGGCTGCCTGATCCCGTGGGAGGCGGCCGCGCCCATCAAGTTGCACGAAATCGTCCGGCATCATGTCGAAATCCCGGGAAGCACCGCGATCTCGGCGGAGGTCTTTGTGCTCGCGATGAACAAGACGCGCTATGACCTGCTGCCGCCGGATGTGAAGAAGGCGATCGACGAGAATTCCGGCATTGCCGCGGTGTCGATCGCCGGGCGCATGTGGGACGACCGGGCGGCACTTGCCCAACAGCTTGCACGCCAGCGCGGCAATACCATTGCAAAGCTCGACGACGGCGATGCCGCGCGCTGGCGCAAGGCCTCCGAGCCTGCGATCCAGAACTGGATCCGGCAGTCGAAGGATCGCGGGTTCGATGGCGAGAGGCTCCTCGCCGATGTCAAGGCGGCGATGACGCGCCACGCCGCCGGCTGACGACGACCGCAGCGATATTGCCTTCGGCCGGGCAAACCGGACCCGAACGCCCCCGCGCCAAAGGCGGCTATGGCGTCGCCCCGGAAATGCGCTAGCATAGTTGCTAATGCAACGGTCCGGCCAACGGACCTTTCCGGGAGGAAAGCCATGACATTCGATCGCCGCAAATTCCTGTCCGTCGCCGGAGCTGCAATCGCCGCTCCGGCAGTGTCGCGCGTCGCTTTCGGCCAGACGCCGCAAGTCACGCTGAAGATGCATCACTTTCTGCCCCCGGTGTCCAACGGACACGCGAAGTTCCTGGCGCCCTGGGCCAAGAAGGTCGAGGCGGATTCAGGCGGCCGCATCAAGATCGACATCTTTCCCGCCATGCAGCTTGGCGGCACTCCGCCGCAGCTGTTCGATCAGGCGCGCGACGGCGTGGCGGATATCGTGTGGACGCTGCCGGGCAACACGCCCGGCCGCTTCCCGATCATCGAGACCTTCGAATTGCCGTTCGTGCCGGCCAAGCGCGCGCTCGCAAACTCGAAGGCCCTGCAGGAATTCTCGCAGACAAATCTGAAAGATGAATTCAGGGAGGTTCATCCGATCTGCTTCTGGGCGCACGACCACGGGCTCGTGCACGCCAACAAGCAGGTCAAGACGATGGACGATCTGAAGGGGCTGAAAATCCGCTTTCCGACGCGGCTTGCCGGCGAGGCGCTCAAGACGCTCGGCGCGAATGCCATCGGCATGCCGATTCCGCAGGTGCCGGAAGCGCTGGCGCAGCGCGCCATCGACGGCTGCGTCGTCCCGTGGGAAGTGGTGCCCGCGATCAAGGTGCAGGAACTGGTGAAATTCCACACCGAAATCCCCGGCTCGCCCACGCTGTACACCACGACCTTCATCCTCGCGATGAACAAGCCGAAATACGAGTCGCTGCCCGCCGACCTGAAGAATATCCTCGATGCCAATTCCGGACAGGTTGCGGCAGCGATGGCGGGTGCGGTGTGGGACGAGCAGGCCGTCGTCGTCTCCGACATGGTGAAGAAGCGCGGCAACACGATCACCGTCCTGGACGAAGGCGAGGCGGCGCGCTGGCGCAAGACGACCGAGCCGGTGGTCGAGGCCTGGATCAAGTCCATGAAGGACAAGGGCCAGGACGGCGGCAAGCTGCTTGAAACGGCGCGTGGCCTGATCGCGAAATACGAAAAAGCCTGACGCCCGGAATGTCCGGGCCGTCCATCGAGAGCAACGAACCGGCCCGCGGCGCGCTTGCGGCCATCACCAGGCCGCTAGCCGTCGCGGGCGGGTTCGTTCTCGTCGTCGTATCGGCCGTCGTGACCGTCAATGTGGTGTTGCGCTGGCTGTTCACGAGCGCGGTGCCCGGCGATATCGAGCTCGTGCAGATCGGCACTGCGCTCGCGGTCTTTTCCTTCCTGCCGCTATGTCAGTCGCGCCGCGGCAACATCATGGTCGATACCTTCACGACCTGGCTGTCGCCTGCGGCGCAGCGGGGGCTCGATGCGCTCTGGGACATTGTCTACGCGCTGATGGCCGCGATCATTGCCTGGCGGCTGGGCATCGGCGCCTATGATACGATCCGCAGCAACACCGTTTCCATGATGCTCGGCTTGCCGACCGGCTGGGCGATTGCCGCCTGCGCCGCGATGGCCGCCTTGCTGGCGCTGGTCGCCGTGGCGACCGCAGTGCGGCTGATGCGGAGCAGCCGATGAGCGGGATGGCGGTGGCAGGGCTCGGCTTCGCCGCGATGCTCCTCCTGATCGCCGTCCGCATGCCGGTCGGGCTGGCGATGCTCGTCACGGGGAGCGTGGGCTACATCCATTTCACGAGCCTGCCGGCATTCCTGAGCTACATGAACGCGACGCCATACTACCTGTTCTCCAATTACACGCTCTCGGTCATTCCGCTGTTCATCCTGATGGGCGCGCTGGCGGAACGCTCCGGTCTCTCGACCAAGCTTTTCACGGCGGCGGCCAGCCTGATCGGGCATTGGCGCGGCGGCATGGCGATGGCGGTGATCGGCGCCTGCACCGGCTTCGGCGCCATCTGCGGCTCGTCGGTCGCGACGACCGCGACCTTCTCGCGCGCGGCGCTGCCGGAACTGAAGCGCTATCGCTATTCCGCCTCGCTCGCGAGCGGAACGGTGGCGATCGGCGGCACGCTCGGCATTCTCATTCCGCCGTCCATCATCCTCGTCGTCTACGCGATCGCGACCGAGCAGAACATCGCCAAGCTGTTCAAGGCGGCGCTCATTCCCGGGCTGCTCGCGGCCGTGTTCTACTGCGTCGTCATCGCGATCCTGGTGCGACGCAATCCGGATTCAGGACCCGCGCATGCGAAGGTCGAGGGGCCGGATCGCATCAAGGCGCTGATGACAATCTGGCCGGTGCTCGTGGTCGCAATGGTTGTCGTCGGCGGAATCTATGGCGGGGTGTTCACGCCGACCGAGGGGGCCGGGGTGGGCGCGCTGTCAATGCTCGTCATCGCGGTGACGCAGGGCGCGCTTGGCTGGGCGGAATTCCGCGACAGCCTGCTGCAGACGGCCGAGACATCCGCGATGATCTTTGCGATCATTCTGGGGTCGGAAGTCTTTGATGGCTTCCTGGCGCTGTCGCAATTGCCTGCGAAGGCAGCCGAGCTTGTCGGCGCCAGCGGCCTGCCGCCGTTCGGGATCGTCATTGCGCTGATGCTGTTCTATATCCTGCTCGGGGCGGTGATGGACGAGCTCGCGATGCTCCTGCTCACCCTGCCGGTGTTCTTTCCGGTGGTCATGGCGCTCGATTTCGGGCTCGCGCCCGACGAGGCGGCGATCTGGTTCGGCATTCTCGTCCTGATCGTCGTCGGAATCGGGCTGACGGCGCCGCCGATCGGGCTCAATGTCTTCGTGGTCTCCGGCATTGCGCGCGACATCCCCATTTCAGCGATCTATCGAGGCGTTCTGCCGTTCATCGCATCGGATATCGTGCGGCTGTCGCTGATCATCGCCTTTCCCTCGCTGGCGCTCTGGCTCGTGCGCCTGCTCGATTGACACGGGACGATGGGCAACTCTTTGCAATTCACACCATCTCCGGGACAGGCAGATCCATGACCGTGCGGGTTGAGCAAGACGGGCCGGTGACAAGTATCGTGCGCGATCGCCGCGAGGCCCGCAATGCGATGGACCCGGCAAGCGCGGACGCGCTGACGCAGGCCTTGCTCGATTTCGATGCCGACCCGTCTGCATCCGTCGCGGTGTTGTGGGGCGCAGGCGGAGCCTTCTGCGCCGGCTTCGATCTCAAATTCGCGGCGTCCCTGCTGGGCAAGCCAAATCCGCTGGGCGAACTCGATTTTCCGGACGGCGATGGCGCCATTCCACGCGGACCGATGGGGCCGACGCGGCTCAGGCTGTCCAAGCCCGTGATCGCGGCGATTGCCGGCCCGGCGGTGGCCGGAGGGATGGAACTTGCGCTGTGGTGCGATCTGCGGGTGATGGAGGAGAGCGCCTATATGGGCGTCTATTGCCGGCGCTGGGGCGTGCCATTGATCGACGGCGGCACGGTGAGGCTGCCCCGGATCGTCGGGCGCGGTCGCGCACTCGACATCATCCTTACCGGCCGCAAGGTGCCCGCCGGCGAATGCCTCGCCATCGGCCTGTGCGAGCGCGTGGTGCCGGATGGGGCGAGCCTCGCCGCCGCGCAGGCGCTTGCACATGACATCGCGCGCTTCCCGCAGGCCTGCATGCGCGCGGATCGCGCGTCCGTCTTTCTGCAGGAGGGCCTGGACGAGGCCGCCGCGCTGCGCGCCGAATGGAAGAATTCCGCGGCGATGGTCGAGCGATCCGGCGCGGAAGGCGCAAAGCGTTTCGCCGAGGGCAAGGGCCGCGGCGGCGATTTCACGAACATATAGGCTGCATGTGGCGGGACGGCTCGACGGCAGGATCGTTCTGGTGACCGGGGCCGCCGGCGCCGTCGGGCGAGCGGTGATTGCGGCCATTGCGCGCGAGGGTGGGCAGGCGGTAGCGACGGACCTGAGGGCCGGGCCCGGTATCGATCACGTTCTCGACGTTACCTCGCAAGCCGACTGGCAGCGCGTCTTGGCAGATGTCGAGCGCCGCAAGAGCCGGCTTGACGGACTCGTGAACGCCGCCGGCATCGTCGTGCTCGGCAATATCGAGGACACGGACCTGGACACGTTCCGCCGCGTGATCGCGGTCAATCTCGACGGCACCTTTCTCGGCTGCAAATGCGCGCTGCCGCTGCTCAAGCTGCGCGGCGGGTCGATTGTCAATGTCTCGTCCGTCTCGGGACTCGTCGGCGGGCACAATCTTGCCGCCTACAATGCCTCCAAGGGCGGTGTGCGGCTGCTCACGAAATCGGTCGCACTGCATGGCGCGCGGCTCGAGCCCAAGGTCCGTTGCAATTCGGTGCATCCGGCCTTTCTCGAAGGGCAGATGGCCGACGCCATCGCCGCCTCCGCGCCCGACCCGCAGAAGGCGCGGGCGAGCATGGCGAAGGCCATTCCGTTACGGCGGCTCGGCAAGCCCTCGGAGGTTGCCGAGCTCTGCGTCTATCTCCTGAGCGACGAAAGCGCCTTCGTCACCGGTGCCGAGTTCGCGATCGACGGCGGACTGACGGCGGCCTGAAGCATGGTCGTTCAGGATTGAGCCGGCTTCGCAGCGTGGACGGTCCGTTCCCTCTCCCGCGGGGAGAGGATTGGTGGGGGAGCTGAATGCTGATTGTTTGCACCTTGACCCCTTACCCGACGCGCTGCGCGCGTCGACCTCTCCCGAAGGGAGAGGTGAGATCGCCGTCCTTGCGATTCAAACTGAAGCAATAATGCTTTAACGCCCCGGCAGCGGATGTCCCGGCATCAGGTCGTAGGGATGCTTCCATCCCGGCAGCGCCCTGATGCGGTCGAGCCACGGCCCGATATTCTTGTGGGTCGCCGGAATGTCGAAGCCGAATTCTTCCGCCGGATAATACAGGTAGGCGCAGAGCGAAATGTCGGCGATGCTCGGATAGTCGCCAAGGATCCAAGGCGCCCTGGCGAGGCGCTTGTCGAGGATGGCAAGGTTGTTGTCGATGCGACCCTTGAGAAACTGGAGCACGGCCGGGTCGCCCGCCGGCCGCGCCAGATAGCGCAGGAAGCGAAAGGGTCCGAGGAAGCCGTTGACCTTCTGGTTGTCGAAGATGATCCAGCGCAACGCCTCGAGCCGGTCATCCTCGGTCTTCGGCTTGAACTGGCCGGTCTTGTCCGAAAGATAGGTCAGGATCACGCCTGACTGGGTGAGCTTCCTGTCGCCGTCGACCAGCACCGGCACTTCGCCCATCTCGTTGACGCCTTCGCGATACTCGGGCGAGCGCTGTTCGCCCTTGGCGAAGAAGTCGACCCAGATCGGCTCCCATTTCGCGCCGATGAGATTGAGCATCAGCGCGGCGCGATAGGCGTTGCCGGATTGAGCGAAGCAATAGAGCTGGTAGTCGGACATCTCATTTCCCCGCTGGGCTTTAGCGCTCATCGCATTGTCGGAATCACGAACTCCGCGCCTTCCTTGGTGCCGGACGGCCAGCGCGAAGTGACCGTCTTGGTCTTGGTATAGAAGCGCACCGAATCCGGACCGTGCTGGTTGAGATCGCCGAAGCCGGAGCGCTTCCAGCCGCCGAAGGTATGATAGGCGAGGGGGACGGGGATGGCGAAATTCACCCCGACCATGCCGACGTTCACCCGATTGGCGAAATCGCGTGCGGTATCGCCGTCGCGGGTGAAGATCGCGACGCCGTTGCCGTATTCGTGCTCGGAGGGCAGCCGCAACGCTTCGTCATAGTCCTTCGCGCGCACGACCGAGAGCACGGGGCCGAAAATCTCCTCCTTGTAGATTGTCATGTCCGGCGTGACGCGATCGAACAGCGTACCGCCGATGAAGTTGCCGTTCTCATAGCCCTGCAGCTTGAAGCCGCGGCCGTCGACCACAAGCTCGGCGCCTTCCTTCACGCCGGTGTCGATATAGCCGCGCACCTTGTCGAGCAGCTGCTTCGTCACCATCGGGCCGTAATCGGCCTGCGGATCGGTCGAGGTGCCGATCTTCAGCGCCTCGACGCGCGGGACAAGCTTCTTGACGAGCGCATCGGCGGTCTTTTCGCCGACCGGCACGGCGACCGAGATCGCCATGCAGCGTTCGCCCGCGGAGCCATAGCCCGCGCCGATCAGCGCATCGACCGCCTGATCCATGTCGGCGTCGGGCATCACGATCATGTGGTTCTTGGCGCCGCCGAAGCACTGCACGCGCTTGCCGTGCGCGCAGCCGGTCGAATAAATGTATTGGGCGATGTCGGAGGAGCCGACGAAGCCGATCGCCTTCACGCGAGCGTCGGTCAGCAGCGTGTCGACCGCAACCTTGTCGCCGTTGACGACATTGAGAATGCCGGCCGGCAGGCCCGCCTCGATCATCAGTTCGGCAAGCCGCATCGGCACGGACGGATCGCGCTCCGACGGCTTGAGGATGAATGCATTGCCGCAGGCGATCGCGGGCGCGAATTTCCACATCGGGATCATCGCCGGGAAATTGAACGGCGTGATCCCGGCCACGACGCCGAGCGGCTGGCGCATCGAATAGAGGTCGATGCCGGGTCCGGCCGAGTCGGTGAATTCGCCCTTGAGCAGATGCGGGATGCCGCAGGCGAATTCGACCACCTCGATGCCGCGCTGGATGTCGCCCTTGGCGTCTGCCAGCACCTTGCCGTGTTCGGAGGACAAGAGCCTGGCGAGCGAGTCCGTCTCCTTCTGGATCAGCTCCAGAAACTTGAACATCACGCGCGCCCGCCGCTGCGGGTTGGTGGCGGCCCAGGCCGGCTGGGCGGCCGCGGCATTGGCAATGGCGGCCTCGGTCTCGGCCTTGCTGGCCAACGCAACCTTGGCCTGCACCTCGCCGGTATTGGGGTCGAAGACGTCGCCGGTCCGGCCGGATTTGCCCGCGACGGTCTTGCCGCCGATGAAATGGCCGATCTCGCGCATGACTTTCCTCCACATCGATTTTTTGCTGTCAGCTCAGCGCCTTGGAGGCAGCCGGGCTTCCGGGGGCTGGATCCTGCCTTCAAATAGCGCAGGCAGCGGGCGCGCGCAAAGTACATAGCCGCCCGCACACCAAGCGTTAGCCTTTACTTGCCTTTAAGCGGGCCGACCTAAGGTGGCGCCAGCGGCCGTTTGGCCGCGCGTAGAGTGGCGTGGGGGTGCGTATTCATATGGATATTGCCACCAGTCTCGGGCTTGTCGCGGGCGGCGTCGTCCTCGTGACCCTGATCCTGATGGGCGGCGAACTGGGGATGTTCCTCGACTCGCACGCCTTCATTGTCATTTTCGGCGGCGCGTTTGCTGCGACGCTGATCCGCTTTCCGCTCTCGACGATCTTTCACGGCCTCCCGACGGGCGCGAAGTACGCCTTCACCTTGCGGCGGATGAGTCAGCGCGAACTTGTGGACGAGATTGCGGGCCTTGCCGAAATCGTCCGCAAGCAGGGGCCCATGGGGCTCGAAAAGGTCGAGATCGACGATCCCTTCCTCGCAAAGGGCGTGCGTTTCGTCGCCGACGGCTACGACGCCGACTTCATTCGAGACAACCTCGAGCGCGATCGCGACAACTTCCTGTCCCGGCTCGACGAGGGACAGAAGGTCTATCGCGCGATCGGCGATTGTGCGCCGGCCTTCGGCATGGTCGGCACCCTGATCGGCATGGTTCAGATGTTCGCCAACATGACCGATCCCTCGAAGCTCGGCCCGTACATGGCGGTCGCTCTTCTCGCGACCTTCTATGGAGCGGCGCTGGCGAACCTTCTTTGCCTGCCGATCGCCGACAAGCTGCAGCTCAAGCTTCACGACGAGGCGATCAATCGCGACCTGATCCTCGACGGCGTGCTGATGATGCGCGATTCCAAGAGCCCTGCGCTTGTGCGCGAAATGCTGCTCGCCTATCTGCCCGAAAAGCATCGCTACGAGGACGCCGAACTGGCTCCGGCATAGGAGCGCATTCGGCGAGGTTGTCCGATGGCCAAGAAGAAGCGCGGTGGCGATGCGCATGGCGGAGGCGGTCACGGCTGGTTCGTGACCTTCGCCGACCTGATGGGGCTGCTGGTCGCGTTTTTCGTGATGCTCGTTGCATTCTCGACGCAGGACCAGGCCAAGCTGCAGATCGTGGCGGGCTCGATGCGCGACGCTTTCGGCGTGCAGCAGAACGTGCGCTATTCCGGCATCATCGAGGCCGACGGGATGCCGACGCGGCCCAAGCTCAAGAATGCCGCGCATGTCAATCCGGAGGAGGCATCGCCGACCCCGGCGCCTGATGACCACGATTTTCAGAAGGCCGAGGGCCTGCGGCTGAAGGAAGACCGGGGCTTTGCGCTCGCGACCGCGTCGCTGCGGCAGGCGCTGCAGGACATGCCGGAGATCACGGACGTCTCCAAGCACATCATGTTCGAGGAGACCAGGCAGGGTCTCAACATCGAAATCGTCGACCAGGACGGGCGCTCGATGTTTGCCGATGGGTCGCGCGAACCCTATGAGCGCACGCGCCGCGTGATCCAGAAGCTGGCCGGGCCGCTCAAGGCGATGCCCTACCGGGTGTCGATCAGCGGCCATACGGCGGCGGGCACGGCGCGGGCTAAAAGTGGATACGGGCCGTGGGACCTTTCGGCGGACCGCGCCAATGCGGTCCGGCAGATTCTCCAGGCCGAAGGCTTGCCGGAAAGCCACATCTTTATGGTCGCCGGGCGGGCCGATACCCAGCCGCTTTTCCCGGACGACCCCTATATCGCCTCGAATCGGCGGGTCACGATCACCTTGATGCGGGAGGCCCCCCCGTTACCGCCCGGCTTCAAGCCCTGACCTCGGGAGGGATGCAGCCTCTAGCCCGGCGCCGAATTGGGCTAAAATGAAGTTGCCGGGGGGAAGGCGAGTGTTATAAGCCGCCCCTCGTTGCGCCGCAACGTAGCTACGGTTCCATGGATCAATCAACGGGCAAGGCTGCGCCGGCGGTCGACACCAACGTCACGCATAGTCCTTCGACCAATTTCATCGCTCTGACTCTCGGCAGCGTCGGCGTCGTTTATGGCGACATCGGCACGAGCCCGCTTTACGCGTTCCGCGAAGCCGCGACGGCCGCCGCGGAAGGAGGGGCGGTCACGCGCGAGGTTGTGCTCGGCGTGCTGTCGATGATCCTGTGGGCGCTGATTGTCGTCGTCACGCTCAAATATGTCCTGATCCTGCTGCGCGCCGACAATAACGGGGAGGGCGGGACGCTCTCTCTCACGGCGCTGGCGTCGCGTGCCCTCGGGCGCCGCACCACGCTCGTCTTCGTGCTCGGGATGATCGGCGCCGCGATGTTTCTGGGCGACTCCTTCATCACGCCGGCCATCTCGGTGCTGTCCGCGGTCGAAGGCCTCAAGCTGGTCACCCCCGCATTCACCGACTATGTCATCCCGATCACGGTGGTGATCCTCATTGCCCTGTTTGCCGTGCAGCGCCGCGGCACGGCCAAGGTCGCGGCCTTTTTCGGCCCGGTCATGGTGGTGTGGTTCCTGTCGCTTGCGACCGCGGGACTGCTGCATATCAGCGACGACCCGCATGTGCTGCTCGCGATCAATCCGCTCTACGCGATCGAGTTCGGGGTGACGCACGGCAAGATCGCGCTCGTCACGCTCGGGCTCGTCTTTCTCGCCGTCACCGGCGGCGAGGCGCTGTATGCCGATCTCGGTCATTTCGGGCGCAAGTCGATCCAGACCGCCTGGTTCGGTCTCGTGCTGCCGGCGCTGCTGATCAATTACTTCGGTCAGGGCGCGCTGGTGCTCTCCAACCCGGCCGCGCTGGAAAACCCTTTCTACCGAATGGTGCCGGAGATGTTCCTGATCCCGATGGTGCTGCTGGCCACAGCCGCCACGGTGATCGCGAGCCAGGCCGTCATCACCGGAGCCTATTCGCTTGTCCAGCAGGCGATCCAGCTTGGCTTCCTGCCGCGCTTCACGATCGTTCACACGTCAGAGGAATTGCGCGGACAAATCTATATGCCCCGGGTGAACACGGCGCTTCTGCTCGGCGTGTTGATGCTGGTCCTGCTGTTTCGCTCCTCGAGCGCGCTGGCATCGGCCTATGGCATCGCCGTCGCAACCACGATGGTGGTCGATGGCATTCTCGGCTTCATCGTGATCTGGAAATTGTGGGGCTGGGCCTGGTGGCGGGCCGCGCTTCTCGTCATTCCCTTCGTTCTCGTGGATGGCGTGTTTCTCTCGGCGAATTTCCTCAAGCTGTTCGACGGTGCCTGGGTTCCGCTCCTGTTCGCCGGCGTCATGGTGCTCCTGATCAGCACGTGGCGGCGCGGGACGAGGATTCTCGCCGAAAAGACCCGCAAGACCGAAGTGCCGCTTGAGAGCCTGTTGCGGAGCCTCGAGAAAAAGCCGCCGCATATCGTGCCCGGCACCGCCGTGTTCCTGACCAGCGATCCCGACTTTGCGCCCACCGCGCTGATGCACAATCTCAAGCACAACAAGGTGCTGCACGAGCATAATGTCGTGCTCACAATCCGGTCAGCGGATACGCCCAGGGTGACCGACGAGGAACGCGTGCAGATCACGCCGGTCTCCCCGCACTTCACCCGGATCACGCTGACCTTCGGATTCATGGAGCAACCGAACGTGCCGCGCGCGCTGGCCATCGCGCGCAAGCTCGGCTGGACATTCGACATCATGTCAACGTCGTTCTATCTCTCCCGCCGCGCGCTCAAGCCCTCCGCGCATTCGGGCATGCCGGTCTGGCAGGACCGCATGTTCATCGGGCTCGCCAAGAGCGCGAGCGATGCCAGCGACTTCTTCCAGATCCCGACGGGCCGGGTCGTGGAGATCGGGACGCAGGTCACTGTCTGACAGGGCCTTGTCAGAAATATTAAGCAATTTCAATTCCTTGAGGTCATTCCCGGCTTGTCGGGCCAGCGCGATTGCATGGCTGGCCCTTGCAAATGCCGGGACGCGGCAAGGACTCCGACCCGCCCTCGGCGCTAGATGCGCGCCCCGCAATTGTGCGGCGCAGCATGAAGGAGTCCGTATCGTGGACCATTCAGCGGCCAGTCCCGAGACGGCTGGCGCAGCCCGGAATTCCGCTCCAGCGCATCCCAAGGCTGGATTCTGGGTACTGACCATCGGTTGTATCGGGGTCGTCTATGGCGACATCGGCACGAGTCCGCTCTATGCCGTCCGGGAGGCGGTCACGGCGGCAGTGGGCGCGGGCAATCCCGCAAGCGAGGAAGCCGTGCTTGGCATTCTGTCGCTCATCGTCTGGGCACTCGTGCTGATCGTCACGATCAAGTATGTCGTCATTCTGCTCCAGGCGGACAATCGCGGCGAAGGCGGCACGCTCGCTCTGATGGCCCTCGCCAGGCGTGCTTTGAACGGAGGCGGGGGTATCGTCGTCGCGCTCGGTATCATCAGCGCGGCACTGTTCTATGGCGACGCCATCATCACGCCAGCCTTGTCGGTTCTGTCGGCCGTGGAAGGCCTGAAGATCGTCACGCCTGCATTCGAACCCTATGTCGTTCCCGTCGCCGTGGTGATCCTGCTCGCGCTGTTCGCGGTGCAGTCGCGCGGCACGGCCAGCGTTGCGCGCTATTTCGGGCCTATCACGCTGGTCTGGTTAGCGGCGCTGGCGGCGGCAGGTCTGTGGCATATCGGACAGAACCCGAGCGTGCTGCGCGCTTTCGATCCGACGATTGGCGTCTCGTTCCTGTTCTCGCACGGTCTGGTCGGTTTTCTGACTCTCGGCGCCGTCTTTCTCGTCGTTACCGGCTCCGAAGCCCTGTATGCCGACCTCGGCCATTTCGGCCGCGGGCCGATACGGTTCGCATGGCTCACGGTGGTGCTGCCGGCCTTGACGCT
>JACAEG010000207.1 GCA_013388965.1 Pseudorhodoplanes sp. | reverse complement strand
CCGCAGACCTTCGCGGACACTCTCGCCTACCATATCGTCAGCGCGGAATCGGCCGTCGGCCTTCCCATGCGCGCCTTAGCCGAGATCGTGGTCGGCTTCATCGTGTTCGGCGTGGCGCTGAACTACACGGGCGGCGGACGCTTCTTCAACGACCTCGCTTTCGCGCTTGTCGGCCGCTGGCGAGGCGGGGCGGCGCAGGTCGGCATCATCTCGAGCGCACTGCAGGGCTCGATCAGCGGCAGCGTGATTTCGAATGTGATCAGTTCGGGCGTCGTCACCATACCGGCGATGAAGCGCACGGGGTTTCGCGCCGACTATGCCGGCGCGGTGGAGGCCGTGGCCTCGACCGGCGCGGTGCTGATGCCGCCGGTCATGGGCTCGACCGCCTTCGTGATGGCATCCTTCCTCGGCAAATCCTATGGCGAGATCGCGCTCGCCGCGACCGTGCCGGCGCTGCTGTTCTACGTCGCGCTCGCGGTACAGGTCGATGCCTACTCGGCCCGGCTCGGCCTTGCCGGGATGCGGCCCGCCGAACTGCCGAGGCTCGGTGCGGTGTTCCGGGAGGGCTGGTTCTTCATTCCGGTCTTTGCGCTGCTGATCTTTCTGCTTGTCGTGCTGCAGGACGAGGCGCTGGCCCCCTTCTACGCGACCGCCCTGCTGCTGGCGATCAACCAGATGCTGCCGCAGCAGCGCATGACCCTCTCCAGGTTCGTCGATTTCCTGGTCGCGACCGCGCGCGGGCTGGCCGAGCTCGTCGCCATCCTGATGGCGATCGGCTTCATCATCGGCGCGCTTTCCGTCACCGGGCTTGCCGGCACGCTCGCCAACGATCTTGTCTATCTCGCGGGCGGGGCGCCGCTCGCCCTGCTCGCGATGGGCGCAATCACGAGCTTCGTGTTCGGCATGGGGATGACAGTCACCGCCTGCTACATCTTCCTCGCCATCGTGCTGGCGCCGCCGCTGATCAAGGCCGGGCTCGATCCGCTCGCGGTGCATCTCTTCATCATGTACTGGGGGATGGTGTCGTTCATCACGCCGCCGGTCGCGCTCGCGACCTTCGCGGCTGCGCCGATTGCGGGCGTCTCGGCGATGCGCATCGGCCTGCAATCGATCCGGCTCGGCACGGCGATCTATCTCGTGCCGTTCTGCTTCGTGCTCAACCCGGCCTTGCTGTTCAAGGGCGAGCCCGCGACGGTGACGCTTGCGATCGCGGCGGCCTTTGCGGGCATCGCGCTGCTCGGCGCGGCGTTGCAGGGCTATGTCCTCGGTCTCGGACAAGTGCCGGTCAGTCCCGGCGGACAAATTGCGCGGCTCCTGATGATCGCGGGCGGCATTCTGCTCGCGGCGCCCTCGCCGCGCCTGACCGGATTGTCGTTCAGCCTGAATCTCGCTGTCGGCGCGGCCCTGGCTGCGCTCGGCCTGCTCGTTGTTTCGCTAGCCGTGAGAAAATCGGAAAAGGGGAGACTATCGCCATGATAGGACGGACATTGCTTGCGCTTGCCGCGCTCTCGCTGTCGACGCCTTGCGCGCTCGCGCAATCGGCCAAGCTGCCGGAGACGCTGTCCTGGACCGCCTATGACGTCGGTTCGGGCGGCTACAATCAGGCGGTCGCCATCGGCAATGCGCTGAAGAACAAGCTGAATGTCAATCTGCGCGTGCTGCCCGGCAAGAACGATGTCTCGCGCAACATCCCGCTGCGCGACGGCAAGGTTCCATTCTCCGCGAACGGCGTCGGCGGCAGCTATCTCGCGCAGGAAGGCGTGTACGAGTTCGGCGCGCGCGACTGGGGCCCGCAGGCGGTGCGCTCGGTGATCCTCAACAATTCCGACGCGCTCCTGACCATCGTCACCGCGAAGGACGCCAACATCAACACCATCGCCGACATCAAGGGCAAGCGTGTCGCCTGGGTGGTCGGCGCGCCCTCCCTGAACCAGAACATTACTGCGCTGCTGGCCTTCGGGGGCCTCACCTGGAACGACGTGCAGAAGGTCGAGTTCGGCGGCTTCGGACAGGCGATGGACGCGATCATCAACAACCAGGTCGACGCGGCCTTCTCCTCCACGATTTCCGGACAGGCCTACAAGATCGCCTCCTCCCCGCGCGGCATCCGCTATCCGACCTTCCCCCATAGCGACAAGGAGGGCTGGGCTCGCGTCAACAAGGTCGCGCCGTTCTTTGTACCGGCCTTCGGCTCGGAAGGCGCCGACCTGTCGGCGGACAGGAAGGCCGAAGCCGCGACCTATCCCTACCCCGTGCTGATGACGATGGAGGCGACCGATCCCGACCTCGTCTACAACATGACGAAGGCGATGGTGGAGCTGTTCGACGACTACAAGGACGGCGCGCCGGGCAATGTCGGCTGGGATCTCAAGCGCCAGGTCTTTGCCTGGGCGATCCCGGTGCATGAGGGGGCGGTGCGCTATTACAAGGAGCGCGGGGTGTGGACCGCCGAGCACGATAAGCACAATGCAGCGCTGATCAAGCGGCAGGAGACGCTGGCCGCCGCCTGGAAGGCCTACAAGGAAAGCGCGCCCGCCGACGACAAGGAATTCGCCAAGGGATGGATGAAGGCGCGCGCCGATGCGCTGACCAAGGCGGGATTCGAACCTGTCGTGACGCAGTGGTGATGACGGAGCCGCCTTGCGTCAGTCGCGGCGGCCCTTGAGCCAGCGCTCAAGATAGACCAGCGCAAGCTGGCGCTCGTCGTCGCTCGCCTGCTTGAAGGCGGCCTCGTGCATGTCCGCGATCCATTTGTCGCCGGACGGCGCATTGTCGCGCGCGAGCATGAGCCACATCAGGCCGCGCGCGGCCTGCCGCGGCACTGCATCGCCGCCCTTGAACAGGACATTGCCCAGCACGGCCTGCGCGCGCGGCTGACCCTTGTTGGCGGACAGGATCAGCCAGCGCACCGCCTGGCGCGCATCGCGCTCGACGCCGACGCCGTCCAGGTACAGGCGCGCGAGGCTGTATTGCGCATCGGCATCGCCGAAATAGGACGCGGCGTAGGAATACATTTCGCGGGCGCGGTCGAAATCGACATTCACCTGCGAGTTGGGGATGCCCTTCAGGTAATAGTTTCCGAGCTGCACGAAGGCATTGGCGACGAAACGCGCCTGCGGCAGGTCCGGGCTGTCGTCGGCATGCGCATCCGCGATCCGGCTGAAATAGCGGAATGCATTGAGATCGTTGCGCGGCACGCCGTCGCCCGCCGCATACATGCGCGCGAGCTTCCATTGCGCCAGCGTGTGGCCCTGCTCGGCGGCGTATTGCAGCGAGGAAAGCGCCTTGTCCTTCTCGCCCGCTTTCAGGGATTGCGCCCAGCTTGCCATCGCCTCGCGCGTCGTGACGGGCGGCGCGGGCGCGTTGGCCGGCGTCTTGGTACCGTCGAAGGCAAAAGCGGGCGCAAGCGCGAACAGCGCTCCGATACAGGATATGCGCGCGACCCTACTGGTCAGCATAGCACACTTTCTCGGCCTTCCCGCCGGGATGGGTGACTGCACCATAGAGCGCGGGTCCCACCTCGCGGGCATATTTCCACAAGTAACCTGAACCGAACTCGCCCTCGCGCGGCTTCCACTCCGCCTTGCGCCTGGCGAATTCCTCGTCGGTAACCTTGACGTTGATGGTACCGGTCTCGGCATCGAGCTCGATGATGTCGCCGTCCCTCACAAGCGCGATCGGTCCGCCGATGGCCGCCTCCGGCCCGACATGGCCAACGCAGAAGCCGCGGGTGGCGCCCGAGAAGCGGCCGTCGGTGATGAGCGCCACCTTTGCGCCCATGCCCTGCCCATAAAGCGCCGCGGTGGTTGCCAGCATCTCGCGCATGCCCGGGCCACCCTTGGGCCCCTCGTAGCGGATGACGAGCACGTCGCCTTCCCTGTAGCTCCGGTTGCGGACCGCCTCGAAACAGGCTTCCTCGCCGTCAAAGCAGCGCGCCGGGCCGGTAAACTTCAGCGTCTGCATCCCGGCCACTTTCACGATCGCACCTTCGGGCGCGAGATTGCCCTTCAGCCCGACGACTCCTCCGGTCGGCGACAGCGGCCTGGTGGCCGGCAGCACGACATCCTGATCGGGATTCCACTTCACGGACCTGAGATTCTCCGCAATCGTCCGGCCGGTGACGGTCATGCAATCGCCGTGCAGGAAACCTGCATCGAGGAGAGTCTTCATCAGCAGCGGAACACCGCCTACTTCGAACAAATCCTTGGCGACATAACGGCCGCCCGGTTTCAAATCCGCGACATAGGGTGTTCTTTTGAAGACTTCGGCGACGTCGAACAGGGTAAATTCGATGCCCGCCTCGTTCGCGATCGCCGGCAGGTGCAGCGCAGCATTGGTCGAGCCGCCCGATGCCGCGACCGTCGCCGCCGCATTTTCCAAAGACATGCGCGTGACGATGTCGCGCGGACGGATATTGGCGACCACGAGATCCATGATCTTCTCGCCCGCCGTCATGCAGAAGGCATCGCGGATTTCGTACGGCGCCGGCGCGCCGGCCGAATAGGGCAGCGCAAGTCCGATGGCTTCCGACACGGTCGCCATGGTGTTGGCGGTAAATTGGGCACCGCAGGCGCCTGCCGAAGGACACGCCACATGCTCGAGCTCGTCGAGATCGGCGTCCGACATGTCCCCGACCGAATGCTTGCCGACCGCCTCGAAAACGTCCTGAACGGTGACCGGCTTGCCCTTGAAGGTGCCGGGCAGGATCGAGCCCCCGTAGATGAAGATGGACGGCACATTGAGGCGAACCATCGCCATCATCATGCCGGGAAGCGACTTGTCGCAGCCGGCAAGGCCGACCAGGGCATCGTAGCCGTGGCCGCGCATGGTCAGTTCGACGGAATCGGCAATGACCTCGCGCGACGGCAGGGAGGCCTTCATGCCGCCATGCCCCATCGCGATACCGTCGGTCACGGTGATGGTGCAGAATTCCCGAGGCGTGCCGTTCGCCGCGGCAACCCCCTTCTTGACCGCCTGCGCCTGGCGCATGAGGGCGATGTTGCAGGGCGCGGCCTCGTTCCAGCAGGTGGCGACGCCGACGAAGGGCTGGTGGATCTGCGCAGTCGTCAGTCCCATCGCGTAGTAGTAGGAGCGATGCGGGGCCCGCGCGGGGCCCTCGGTGACGTGGCGGCTGGGCAGCCGGCTTTTCAGATTTGTCTTGGCGTCCATGTGACCTTGGAGGCCCCCCGCCCCCTCACCGCCCAGCTTGTTCCTGACCCTTCACGCCTGCGGCTTGAGCTTTCATCTTGGGCATTCGTGTCGAGTAGACGTATGGCTAAATCGCGGCGCCGTCGCGCCTTCCGGGCGGCGTTGCCGAAATGTCGTAAACATGTGGCGAGGAAGTCACAGCGAATTTGCCGGATTGCGTTACCGATCGCCATGCCGAGATCGACTCGTCTCCGCCGCACGTTTTTCGACCGCTCGGTGCACGACATTGCCCCCGAACTGATCGGGGCAACCCTGCTGGTCAACGGCGTCGGCGGGACGATCGTCGAGGTCGAGGCCTATCACCATGCCGACCCTGCCGCGCATTCCTTCAACGGCCAGACCGCGCGCAACGCGGTCATGTTCGGGCCGCCGGGCTTTGCCTATGTCTACCGATCCTATGGACTCCACTGGTGCCTGAACTTCGTCTGCGAGGCCACGGGTTCGGCCAGCGCCATCCTCATTCGCGCTCTCGAGCCGACCGAGGGGGTTTCCCTGATGCGACGGCGGCGCGGTCTGAACGACCTCCGGGCGCTGTGCTCGGGTCCCGGGAAACTGTGCGAGGCGCTGGGGGTCACGTCCGCCCAGAACGGGCTGGCGCTCGACCGCCCTCCATTCGAGTTGCGGGCGCGCATGCAGGCGCCCGAGGTTGCCGTGGGCGTCCGGATCGGGATCACCAAAGCGGCCGACCTGCCCTGGCGCTACGGCCTGAAGGGCTCGCCTTTCCTCAGCAAGCCGATAAGATAGTTTGGGCTCAAACGATTGCCGGAACGGCAACGTCAGGGAGGAAGACGACCATGATCGCGGTCCGGCTCGGTTGCGCGCTGCTCGCGGCGCTTGTTGCCATTCCAGCGCCTGCGGAAGCGCCGACCTATCCCGACCGTCCGGTCAGGATCATCGTGCCGATCGGCCCGGGCGGGTCCTACGACCTGATCGGGCGCATGATGGCGGAGCAGCTTTCCAAGCGACTGCCGCAGAACGTCTTTGTCGAGAACAAGCCGGGTGCGGGAACCATCGTGGGCACGCAGGCCGCCATCGCATCGGGCGCCGACGGCTACACGCTGCTCGTCGGTGGCCTGAGCAACATCGTGTTCAACGCCGCGCTCTACAGCAAGCTGTCCTACGATCCGCTGCGCGACCTTAAGCCGGTCGCGCTTTTTTATACCTTTCCCTATGTGCTGATCGCCAACAAGGACCTGCCCTACAGGACACTCGACGACATCGTGAAGGCCACGAAGGACAAGCCCGATTCCGTCAGCATCGCCAATGCCGGCGTGGGCACCGGTCAGCATCTCGTCGCCGCCGCCTTCATGAAGGCTGCCGGCGTCAAGTTTCTGGAGGTCCCCTACAAGGGCGTGAGCGCGGCCTATCCCGACCTGTTCGCGGGCCGCGTCGACCTGTTCTTCGATTCGGCGTCGGCCGCCCTGCCGCATATCCGCGCCGGCAAGGTGCGCGGCATCGCGCTCGCGGGACCCAGGCGCAATGCGCTCATTCCCGACGTGCCGACGATGGCCGAGGCGGGCGTGAACGGTTTCGACATCGAATCCTGGCTCGGCCTGTTCGTGCCGGCGGGAACGCCCGAGCCCGTGGTCGAGACGCTGCGCGCCGAGATCAAGGCGATCGTGCCCGACTTGAAGGAGCGCTTCGAGCAGACCGGCGGCAACGCAATCGAAATGACGCCGGCGCAGACCGATGCCTTCATCAGGGCCGAATATGACGCCTGGACGAAGGTCATCAAGGACGCAGGGATCAAGCTCGATTGAAAAGGCGGATCCGCAGCGCACCTTGTCTATCTCCGTCACCCTGAGGTGCTGCCACGCAAGTCGGCAATAGGCGACTTGCGAGGCGGCTCTCCAAGGGCGATGGCGACAGATATCCGCTTTTGATCGCGGAACGATCCCGCATATCTCAGAAATTCCGCTTGGGGCCCGCCATGACCGCGTCGATCAGCGCGAGCTGCTGCGGCAGGCAGACATTCGGCAGATCGTAGCGCTCGACCGCCGTGCGCCGCGCGGCCTCGCGCATCTCCTTGTAGCGCGCGGGCTCGGCCAGCACGCCGACGACCTTCTCGACGAGCGCGCTGCGGTCGAAGAAGTCGAACAGCAATCCGTTTTTTCCATCCTCGACCACTTCCCTTACCGGCGCGGTATTGCTGGCGACCAGCGCGCAACCCGCCGACATCGATTCCAGCATCGACCAGGACAGCACGAAGGGATAGGTGAGATAGAGGTGGCAGGCCGAAACCTGCAGCGCCTTGAGGAAGATCGGCTTCGGCACCTGGCCGACGAAATGCACGCGGGATTTGTCGAGCCGGCTGCCGACTTCCGCCAGCAGCGCCTCCTTCCAGGTCTTGTGGGTCTTGGGTGCTGCGCCATAGGACACGTTCTCGGCGCCGATGATGAGCACCTGCGCATTCGGCCGCCGCTCGAGAATGTCCGGCAGCGCCCGCATGAAGACGTGGAAGCCGCGATAGGGCTCGAGATTGCGCGCGACATAGGTGAGGATTTCGTCGCCCGCGCGCGCCTGCTTGCCGCCCGGCAAGGTGTAGGTCGCGCTCGGATCGGGGCTTGCCGCCGTCGTGTCGACGCCGTCATGGACCACGCTGATGCGCTCGGCCAGATCGGGCGGATGCACCGAGCGCTGCCATTGGGTCGGGGACAGGCCGCGCTCGCTGGCAAGCAAACTCAGCGCCATCGCCGCGTTGCGGGCACGCAACCGCGGCGCAGTGTTGGGACCGATATCGGAGAATTCCGGATCGAATCCGACGTCGGCGCCTTCGAGGCGATAGAAGAATTCCGAATAGGTGATGAGGCGTGCGTCCGGAAACGCGTCCTTGACGAACAGCGTCTCGCCCCAGCCGGAATGGCCGAGCACGAGATCGGGGACAAAACCCCTGGCCTTCAGCGCGCGCATGGCGCGCAGCGCGTAGTCGGCGCGCACGCAATCGATGGCGAAACGCTGCGCGAAGGGATGGCCCGGCGCAACATGCTTGCTGTCGGGCTTGTACTGGACGAAGCCGATGCCCTTCATCTCGCGGGCGGTCGGGCCGCCGACGCCGAACACCTTGTGGCCGCGCTCGGTCAGCGCGCGCGCGATATGAACATACTGGCCGGGGAAGTTCTGGTGCAGGCAGAGGACGTTCACCGGCGATGCTTCCCACGTCCCTATGCCGCGCCCTTGAGGCGCTCCAGCGCCTCGACGATCTTGTCCTTGCGCGCAACCGCTTCCTCGCGCTTTTCCTTCTCGCCCTCAATGATCTCCTCCGGCGCGTTCGCGACGAATTTCTCGTTGGCAAGCTTGGCGTCGACGCGCTGGATGTCGGCGTCGGCCTTCGCCATTTCCTTTTCGAGGCGCGCGCGCTCGGCGGCGAGGTCGATGACGCCCTTGAGCGGCAGCGCGGCCACCTCCCCGCGCACCAGCAATTGCACCGCGCCCTGCGGAGCCGCCTCGCCGAACGTCAACTCGGACAGGCGTGCGAGCCGCTTGATGAAATCCGACCAGCGCCCCGCGCGCGCGCGCGTCTCGGCCGACGCATTCACCAGCATGAGCGGGACCAGCGTCGCGGGCGGGATGTTCATCTCGGCGCGCAGCGAGCGCACGCTCGTGACGAGATCGACCACCCAGCCGATCTCGGCCTCGGCCTGCGGATCGTCGAGGCCGGACAAGGCGGGCCACGGCGCAAGCGCGAGCAGCGTGTCCCGCCTGGCCGTCACCCCCCACAATTCCTCGGTGATGAAGGGCATGAAGGGATGCAGGATTTTCAGGATCTCGTCGCGCGCCCACGCGACCGTGGCGCGCGTCTCGTCCTTGGCCGGCCCGTCCGGCCCGGTCAGGATCGGCTTCACAAGCTCGAGATACCAGTCGCAATAGATGTTCCAGACGAAGCGATAGGCCGCGTTGGCCGCATCGTTGAAGCGATAGCCCTCGATCGCCTCGGTCACCTCGCGCGCGGCCTTCGCGGTCTCGTGCGCGATCCAGCGATTCAGCGTCTCCCTGGCGGATGCCGGATCGAAGCCCGGCACGGTCGCCGCCGCGTTCATCTCGGCGAAGCGCGCGGCGTTCCAGAGCTTGGTTCCGAAATTGCGGTAGCCCTCGACGCGCTGCGTGGAAAGCTTGATGTCGCGGCCCTGCGCCGCCATCGCGGCCAGCGTGAAGCGCAAGGCGTCCGCCGAATATTCCTCGATCAGGGCGAGCGGGTCGATGACGTTGCCCTTGGACTTGGACATCTTGGCGCCGCGCTCGTCGCGCACCAGCGCATGGATATAGACGTCGCGGAGCGGCACGTCCTGCATGAAGTGCAGCCCCATCATCATCATGCGGGCGACCCAGAAGAAGATGATGTCGAAGCCGGTGACGAGCGCGTCGGTCGGGTAATAGCGCTTCACCTCGGGGGTGGATTCCGGCCAGCCGAGCGTGGAGAACGGCCACAAGGCGGAGGAGAACCAGGTGTCGAGGACGTCCTCGTCGCGCGCAAGCGGCGTGTCCTTGCCGTAATGCCTCGCCGCCGCGCCCTGCGCCTCGGCTTCGGTCTCGGCAACGAAAAACTATCCATCCGGCCCGTACCACGCCGGAATCTGGTGACCCCACCAGAGCTGGCGCGAGACGCACCAGGGCTGGATGTTTTCCATCCAGTCGTAATAGGTCTTCTCCCAGTTCCTTGGCACGAACCGGGTCTTGCCCGAGCGCACGGCTTCGAGTGCCGGCTGCGCCAGAGTCTTGGCATCAACATACCATTGATCCGTCAGATACGGCTCGATCACTACCGCCGAACGGTCGCCATGCGGAACCATGTGCGTGTGCGCCTCGATCCTCTCCATCAGGTTTGCGGATTCCAGACGCGCAACGATCGTCTTGCGCGCGGCGAAGCGGTCGGCGCCATGCAAGGTCAGGGTCTCGTCGAGGTCAGCGGACCTCGGCAGGCCGGCGAGAAAATCCGCGTTGTCCTTCAGGTTGAGCCTTGCCTCGACATCGAGGACATTCACCAGCGGCAGCTTGTGCCTTCTGCCGACCTCGAAGTCGTTGAAATCGTGCGCCGGCGTGATCTTGACCGCACCCGTTCCCTTCTCGGGATCGGAATAGTCGTCGGCGACGATCGGGATTCTGCGCCCGACCAGAGGAAGAACGACATTCTTGCCGACCAACGCCTTGTAGCGCTCGTCGTCGGGATGCACCGCGACCGCGGTGTCGCCCAGCATCGTCTCCGGCCGCGTGGTCGCGACCACGATGAAAGTCGAAGGATCGGCCGGGTCGAATGTCCTGCCTTCAAGCGGGTAGCGAATGTGCCAGAGATGGCCCTTCACCTCGACCTGCTGCACTTCGAGGTCGGAAATCGCGGTCAGCAGCTTCGGGTCCCAGTTGACCAGCCGCTTGTCCTTGTATATCAGCCCTTGCTTGTAGAGATCGACGAAGGTCTTGGCGACCGCGCGGCTCAGCCCCTCGTCCATGGTGAAGCGTTCGCGCGACCAGTCGGCCGAGGCGCCCAGGCGGCGGAACTGGCGCATGATGGTGCCGCCCGATTCCGCCTTCCATTCCCAGACCTTGTCGATGAAGGCGGCGCGGCCGAAATCGTGCCGGGTCTTGCCCTCCGCGGCCAGCCGCCGTTCGACCACCATCTGGG
>JACAEG010000284.1 GCA_013388965.1 Pseudorhodoplanes sp. | reverse complement strand
CGCCTGAAGCGCGCCGGCCGCAAGGTGCGCGTGACGCTGCCGGGCGGCGACCTGACGATCGAATGGCGCGAGAGCGACGATCACGTGCTGATGACCGGCCCGGTCGCATTCGAGCGCGAGGGCATTTTCGATCCCGCGCTGTTTTCGCAAGCCGCGACGGCATGACCCCATGCCCGTCCGCGTCGTCACCTTTGGCTGCCGTCTCAACACGCATGAATCGGAAGTGATCCGGCAGGCCGCCGGCGGCTCCGACGCGATCGTCGTCAACACCTGCGCCGTGACCGGCGAGGCGGTCCGGCAGGCGAGGCAGGCGATCCGCAAGCTGCGGCGCGAGCATGCGGACGCCGAGATTGTCGTGACCGGCTGCGCGGCGCAGGCCGAGCCGCATCTGTTTGCCGGCATGCCGGAAGTCACGCGGGTGATCGGCAACACGGAAAAGCTCGACCCGCAAATCTGGGCCGCTCCCGCCGCAGGCCGCGTGCAGACTTCCGACATCATGGCCGCGCGCGAGACGGCCCTGCGGCCGATCGACGGCATCGAGGGCCGCGCGCGCGCGACCGTGCAGGTGCAGAACGGCTGCGACCACCGCTGCACCTTCTGCATCATCCCGTTCGGGCGCGGCAATTCGCGCTCGGTGCCGATGGATGACGTGGTCGCGCAGGTGCGCCGCATCGCCGGCAACGGCTATCGCGAGATCGTGCTGACGGGCGTCGACCTGACGAGCTACGGACAAGGCCTGCCCGGCGAGCCGAAACTCGGCGCATTGGTCAAGCGCATTCTCAAGGCCGTGCCGGAGCTGCCGCGGCTGCGGCTCTCCTCGATCGATTCGGTCGAGGCCGACGACGATCTGCTCGACGCGCTTGCGACCGAGCCGCGGCTGATGCCGCATCTCCACCTCTCGCTGCAGGCGGGCGACGACCTGATCCTGAAACGCATGAAGCGCCGCCATCTGCGGGCGGATGCCATCGATTTCTGCGCGCGGGTGCGCGCGCTGCGCCCCGACGTCGTGTTCGGGGCCGACATCATCGCCGGTTTCCCGACCGAAACCGAGGAGATGTTCAGCCGCTCGCTCGACCTCGTCGAGGAATGCGGCTTGACCCACCTGCATGTGTTTCCCTTCTCGCCGCGGCCGGGGACGCCGGCGGCGCGCATGCCGGAAGTCCCGCGCGCGATCGTCAAGGAGCGCGCGAAGCGCCTGCGCGAGAAGGGCGATTCGGCCTTGCGCCGCTATCTCGACGGGGAAATAGGCGAAAAGCGCCGGGTTCTCGCCGAGCAGGACCGGATCGGCCGCACCGAGCAATTCGTGCCGGTCCGCCTTGCCGCCATGCACCGCCCCGGCAGCCTCGTCGAGGTCACGATCGCGGATCATGACGGCCGCATGCTCAAGGCGGCCTAGCGCGCGATGCGGGTCAGGGTCGGCGAGCGCTTCACCGAGACCATCGTCATGACGCCGGAGGAGGTGCGCGCCTTCGCGCGCGCCGCCAACGACCACAATCCGGTGCATCATGACGAGGCGGCGGCGGCAAATAGCCGCTTCAAGCGCCTGATCGCGAGCGGCACGCAGACCGCGTCCCGGCTGATGGCGATGACGGCGAACCATTTTTCGCGGAATACCGCCGTGCTCGGGCTCGATTTCTCGGTCCGCTTCCATCGCGCCGTCTATGCCGACGAGACGATCACGCTGGAATGGGAGGTGATCGGCGTGCAGGAATCGCCAACGCTGAACGGCGATCTGGTCGAGCTGAGGGGCCGTGTCACCAACGCGGCCGGCGAGCTCGCGGTCGGAGCCACCGGCCGCGTGCTGGTGACGGACAAATTGTAGTCGTCAGTCCGAACGTTGCGCGGAGCGCGGCTGGTCGGCAGGACTGAGCCGGTCGTCATCCGCCCAGCCGCAGGCGGTCAGTCCCGCGCCCATATGCGGCGGCACCGGCGCGGTGACCCGGACCGGCTCCCGCTTCTTGTAGAGCGGCACCGCGATCTCGCGCGACAGAAGCTGCAGTCCCGGCCCGCCGCTGCGCGGCGCGTTGCCGTAGATGGAGTCCCCGACGATCGGCCAGCCCATCGCCGCGCAATGGACGCGCAATTGATGCGTCCGGCCGGTAACCGGCTCGAGCGCGAGCCAGGTCGTGCCGCCCGCGCGGCCCATCACCTTCCACGTCGTCACGGACGGCTGGCCCTGCGGGTCGACCTTCATCCACCAGCCGCGGGTCTCGTCGCGCCGAGCCAGGGGCAGATCGATCGTGCCGTCCGCCGCGTCCGGCCCGCCCTCCACCAGCGCCCAATAGGTCTTGCCGACTGCGCCGGTCTTGAACAGGCGGCCGAGTTCCGCCAGCGCCTTGCGGTGACGGCCCAGTACCAGGCAGCCGGAGGTTTCCCGGTCGAGCCGGTGCGCCAGCGCCGGCGCGCGCGGCAGCCCGAACCGCAGGGCGTCGAAAGCGTCCTCCAGGCTCGCGCCGCCCTTGGGCCCGCGATGCACCGGCAGGCCCGCGGGCTTGTCGATCACCAGCATGAGGCCGTCGCGATAGAGCAGCCGGGAAACCAAGTCTTCCGGTGTCATGCCGGAACGGCTATCAGAGCCGCCGCATGAACGACAGCACCGAAAAGAAAAGCTGGTGGCAGCGCCTCAGCGGCGGCCTCAGGCGTAGTTCCGCCTCGCTCGGCGGCGCGCTCGCCGATCTCGTGACCAAGAGGCGGCTCGATGCCGCCATGATCGACGAACTGGAGGAGACGCTGATCCGCGCCGATCTCGGAGTTTCCGCCGCCACGCGCATCGCGGCCGCCGTCGGCGAGGGCCGCTACGACAAGGCGATCTCGGCCGAGGAGGTGAAGGCGGTGCTCGCCGCCGAAGTCGAGAGGACACTCGCTGCGGTCGCGCAGCCGCTGGCGATCGATGCCGCGAAGAAGCCGTTTGTCATTCTCGTGGTCGGCGTCAACGGCTCGGGCAAGACGACGACCATCGGCAAGCTTGCCGCGAAGCTGCGCGCCGAGGGCCGCAGCATCGTGCTTGCCGCCGGCGACACGTTCCGGGCCGCCGCGATCGAGCAACTGAAAATCTGGGGACAGCGCGTCGGCGCCACGGTCGTGGCCCGCGAACAGGGCGCGGATTCGGCCGGGCTTGTGTTCGACGCCGTTGCCACCGCCAAGGCCGGGAATGCCGATGTGCTGCTGATCGACACGGCCGGACGCCTGCAGAATCGCAGCGAGCTGATGAGCGAGCTGGAGAAGGTCGTGCGCGTGATCCGCAAGGCGGACCCGGGCGCGCCCCATGCCGTGCTTCTCGTGCTCGACGCCACCGTCGGCCAGAACGCGCTGTCGCAGGTCGAGGTCTTTCAGAAAACGGCCGGCGTGACCGGTCTCGTGATGACCAAGCTCGACGGCACCGCGCGCGGCGGCATCCTGGTCGCGATCGCGGAAAAATTCGGCCTGCCGGTGCATTTCATCGGGGTCGGCGAAAGCGTGGACGATCTGGAGCCGTTCGCGGCGAAGGATTTCGCCCGCGCCCTGGTGGGGGTGGAGTGAGCTTGTCTCGGCAGGTTTCGCCATCCTGATGGGGAGCGCAAGCGCGCCTCCAAGGATGACGGGCAGGAGCCGGGCCGTCGCTCTTCCAGGCCCGGCCTTCGGGCGAGCACCTCAGGCTGACGGCGGGGAATTTGCGCGCCGATGCCCCGCACGCTACACCCCGCCCTCATGGATGATCGCAAGCACCTGCCGCCGCTCGCCAAGCTCGCGCTCGATATCGGGCCGCTGGTCCTGTTCTTTGTCGTCAACGGGCGCTGGGGCATCTATGCCGCGACCGGCATATTCATGGTGGCCATCGTCGTGGCGCTGATCGTGTCCTATGCGATGATCCGGCGCTTTCCGGTGATGACCGTCGTGTCGGCGGTGATCGTCATGGTGTTCGGCGGGCTGACGATCTGGCTGCAGGACGACACCTTCATCAAGATGAAGCCGACGATCATCTACGCGCTGTTCGCGGGCGTGCTCGGCATCGGCCTCCTGATGAAGAAGCCGCTGCTCGCCATCGTCTTCGACGCGATGTTTCACCTGACCGACGAGGGCTGGCGCAAGCTGACGACCCGCTGGGCGCTGTTCTTTGTCTTCATGGCGGCGCTGAACGAGATTGTCTGGCGCACGCAGAGCACGGATTTCTGGGTCGGATTCAAGCTGTTCGGCGCGATCCCGCTGACCTTCGTGTTCGCGCTGCTGCAATATCCGCTGATGGCGAAATACGACACCAGCGGGGAGAACAAGGCGCCGCGCTAACCCTCCCCCTTGTGGGGAGGGCAACAAAAGTGCGCGTTCAACCGCCCGCCGCCAGCGCCTTTTCGAGCTCCGGCTTCAGCACCCTTTCGAGATTCTCCTCGGTGATCGGTCCGACCAGCTTGTAGGCGATGCGCCCGTCGCGACCGACAATGAAGGTCTCCGGCACGCCGTAGACGCCCCATTCGATCGCCGCGCGGCCGTTGCTGTATACGCCGATCGCCGCGAACGGGTTGCCGTAGCGGCCGAGGAAGCGCCGCGCATTCTCCGCCTGATCCTTGTAGTTGATGCCGGCGATCCGGATGCGCCTGTCCTGCGCGAGCTGCATCAGCAGGGGCGCCTCGTCGTGACAGGGCACGCACCAGGACGCCCACACATTCAAAACCGTCACGTTGCCCTTGAAGGCGCGCGCGACGAGACCCGGGACCTGCTCGCCGTCGCGCACGAGGCCTTCGAGGGGGGCGAGATCGGTCGGCGGCGCGTCGCGGCCGATCAGCGCGGAGGGAATGCGGGAGGGATCGCCGCTCCCCAGCCGGAAGAAGAACAGCGCGGCCAGCGCTAGAAATGCCGCCAGCGGCAGGATGACCAGCCACGTCCGCCGCGGCCGCTTCGCAGTGCCGGCTTCGGGTGCGGGATTCATTGCGCGGTCGGCGTGCGGCCGGAGCGTCGCGTCAGCCCGCGCTCGTCGAATTCGGCAAGGCTGCGACGCAGCGCGCGATAGTCGAATGCAATCCACGCAACCATCCCCGCAACGATGAGAAACGCGGCCAGATAGGACGCGAGGATGAAGGCGGCATGCGATGCGGCCATCGTCAGACCCCGGGCGCGGCCTGCGCCTGCAGGATCTGCATCGTCGCGACGCGGCGGCGCAGGATTTCGTTGCGCATGGCGGCCAGATGCAGCGTCGCAAACAGCAGGAAGAAGGCCGCCGCCATGACCAGCAGCGGCACGAGCAGCGAGGGATGGATTGACGGCCCGGCCATGCGCAGCACGGAAGCCGGCTGATGCAACGTATTCCACCAGTCGACGGAGAATTTGATGATTGGCAGGTTGATCGCGCCGACCAGCGTGAGGATCGCGGCCGCGCGCGCGGCGCGCGAGAAATCGTCGATCGTGCGCCACAGCGCGATGACGCCGAGATACATCAGGAACAGGATCAGCACGGAGGTCAGCCGCGCATCCCAGACCCAGTAGGTGCCCCACATCGGCCGCCCCCAGAGCGAGCCGGTGACGAGGCAGATCAGCGTGAAGGCCGCCCCGATCGGCGCGGCCGCCTTGGCGGCGACGTCGGCGAGCGGATGCCGCCAGACCAGCGTGCCGAGCGCTGCAATGCTCATCAGCCCCCAGATGAACATAGAAAGCCAGGCGCTCGGGACATGGATGAACATGATCTTCACGGTCGCGCCCTGCTGGTAGTCGTCGGGCGCCCGATAGACGTCCCAGAGGCCGAACAGGAATCCCAGCGCGGTCAGCGCCGCCAGCCACGGCAGAGTCCGGCCCACAAGGGCCAGGAACCGTGTCGGGTTGGCGAGATCGATCAGCGGCATGTGCGGTCGTCGTCGGCGTGTCGTTGCGCGGTGGAGTGCCGCGAGATAAGGGCCATTTTGCAGCCGGTAAACCAGAATCTTCGCATCATTCCAGCCCCTGCCTGATGGCGAGGGCCGCCGCGGCCGGCCCGATCACGAGGCTCGCCAGGCTGAGCGCGCACAGCACCATGAATGGCGAGCCGAAGGGCAGCGGTCCGACGATCGCCGCGTTCGAGGCCGCGACCCCGAAAATCAGCACCGGGATCGTCAATGGCAGGATCAGAACGCTGATCAGCAGGCCGCCGCGCCGCAATGCCACCGTGAGGGCCGCGCCGATCAGGCCGATCAGCGTCAATGCCGGCGTGCCTACGAGCAGCGTGACTGTCACCGCCGCGCTCGCCGGCAGATCGAGGTTGAAGAACAGCGCCAGCAGCGGGGTGATGACGACGAGCGGCAGGGAAGTCGTGACCCAGTGCGCCAACGCCTTGGTCAGCAGCGCGAGTTCGAGCGCATTGCCGCTCATCAGAATGAGATCGAGCGAGCCGTCGTCGTAGTCGGCGGCCAGCAGACGGTCGAGCGCGAGCAGGCTCGCCAGCAGCGCGCCGAGCCAGAGCAGGGCAGGTCCGATGCGCTGCAGCAGCGCGAGGTCGGGTCCGACCGCGAAGGGCATCAGGGTCACGACCAGCAGGAAGAACAGGACACCGACCGGCGCACCGCCGCCGGCGCGGATCGCGGCGCGGACGTCGCGCAGAAACAAGGCGGTGAGCGCCGTCATGCCGCCGCTCCCAGCGCGAGTTCCTGGACCTCGATGCCGAGCGGCGCGTGGGTCGCGGCCACGATGAGGCCGCCGCCACTGAGGTGGTCCTGCATCAGGCGCCGCAGCATGCCCTGCGCGTTCTGATCGAGCGCTGCCGTCGGCTCGTCCAGCAGCCAGACCGGCCGCCTGATCGCAACGAGCCGCGCCAGCGACAGGCGGCGCCGCTGGCCGGCAGACAGACAGAAGGCTGGCAGGCCGGCAATGGTGTCGAGCCCGGTCGCGGCCAGGGCCTCGCGGGCGTCGCCCTGGCCGCGAAGAAAGCCGATCCAGAAGTCGAGATTCTCGCGCACCGAAAGGGAAGCCTTTAGCGCGTCCTGATGACCGAGATAATGTGCCTCTTCGCCGACGCTGCGCTCCGGATCTCCGCCTTGCAGCCCGAAGGAGCCGCCGGCGGGACGGAGCAGTCCCGCGATGATTCGCAGGAGCGAGGATTTTCCGGCGCCGTTCGGTCCGGTGACCGCGAGCGCATGGCCGGCAACGAGGGAAAAATCGACACCTGAAAACACCTCGCGTCCGCCGCGCATGCAGATCAGGCCGGACGCAAAAAGTGTCATCGATTCAGTCATTTATTTGCTTTTCGCGGTTTGGAAGGATTCTCGGGTCCGCTTTCGTTCTATGGCAGAGCAAAAAAAAAGCTCTTATAAGCCGAAGCGTTATACCCGCGGCCGCGCGGATTTTCCCGCCGTGCGGCGACGTGATTGGAATTAATCCAGTCATAGCAACAATTTAGAAGCCAGGCGAGGCGGCCCGCCGGGCGCCCAGGAACGGATCTCCATGACATCGCTCGACAGTTTCCGATGCTGCAAGACCCTCAAGGTCGGAACGAAGACCTATGCCTATTACAGCCTTCCGGTCGCGGAGAAGAACGGCCTCAAAGGCATTTCACGCCTGCCCTTCTCCATGAAGGTATTGCTGGAGAACCTGCTGCGAAACGAGGATGGCCGCACCGTCACCAAGGAAGACATCCAGGCCGTCGCCCAGTGGCTGAAGGCCAGGCGCTCAGACCGCGAGATCGCGTTCCGCCCGGCCCGCGTGCTGATGCAGGACTTCACCGGCGTGCCCGCGGTCGTCGATCTCGCCGCAATGCGCGACGCCATGTCGGCGCTCGGCGGCGACCCGAAGAAGATCAACCCGCTGGTGCCGGTCGATCTCGTCATCGATCACTCGGTGATCGTGAATTTCTTCGGCAACAATTCCGCCTTCAAGAAGAACGTCGAGGAGGAATACCGCCAGAACCAGGAGCGGTACCGCTTCCTGAAATGGGCTCAGGGCTCGTTCGAGAATTTTCGCGTCGTGCCGCCCGGCACCGGCATCTGCCATCAGGTCAACCTCGAATACCTGTCGCAGACGGTCTGGACCGCGAAAGACAAGGTCACGGTCGACGGCAAGTCCATGACCGCGGAGGTCGCCTATCCCGACTCGCTCGTCGGCACCGACTCCCACACCACGATGGTGAACGGGCTCGCCGTGCTCGGGTGGGGCGTCGGTGGCATCGAGGCGGAAGCCGCCATGCTGGGCCAGCCGCTCTCCATGCTCCTGCCGGAAGTCGTCGGCTTCAAGCTGACCGGAACCCTCAAGGAGGGGATCACGGCGACCGATCTCGTGCTGACCGTGACGCAGATGCTGCGCAAGCACGGCGTGGTCGGCCGCTTTGTCGAATTCTTCGGTCCGGGCCTTGCCGATCTCTCCATCGCGGATCGCGCGACCATCGCCAACATGGCGCCGGAATATGGCGCGACCTGCGGCTTCTTCCCGATCGACGCCGACACGCTGCGCTATCTCACCGACACGGCGCGCAAGACCGAACGTGTCAAGCTGGTCGAGGCCTATGCCAAGGCCCAGGGCATGTTCCGCGTCAAAACCACGCCCGACCCCGTTTTTACCGACGTGCTGACGCTCGATCTCGGCAAGGTGGAACCGTCGCTCGCCGGCCCCAAGCGTCCGCAGGATCGCGTCGCGCTCAAGAACGTGAAGGCCGAGTTCACGGCCGCGCTGGAGAGCGAATTCAAGAAGGGAGCGGAAATCGGCAAGCGCGTGCCCGTCAAGGGACGCAAGCACGATCTCGGCAACGGCGATGTCGTGATCGCCGCCATCACGTCCTGCACCAACACGTCCAACCCGAGCGTCATGATCGGCGCGGGCATCCTGGCCCGCAAGGCTGCCGCCAGGGGGCTGAAGGCCAAGCCGTGGGTGAAGACCTCGCTTGCCCCCGGCTCTCAGGTCGTTGCCGAGTATCTCGCGAAGTCCGGCCTGCAGAAGGACCTCGACGCCCTCGGCTTCAATCTTGTCGGCTTCGGCTGCACCACCTGCATCGGCAATTCGGGACCGCTTCCGGAGGAAATCTCGGAAGCCATCAACGAGGGCGATCTCGTGGCCGCGGCGGTGCTCTCGGGCAACCGCAATTTCGAGGGCCGGGTGAATCCGGACGTGCGCGCGAACTATCTCGCCTCGCCTCCGCTCGTGGTCGCCTACGCCATCGCCGGCTCGATGCAGGTCGATCTCGCCAAAGCGCCGATCGGCACCGACAAGAAGGGCAAGCCCGTCTTTCTCAAGGACATCTGGCCGACGACGAAGGAGATCAACGCCGTCATCCGCAAGACCATCACCAAGAGCATCTTCGCGAAGAAATACGCCGACGTGTTCAAGGGAGACGCCCATTGGCGCAAGATCGCGGTCAAGGGCGGCATGACCTACAAGTGGGATCCAACCTCGACCTATGTCCAGAACCCGCCCTATTTCGTCGGCATGTCGAAGAAGCCGCCGGCCGCGCTTGAGGACATCGTCGATGCGCGCATCCTCGCGCTGTTCCTCGATTCGATCACGACCGACCATATTTCGCCAGCCGGCTCGATTCGGGAATCCAGTCCGGCAGGCGAATATCTGCGCGACCACCAGGTGCGTCCGCAGGACTTCAATCAGTACGGCACGCGGCGCGGCAACCACGAAGTCATGATGCGAGGCACCTTCGCCAATATCCGCATCAAGAACCAGATGGTGCCCGGTGTCGAAGGCGGCGTAACCATCCATTATCCGGACGGTCAGAAGATGTCGATCTATGAGGCGGCGATGAAATACAAGGCGGAGAAGGTGCCGCTGGTCATCTTCGCCGGCAAGGAATACGGCACCGGGTCGTCACGCGACTGGGCCGCGAAGGGCACTGTTCTGCTCGGCGTCCGCGCGGTGATCGCACAATCGTTCGAGCGCATCCATCGCTCCAACCTCGTCGGCATGGGCGTGCTGCCGCTGGTGTTCGAAGAGGACGCCTCCTGGCAGGCGCTCGGTCTCAAGGGCAGCGAGCAGGTCACGATCCGCGGCCTGCATGGCGACCTCAAGCCGCGCCAGAAGCTGATGGCCGAGATCGTGAGCGCCGACGGCAAGCTGCAGCGTGTTCCGCTGCTCTGCCGCATCGATACGCTCGACGAGCTGGAATACTTCAAGAACGGCGGCATCCTGCAATATGTGCTCCGCCATCTCGCGGCATGATGCAGTCCAAGCGGACGGGCACGCTCGCGCGCCCGCCTCGCCCCAAAACGTGATCGGGCTCACCGCGACGTGACTGGCGGGTGAACTTTGCCCGAATTAAGCATTTGTTGCGCTTGGTCGGGCTTGAATCCGGTGTGGCGAGGGAGCTTGTCCATGAGTCTTATCCGCCTGTTCGGATCGTTCGTTGTCGCCTCTGCCGCATCCCTGTCGTTGACCGGAGCGGCGCATGCCCAGAGTCAGCCGCGCGCTGTCGTCGAGCTCTATACGAGCCAGGGCTGTTCCTCCTGTCCGGCGGCAGACAAGCTGCTGGGTGAGCTTGCGCAGGATTCCTCGATTGTCGCGCTCACCCTGCCGGTCGATTATTGGGATTATCTCGGCTGGAAAGACACGCTGGCCAATCCGCGCCATACCGCGAGGCAGCGCGCCTATTCCCATGCGCGCGGCGACCGCGAGGTCTATACGCCGCAGGTGGTCGTCAACGGCAAGCTGCATGTCCTGGGCAGCGACAGGAGCGCGATCGAACAGGCCATCGCAAGAACCAGGGATCAGGCGATGACTGTGCCCGTGACGCTGACGGCGACGGCGGATCACCTCACGGTCAGCATTCCCGAGACGGAAAGCGCCCGCGGCGAGGTCTGGCTGTGCGCCCTGACGAAGTCCATCCCGGTTGCGATCAGGCGAGGCGAGAATAGCGGACGCCAGGTCACCTATTCCAATGTCGGACGCCGCTGGGTGAAGCTCGGCGACTGGAACGGAAAGGCGGCGAGCTGGACCGTGCCCGCGGACAGGATCAAGGATATGGGCGTGGATGCCGCGGCCGTCATGGTCCAGAGCGGCACCTCGGACAAGCCGGGTCCCATGCTTGGAGCCGCGCTCGCGAATCTGCGTTGATCGCTGCCCGAACAAGCGGGGCGACGGGCGGAATTCCCCCGCATCCTGCACGCAAGATCCGCACTCGCCCCCCCAAAAAAATCGGGCCGGCAAAGCCGGCCCGAATACGTATTGGGGGATTGAAACCGTTAAAGACTTGGCCCGGCCGTCGGAGCCCCGGGGGGCTGGGGGGCTGAGGAATCCGGAGCTCTTCAAGACCGGGCCTTAAGAAAACGTATCGCAAGTCAAGGCGGCGGGGCCTCGACGGAATTGGGGCAGTATTATGTTTCGCTTAACGAATCCGTGAAACCGCGCATTGATTTCGCTCGATTTTCCCGCCCTGTGTCCGCGCTGCCGCAAATGCGGGGTCGTCGGGCTTGCCGTTGCGGCCCTCCGGGGCAATCATGCGTTTGTCATGAAAGGAGGCGCCGCATGACCTTCGGCGAAGCCGATCCCAGCCAGCCCCGCGGGGGCGAGACGAACGGCGCTGTGCCGTCCGCAGCCCCCGGAAACCAGGTGACGTTCGACCGGCGCGAGCTGGACCGCATTCTCAATCTCTACGGCCGCCGGGTCGCCGACGGCGAATGGCGCGATTACGCAATCGATTTCCTGAAGGATCGGGCGGTTTTCTCCATCTTCCGGCGTTCGTCCGAAGTCCCGATCTACCGCATCGAGAAGAATCCGAAGCTGGCGCGCCGACAGGGCGCCTACAGCGTGATTTCCGCGACCGGGCTGATCATGCGTCGGGGGCACGAACTCGACAGAGTTCTGCGCGTGCTCGACAAATCCCTGAGTCTGGTCGGCGGATAGCCGCTGCCGCTCGGCTCTGGCCGGCTATGCCCCGTTCAGGGCCTGGTCTGCGCGCCCTCGCCGAGCGCGCGCTGCATGACCACCGAGTCCAGCCAGCGCCCGAACTTGTAGCCGACATTCTCGATCGTACCGACGGTGCGAAATCCCGCCGCACGGTGCAAGCCGATCGACGACGTCTGGTTGGAATCGCCGATGATCGCGATCATCTGCCGGAAGCCGCGGGCCTCCGATTCGAGGATGAGCCGATAGAGCAGGGCGCGGCCCACGCCGCGGCGATGCATCGCAGGATCGATGTAAACCGAGT
>JACAEG010000224.1 GCA_013388965.1 Pseudorhodoplanes sp. | reverse complement strand
GCCGGGCAAGAGCGGCATCGCCATTCAGGCGTGTCGCGAGCTGGGCGGCATAGGGAATCTTATTATCGGCAAGGCGCTTCTCAAGTATTGGCCGGTCGATCGCATCGGCGTCAGCCTGCCCCAGGGTTTGCAGGATCGAACGCAGCTCGGGTTCAAGCCCGTCGGCAAGAAGCTGATCCTCAAGGTGCCCGGCGGGATGCGTCCGGCAACGCTGCGCGACAAAGGCGGGATCGAAGCCGCGCGCTATCAATGCGTTCACATATCCCTGCCCCGCCTGGTCTCCGTCGAATACGGCTGTCCAGGGAATTCCGAGCGAGCGCGCAAGCGCCGCGAAGAGCGCTGGATTGCCATTGTTCACGGAGTCGATCAGCGCAACGCCATGTTCATCCAGATCGTAACCGAGGCAGCGCGCGAGGGCATGAACGATCAGGTATTCGCCCTGCCCCTCGACGATCATCCAACGGCGCGCGAAAAATATCTCGCCGCGAATCCGACGGGCAAATGTTTCAAGCTGGCGCAGCTCGTCATCGCTGATGAAGAGCCGCGATCTGTTTCTGAGTTCGCGAAGAACGCCGGTAATGACTGCCCTGTCGGCATGAGCGCCATAGCAGGCGAGCAGATCGCGGTAACGCTGCTCCTCGAGCCATCCGCGCACCGTAAGGGTCTGGGCGGCGCGGTCGTATTCGATCAGCCCGCCGCTTCCTGCAACGATGGGATCAAGGCCAGCGACATGCGGCACCTGCGCCGAGAAGCTGGGTGGGAGCCAGCGCACTTCCGTGCCGTTCTCGGTGAGCCGCACAAGGCGAAGATCGCGGAAGGGCACATGCTGGACGAAATAAGGCGAATGGGTCGTGATCAGCTTCTGGCCGGGTAGATTGTTGACATGCACCCAAAGCGTCCGGGCAGCCTGCGGATGCAGGTGCGTCTCCGGCTCTTCAAGGGCAAGCAGAGGCGAGCTGTCGGCCTCATAGAGGTCGGCAAGCAGATGCTCGACAAACGCCTGAAAGAGAAAAATGACGGAGAGGCTTTGCACGCCCTGGCCATGCCGTTGCAGCGGCAGCCACGGCCAGTCCGGCTCGTTGCGCAGAATGATCTCCGCCTTGGAAAGCAGGTCCCATGACTTGAGGGGCACGAGCCTGAGATCGACACTGCCGTCCCGGTCGCGGGCGGCAACTCGCGTTGCACCTGAAAGCGTGTTTGCGATCTGGCCAAGCCGGGGATCGGCCCGCAAAAGCTTTCGGTTCAAAAGATCGAGAACCCGCTGCGTACGGGATTCCAGCGCGGAAGGGATCTCCATCGCCTTGAGCAGGCGCCCCCAAAACTGAGAGCGTGCGGAGAATTCATCGTCGGCGTTCCGCAGGGCGCCAAGATAGAAAGCCGGCAGATACTGCCAGAAGCGCTCAAGGTTCGTCCGGCGCGCGGATTGTCCGATCAGAGGCGCACGGGCCGCATTTAGAAACGCCCACGACGGCTGAAAGCATCCATCGGCTTCGCTCCAGGAGCAGCTTGCGCGAAGCGAGATGAAGCTGCGACCGGTCGCGGGATCGGTTTGGACGATCTCATCGAGGTCCTGCTGCAAGGCGTCCGGCCATTCGCCTGCGGCGGTCTCTTCCGCCCGCAGCTCTATCGCCACGCCCGGCGATGCTTTTGGGTCATCCGTTTCGCTTGCAAGGTGAACGTCATACTCGGTGAAGCCGGTGCCGCGCTGGCCCCACCGCCGGGTCAGCGCAATCCGCACGGCGTCGAGGATCGCGGTCTTGCCGGCATTGTTGGGGCCGATGAATACAGTCGTATCGCCGAGTTCCAGATCAATCTGCCTGATCGAGCGGAAATTTTCGATGCGGAGCCGGGTGATGCGCATGCGTCGCTACCTCACCCGATATTCCTTGATCCGCGCATGCTCGATCAGCAGGTGCATAGTCGTCAGCGTGAACACCTTGCCGTCCGTCGCTTTTAGAAGACGGCGGATGTCCTCGTGGCGTATCTTGAAGCCGCGTCCGGCGATACAGGTGCCCACCTCGTAACTCTTGCCCTGTTCATCGCGCAGCATGCGTAGCCGTTGCAAGCGGGGGGTCTTGTCGCGCGCTGTACCGCCATCCTCCGTCAGCGTCACCTCGATCGGCCCAACCTGCGTGAACTCATTCATCAGATTACCTCAATTCGTTGTCGCGCGTTTCAGCGTGAATTGCGTCTTGAACGGCGACTTCCATCGCGGCGATCTCCGTGTCCTTCAGCTCGGGGAATCGCTGGCGCTTCGCAGCCGCGAGCCGCCCGCCGTTCTGCATGCAGAGCCGCACGAACAGCGAGGCGCGCCGGTCCGGCATGTCGACGATCTCTCGTACTGCATCGAGCGCCCGGTCGAAGACGGCAACGAAGCCGAGCTCCTCCTTCAGGTCCCGGCGCACAGTATCGGCGACGCGGTCGTACAGGTATTCGGCGAAGGCGGTCGCGTCGAAGTAGCGGTAGAGATCGGCCGTGTCGCTCTCGACGACGATCTCCTGTTCGGCCGTCCAGCGCCAGCGGATGAACTCGAAGAGCGGTCGCGAGAAGGTCTCCAGCACCTGGTCGTAGCTGCGCCGGTCGCGCAGGATAGCGGCGGACACGGGGAAGATAACGCCGGGTGGACTGAAGCCCCGCTTGGCGAGGACGTGGTGCATCAGGAAGCGGTGGATGCGCCCGTTGCCGTCCTCGAACGGGTGGATAAAGACGAAGACAAAGGCTGAGAGCGCCGCCGCCACCACGGGGTCGACGCCGCCCTCGACGACGCGGCGCGTCAACGCCATCCAGGCGTCCATCAGGCCCGGCACGTCCTCGGGCCGCGGGCAGATGAAGTGGACCTCCTCGCGGTAGCCGCCGACGGTCTCGCCCACGAAATTCTGGAAATTGCGCCAGTCCTTCGCCGCGTAGCGGGGATCGACGATGTCGCCCTGCAGCCGGATCAGCGCGGCCTTGTCGCTCGGATCGAAGTCGGGGGCTGCCTTGAGAACGGCGACGAAGCGCTCGGTGCGCGTCGCGCTCGGGGTCTCGCCCTCGATGGCGAAGGAGGAGCGGGTCTCCTTGGTGTAGAGGTAGTT
>JACAEG010000256.1 GCA_013388965.1 Pseudorhodoplanes sp. | reverse complement strand
CGTGCGGGGCGAGAGACCGCCGAAGAATTCCGACATGCGGGTCATGAGGCTGACCGATGCCGCCGGCCTCCGGGCGGGCTCGGCGTCGATCTTCTCGAACAGCGTCTTCATGGCGCGCACCGACGGCGCACCGAGCGATTCGTTGAGGCGGATGGTCTCGCCAAGCTCCTCGCGTACCAGCGCGAAGCGGCGCGACAATTCATCGTCGTCGGCCAGGGCCTGCTCGACACGCGCGGCATCCCTGCGACTCAAGGTCCCCGCGGCGAACCAGGGCAGAAGGCTTTCGATATCCTCGCGCTCGGGCAGATTGTTGCTCGTCATCATGGCCAACCTCTTTCAATTCCCGCCGCTTTGAGTGATTCCGCCAACTTCTTGCGCGCGTAGAACATGCGCGTCTTCACGGTATTCTCGGGTATTCCGACGATCTCTGCGACTTCCTCGACCGACTTCTCGTGGTAGTAGACCAGATCGACAATCTCCCGGTGTTCCGGCGAAAGCGCAGCGATGCATTTCCGCAGGATGTCGCCTGTATCCTTCTTCTGCATGGCGACTTCGGGGTCATCGGCCGTATCCTCGATCGCCTCCGCCTTCTCATCGTCCAGTTCCGCCTCTTTCCGGCCGCGCAGGGCGGAAAGAGCCTTGAAGCGTGCGATCGCCAGAAGCCAGGTCGTGACCGCGCTCCGCCCCTCGAACCGTCCGGCTTGCCGCCAGACATCGAGGAAAACCTCGCTGATCAGGTCCTCCGCCGTCGACTCGTTACGGGTCAGGCGCAGGACGAACCTGTAAACCTTGACGTGGTGCCGCGCATACAGCACCTGCATCGCAAGCCGGTCGCCCCCTGCAATACGTTCGATAAGCAATTCATCTGACGTTGCCTGCATCGGGATGGCCGGCTCGAAATTATGTCGCCGTGACGGCTGAAATGGTTCAAAGGTCCCTGGACCGCCCGGTCCGGAACCTAAAACTGCCCCTGAAAGCCTTACATCCGCAAGCTTTTCGCGTATTAATCGGGTTCTCAGCCCTAGACTGTGATCTTCATCACATTCCGGTCTCCGTGCAATCACCCATGACCGCCCCCTTCTCCCTTGAGCGGCTCAATGCCATGTCCGCGCGCGACTTTGCCGCGGCGCTCGGCGATGTCTTCGAACATGCGGACTGGGTTGCCGATGCGGCGGCCCGAAGCCGCCCCTATCCCAGTGTCGCCGCCCTGCACGAGGGCATGCTGCGCGCGGTCCGGGAGGCGCCCGCGGACCGGCAACTGGCGTTCCTGCGCGGTCATCCCGAGCTGGGCAGCAAGGTCGCACGCGCGGACCTCACCCGGGATTCGCAGTCCGAGCAGGGCAGCCTCGGCCTCGACCGTCTGGGCGAGGAGGAATTCGCGCGCTTCTCCCGCCTGAATGCCGCCTACCGTGACAAATTCGGCTTCCCCTTCATCATCTGCGTCAGGCGGCACACCCGCGATTCGATCCTGCGCCAATTCGAGCGCCGTCTCGCGAACGACATCGCGGCGGAGCGCGGGGCGGCGCTCGAGGAGATCGGGCACATCACGCGGCTGCGGCTCGTCGCCAAGGCCGAGGGGCCCGGCATGCCGAAGACCGAAGGCCGGCTCTCGACCCACGTGCTCGACAATGTGACCGGCAAGCCGGCGCCGGGTGTGAAAATCGCGCTCTACGAGATCGGGGCCAGCGCGCGCGGCCTGTTGGCGGAGGCCGCGACCAACGCCGACGGGCGCACCGATGCGCCGCTGATCGGCGGAAGCCCGCTCCGCATTGGCACCTACGAATTGCAATTTCACGTCGGCGACTATTTTGCAGCGACGGGCGCAAGGACCGCCGAGCCCCCCTTTCTTGCCATCGTGCCGATTCGATTTTCCATCGCGGAGCCGGAGGGGCATTATCACGTGCCATTGCTCGTCACGCCTTGGAGCTACAGCACTTACCGGGGGAGCTAGCGACTATGCGATCCATGCGGAAAATGTGGAGGCCTGCCGTCATCACTCTGGCGGCAGCACTGGGCCTTTCCTGCACCGCCGATTTGGCGCTTGCCCAGTCGCTGAGCCGTCCCGCCGATCCGGCCTGGAATGTGCCGCAGGTCAGCGCCCTTCCCTATGACGAACAGGGCAACCTGATCCGGCGCGGATTCGATCTCGTCAGCGCGACCTATGCCCATATCGGACCCGCCGTCGCGGACCCCGCCAAGCGCTACGCCGGAAACAATCTCGCCTGCACCAATTGTCACCTGCATGCAGGGACCAAGAAATTCGGAATTCCGCTCTGGGGCTTGTGGGACGAGTTTCCCGCCTACAGCGCACGTCTCGGAGCCGAGATCACGATCGAGGACCGCGTGAATTCCTGCATGGAGCGCAGCATGAACGGCAAGCCGCTCCCCGTGGATTCGCCGGAAATGAAGGCGTTCGCCGCCTATATCAGGTTTCTCTCTACGGGCGTGAAGCGGGGCGAGAAGCTCTCGGGACTTGGCGCCGGAAAGATGCCGTTTCTGAACCGCGCCGCGAATCCGGATCGCGGCAAGCTGGTCTATGCGCGCGCATGCGCCGTGTGTCATGGGCCGGAGGGTCGCGGCGTGCCGCGCAGCCGCGCAGAAATGACGCTCGGCTATCTCAATCCGCCGCTATGGGGACCCGACAGCTTCAACGACGGCGCCGGCATGGCGCGGCTGACGGATGCTGCGAACTTCATCCACTTCAACATGCCCAACGGCACGAGCTACAACCACCCCTATCTCAGTCAGCGCGATGCCTGGGATGTCGCGGCCTTTGTGATCTCGCAGCCACGCCCGAAGAAGGCCGGGCTCGACAAGGACTTTCCTGATCTGCTGCGCAAGCCGGTCGATGCTCCATACGGTCCCTATGCGGACGATTTCGACCAGAAGCAGCACCAGTTCGGCCCGTACGGTCCGATCGAGCGCGCGCTCGCAAGGCTCAAGGCGCGCAACCCCGATGGCGTGCCCAATCCCGCGCGGTGAGGATTCTCGCGGCCCGACATCCGCCATGACGTCAGCGACGAAAAAGCCAGATCGCAGGAAGGAAAGCGAGTGATCGATCTCTACACCTGGACCACCCCGAACGGCCGCAAGGTCTCCATCGCGCTCGAGGAGATGGGGCTTCCCTACACCGCGCACGCGGTCGACATCGGCAAGGACGAGCAATTCGCCCCGGATTTTCTGAAGATCGCTCCGAACAACCGCATTCCCGCCATCGTCGACCGCGATAACAATTTGGCGCTGATGGAATCCGGTGCGATCCTGATCTATCTCGCCGACAAGACCGGCAGGTTTCTCGCCACGTCGGGCGAGCAGCGCTACCGGGCGATCGAATGGCTGATGTGGCAGATGGGCGGCCCGGGGCCGATGCTCGGGCAGGTGCATCATTTCGTGAAGTACAATCCCGGCAAGGCGCCCTACGCCGAGGAACGCTACCTGAAGGAAGCTCATCGCCTCTATGGTGTTCTCGACAGGAGGCTGGCGGAACGCGAGTTCGTGGCCGACGATTATTCGATCGCAGACATGGCCATCTGGCCGTGGATTTCGCGGTTCGAATGGCAGACCATCGACCTGAACCGCTATCCGAACGTGAAGCGCTGGTATCTTGCCATCGCGAAACGTCCGGCCGTGCAGAAGGGTTACAAGGTTCCAAAGGACGTGGGCGACATACCAATGCCGGCCTAGCCAATGCCTGCCGAGCGGCCTTCAGGCCGCACGGGCCCATCGCAACGAGGTTCGATATGCCCTCTCCCGCCGATTGGCGCATCGCCACCTCCATGCAGCCGAAGCCGGGCGACTACATGTTCGACCTGGACCGGGCGCTGGCCGCAATGGTGTCGCTCCACTCGATCGTGCCTGCCGATGCCATGACGGCCCACGTGCTGGGCACCGAGCGCGGCGGCTATGGCGTGTTCATCCGCGACGGGGTCGTGCTGACGATCGGCTATCTCGTCACCGAAGCGGAGACGATCTGGATCACCCTGCACGACGGCCGGGTCGTTCCCGGGCATGTGCTCGCCTTCGACAATCAGACCGGCTTCGGCCTCGTGCAGGCCCTTGCGCGCATCGACACGCCGATGCTCGAGCTCGGCCGCTCCTGCGATGCGCAGGTCGGGGAACAGGTCGTTGTGGCAGGTGCCGGCGGAAGACAACATTCGTTGGCGGCGCGGATTGCCGCCAAGCAGGAATTCGCGGGCTACTGGGAATACCTGCTCGACGAGGCGATTTTCGTCGCGCCGGCGCATCCCAACTGGGGCGGCACGGCGCTCATCGACAGCCACGGCTATCTCGTCGGCATCGGATCGCTCCAGCTCGAACAGTCGACCGACAAAGGCAAGAGCGAGCACCTCAACATGATGGTGCCGACCGACCTCCTGAAGCCCATTCTCGACGATCTCATCCGCTTCGGCCGGGCCAACCGGCCGGTGCGGCCCTGGCTCGGCATCTACACGGCGGAAATCGACGGCCGGCTCGCGATTGCGGGGATGGCCGAACGGGGACCCGCGAGGGAGGCGGGCGTGCAGGCCGGCGATATCGTGGTCGCGGTCGGGGACGCCAAGGTCGCCGATCTCGCCGATTTCTACCGCGCCATCTGGGCGCTCGGCACAGCGGGAGTCGAGGTGCCGCTGACGCTGTGGCGGGACGGCGAGCGGCTGGACTTGCGGGTGCGATCGACCGACCGGACAACATTGTTCAAGGCGCCGAAGCTGCATTGAGGCGGCACCCGGCCCTTTCCGGCGTCACATTGCCGGCCTGCGCAACCGTGCCGCTGCGGGCAAAATTCGATCGTCGAATCTCGGTTCGCCTTAACGCTTCGTTCACGCTGCATCCGTTTTGCCCGTCTGCTTTATGGGAAGCGAATGATCATGGATTAAGCATTCGGGGTGTATCGAGGGACCCGTGACGTTGGCCGTTTCCGCGATGATTTCAGGTCTGACACTTCTGGCGGTGCTGGCGGGCCTCGGCCTGCTGGCGCTCTATCTTTGGATGGCCCGGAAGCTGTCGCATCTCACGCGCATGATCGACAACACGCCGCAGGGCCTGGTCATGTTCGATTCGGCGCTCAATCTCGTCTTGACGAACAAGATCTATCTCGACCTCTACAACATGTCGCCGGATATCGTGAAGCCGGGCGTGAGCCTGCGCGCCATCCTCGAGCATCGGACGGCGACCGGCACGTTTCACGAAGACATCGATCAGTATATTGCGCGCTTGCGCCATCATCTCGAGAGCGGCGAAGTGATGAGCGCCGATTTCGACACGCCCGACGGACGGACCTTCTGCGTCACCAACAAGCCGATGAAGGGCGGCGGCTGGGTCGCGTCGCATCAGGACATTACCGAGCGTCGCCGCGCCGAGCGGGAACTGGATCGGACCCGCAATTTCCTGAATGCGATCGTTGACAACATTCCGGAAGTACTGGTCGTCAAGAGCGCCCATGACGGACGCTATATCTTCATCAACCGCGCCGGCGAGGCGCTCTACGGGGTGCCGCGGTCCGAACTGATCGGACGGCGGACCAGCGACTTCTTTCCGCCCGAGCAGACCAAGATCATCGGCGGGCGCGACCAGGAGGCGTTGCGCCGCGGCCGCCTCGATCTCGAGAGCCACCTTCTGGCGGTTCGCGGAAGCGAGAAAATCTATGTCGATTCGTCACGTGTCGCGATCAATGGCAAGGACGGCAAGCCGGAATATCTCCTCACAGTGATCAAGGACATCAGCGAGCGCCGAGAAACGCAATTACGGATCGCGCATCTCGCCCATCACGACCCGCTGACCGATCTGCCCAATCGTGCCGCCTTCAATGCCAAGCTCGACGAGACGATTGCGGTTGCGGAGGCCGCCGGAGCAAAGTTCACGCTGCTGTGCATGGACCTCGATCATTTCAAGGAGGTCAACGACCTGTTCGGCCATGCCGCAGGCGACGACGTGCTGCTCAGGATCGCGAAACGGATCGTCGATGCCGCCGGCAAGGCATTCATTTCCAGGCTGGGCGGCGATGAGTTCATGGTGATCGTCACGGATGGCGAGCAGCCCGAAGCGGCGCGCGATCTGGCCGGCAAGCTCATTCGCGCACTGAGCGAAGAGATCGAATATGACGGTCGCAAGCTGCGGATAGGGCTGAGCGTGGGCGCCGCGGTCTATCCCGACGACGGAGCCGACGCGGCGACCCTGCTGCGCAACGCCGACGCGGCCTTGTACCGCACCAAGGCCGAAGGCCGCGGAATGGTCCGCTTCTACGAAATCGAGATGGACCGGATGCTGCACGACCGGCGCGAGCTGCAGAACGATCTTTCGGGCGCCATTGCGCGGGGCGAGCTCGCGCTTCATTACCAGCCGCAGGCCAGGATCAACGGGACCGTCATCGGCTTCGAGGCGCTGCTGCGCTGGGAGCATCCGCAGCGCGGCTTCGTGCCGCCCGGAAAATTCATCCCGCTGGCGGAGGAAGCCGGACTGATCGCCGGCATCGGCGAATGGGTCCTGCGGGAGGCCTGCAGCGAGGCCGCATCGTGGCGGCGGCCGCTGCAGATCGCGGTCAATCTCTCGCCGTTCCAGTTCAGGCAGGGCGATCTCGTCACTCTCGTCTGCAATGTGCTGATGGAAACCGGACTCGCACCGGATCGCCTCGTGCTGGAAATCACCGAGGGCGCGCTGATGAACGACTTCTCGCGTGCGCTCTCCACCCTGCGCCGGCTGAAGGCGCTCGGCGTCCAGATCGCGATGGACGATTTCGGCACCGGCTATTCGTCGCTCTCGTATCTGCAGTCGTTTCCGTTCGACAAGATCAAGATCGACAAGACCTTCATCTCGAACCTCGACCGCAATGCCCAGTCGGCGGCGATCGTGCGTGCGGTGATGGGCCTTGGCCGCAATCTCAAGCTGCTCGTCGTCGCCGAGGGCGTCGAGACCAAGGAACAACTGGAGGCCTTGCGCCGCGAACATTGTGACGAGATGCAGGGCTATCTCATCGGCTATCCGAGCCCCATCGCAGATTACGCGCAAATCGTGGGGCGCGCCGCGGCACGACGGCAAAATGCGGCGATTTCCGCCTGATTTGCGGGCGGTTTATGGTTAATTTTGCGTTAAGATTTATGATCCAGACGTCCCCATATGACCTCTGGGTCGCCCCATTTCTTTCACACTCCCGGCCCGTTCCCTGAGCACAGAAGTACCCGCACAGAGGGGACGACTTCCTTTCACGGAGATTGGTCGCGCGCGGCAAGGAGCCGTCTGCGCAAGGGGTGGATTTTGTCAGAATGCGGGTAACGACCGTTTCGACCACACTTGCTCTTGCAGCCCTTGGACTTCTCGCCTTTCCGGACCGCTTCGGTTCGGGGGAATTGCCTTATAGCTACCACGCCTATGGGTCTTCCCACGCCGCGATGACATCGGTTCGCCGCGCGCACCTCGCTTTCGAGCAGCGCTGGGAGAAGACGGTCGAATTGCGCACGATGGTCGGATGGGAAACGCCGCTGGAAGTGTCGTCCTCGCGGGCGGACATCACGCACAGCGTCCCGCCGGAGACCCCGGGGGCAACCGAGACGGCCAAGCCCAATGAGCCTTCGCCCGAGGTACCGATCGACCTCGTCTGCGACACGCTGGCGGACGCCGCCGCGCAATCGGAGCTTCCGGTCGCCTTCTTCGCGCGGCTGATCTGGCAGGAGAGCGGATTCCGCCAGCGCGTGGTGAGCCGGGCTGGCGCGCAGGGCGTCGCCCAGTTCATGCCGAAAACCGCGCAATATGTCGGGCTTGAGGATCCCTTCGATCCGCTCGAGGCGCTGCCCGCATCGGCGCGCTTCCTGCAAAGCCTGCATCGCTATTTCGGCAATCTCGGTCTTGCGGCCGCCGCCTACAATGCCGGGCCGCGGCGGATCCAGAACTGGCTCGCCAGACGCGCCCCGCTGCCGCAGGAGACGCGGCAATATGTTCGCAAGATCACCGGCCAGGAGCCGGAGAAATGGCTCGAGCAGAAGCCGATCGAAATTCCCGTGCACCTTCCGAAGCGCGCGCCATGCGAGGGCATCGCGGGTCTTTCCCGGACCGAGGAGAAGCGCACCGTTCCGGCCTTCCTGACGGCCCCCGTCACGCGGCTGATCGAGGAGGCCAGGCTCGCAGCCGAGCGGGCGCGGCAGGTGAAGGAACGGCTCGTCGCCGCGCGGCGGGCGAAAGCCGCCAAGGCCAGCATTGTCGCAAAAGAAAAGGGCATCCGCGCCGCCGCCGCAAGGGCGAAACCGGCGGCCGGCAAGTCCGGCTCCTACCGGCTGGCCGACGCGCGCCGCTAGCGTCGCGAGAGAGTTGCCCGCGACGCCACAATGATGGAATAACCGTCGTCGCGAGGTAGCGATGACGTTCGACACCATCATTCGCGGCGGCACGGTGGCCACCGCTTCCGATACATTCTCCTGCGACATCGGCATCAAGGATGGCCGGATCGCCGCGCTCGGGGACAGGCTCGGCGAGGCCGGCGAGATCGTCGATGCGGGCGGAAGGCTGGTCCTGCCCGGCGGCATCGACAGCCATGTCCATATCGCGCAGCCGTCCGGCCCGGGCATCGTCATGGCCGACGACTTCGCCTCCGCCACGCGCTCGGCGGCCTTCGGCGGCAACACGATGGTCTTGCCCTTCGCCATGCAGCAGAAGGGCGAGTCGCTGCGCCAGGTCGTGACCGACTACCACAGGAAGGCCGACGGCCATTGCTACATCGATGTCTCCTTCCACCTCATCATCGCGGATGCGAGCGAAGCGGTGCTCGGGCAGGAACTGCCCGCGCTCGTGCATGACGGCTACACCTCCTTCAAGGTGTTCATGACCTACGAGGGCCTCGCGCTCTCCGACATCGAGATGCTCAACGTCATGAGCGTCGCGCGCGAGACCGGCGCGCTCGTCATGGTGCATGCGGAGAACTACGACGCCATCCGTTTCCTCACCGATCGCCTGGAGCGCGCCGGCAAGACCGCGCCGCATTTCCACGGCACCTCGCGGCCCATTCCGGTCGAGCGCGAGGCGACGCATCGCGCGATCTCGCTCGCCGAGCTGGTCGATGTGCCGGTCATGATCGTGCATGTCTCGAACGGCGCGGCGATGGAGGAAATCCGGCGCGCCCAGCAGCGCGGCCTGAAGGTCTATGGCGAGACCTGCCCGCAATATCTCGTGCTGACCGAGAAGGACATGGAAGGCCTCAACATGGAGGGCGCGAAATATGTCTGCTCGCCGCCCCCGCGCGACGAGGCAAGCCAGGCGGCCTGCTGGCAGGGTTTGCAGCAGAAGGTGTTCTCGCTGTTCTCCTCCGACCATTGCCCGTTCCGCTATGACGACCCGCAGGGCAAGCTTCATCCGAAGGGCCGCACCAGCTTCCGCTGGGTCCCGAACGGCATTCCCGGCGTCGAGACGCGCCTGCCGATCCTCTTCTCGGAGGGCGTCAAGAAGGGCCGCATCAGCCTCAACGATTTCGTCGCGCTGACGTCCACCAATCACGCGCGCACCTACGGCCTCTATCCGAAGAAGGGCACGATCGCGGTCGGCGCCGACGCCGACCTCGCCTTCTGGGACCCCGAACGCAAGGTGACGATTACGCAGTCGCTGATGCATGGCGGCGCCGACTACACCCCCTACGAGGGCATCGAGGTCACCGGCTGGCCGGTCTCCACGATGGTGCGCGGCCGGTTCGTGGTGCGCGACGGAAAGCTGGTCGGCACGGAAACTGCAGGGCAATACGTGAGCCGCGCGAAGTCGGAATTCGCAAAGCCGCGTGGCAGGCACGATTTCATGCCATGACCTTTGATATCAATAACTTTCAACGACGCGGCGCACCAAGCAATACTCACGCCGGAAACGCTTTCGAGGACCGAGCATGCGGTTTCTTCAGACTTCAGGGCATTAACCTCCGCCGCAGGTTTGAAGCGCCTGTAGGAATCGGGGAACGGAAAAAGATCCATCGCTTCGACTTGGGCAGCGACGATCCTCCAACTTTAGTGGAGTGCAAGTCCCACACGTGGACCCAAGGCGGCAATATGCCCAGCGCAAAAATGACCGTGTGGAATGAAGCTATGTATTATTTCCACCTCGCTCCAGATCATTTCAGAAAGATCATGTTTGTACTGAAGCATCACAGACGCGAAGAAAGTCTAGCGACCTACTATCTTCGAATTCACGGTCACCTAGTTCCCGCTGATGTTGAGTTCTGGGAATATGATTTCGAAAGCAATGTTGGCGAGCGCATAAAATGACCAACCTGTTCGGCGACCTCAATCCGCCGCCCCGCATCCTGATGGGCCCCGGGCCGGTCGGGATCGACCCGCGCGTGCTGCGCGCGATGTCGATGCCGATGCTCGGCCAGTTCGATCCGGCTTTCACCGCCTACATGAACGAGACGATGGAGCTCCTTCGCCAGCTCTATCAGACACGCAACAAATGGTCGTTCCTGATCGACGGCACCGCGCGCGCCGGCGTCGAGGCGATCCTCGTGTCCGTCGTCTCGCCCGGCGACAAGGTGCTGGTGCCGTCCTTCGGCCGCTTCGGATTTCTGCTTGCGGAGATCGTCAAGCGCTGCGGCGGCGAAGCCATCGTACTGGAGCGCGAATGGGGCACGGTGTTCACGCCCGACGAGATCGAGGCCGCGATCAGGAAACACAATCCGCGCGTGCTTGCGGTGGTGCATGGCGACACGTCCACCACGATGGCGCAGCCGCTCGCCCAGATCGGCGACATCTGCCGCAGGCACGACGCGCTGCTCTATACCGACGCCACCGCCTCGCTCGGCGGCATGAATGTCGCGATCGACGCCTGGAAAGTCGATGCCGCGTCCTCCGGCCTGCAGAAATGCCTGTCCGGCCCGCCCGGCTCCTCGCCGATCACGTTCAACGAGCGCGTCGCCGAGGCGGTCAGGCGCCGGCGCCATGTCGAGGGCGGCATCCGGCCCGCGGGCTTCGTCGAGGGCGACGGCCCGATCATCTCCTCGAACTATTTCGATCTCGGCATGCTGATGGATTACTGGAGCGAGATGCGGCTCAACCATCACACCGAGGCGACCTCGATGCTGTATGCCGCGCGCGAGGCGGTGCGCATCGTGCTCGCCGAAGGGCTCGAGCATTGTTTCGCCCGCCACAGGCTCGCCAGCGATGCGCTGACGGCCGGTCTCGTCGCGATGGGTCTGAAGCTGTTCGGCGACCAGCGCCACAAGATGCCGAACGTCACCGGCGTATATATCCCTGACGGCGTGAACGGCGATGCGGTGCGGGGAATCATGCTGAACGACTTCGGGATCGAGATCGGCACCTCGTTCGGGCCGCTGCATGGCAGGATCTGGCGCATCGGCACGATGGGCTATGTCTGCCGCAAGGAGAATGTGCTGATCTGCCTCGGCGCGCTGGAAGCGGCGCTGCGGCAATGCGGCTTCGGCGCGAGAGCCGGCGCCGGCGTCGATGCCGCGCTCGCCGTCTATCGGAAGGCGGACATGCCGGCCGTGCGCAGCGCCGCGTCGTAGTCAGCGCGACGGCGGCACGCTGCGCTTCTCCGACGCCTTGTCCATCAGCGCGACCAGCCCCTTCAGCAGATCGAGCGGACGCGGCGGACAGCCCCTGATATGCAGGTCAACGGGCAGAACCTTGTCGACCGAGCCAACGACCGCATAGCTCTCCGCGAATACCCCGCCGCCGCAGGCGCAATCGCCGACCGCCACCACCCATTTCGGGTCCGGCGTCGCGGCATAGGTGCGCTCGAGCGCGACCTTCATGTTCTTCGTCACCGGCCCCGTCACCAGCAGCACGTCGGCATGCCGGGGCGAGGCCGCGAAGCGAATGCCGAAGCGCTCGACATCATAGACGGCATTGTTGAGCGCATGGATTTCAAGCTCGCAGGCGTTGCACGAGCCCGCATCGACTTCGCGGATGGTGATCGAGCGCCCGAACAGCCGGCGCGCGCGCGCTTCCAGCTCCGCGCCGACCTGCGCCAGCGCGACATCGTCCGCCTTCGGTGCGGCAACCGTCACCGGCGCGGAGAACAGGGATCGCAGCAGCAGGGTGCGCATGGCTAGAGGTCGTGGCCCGAATAGGTGCAGTTGAAGGATTTGTTGCAGAGCGGGAAGTCGGCGACGATGTTGTTCTCGATCGCGGCCTCCAGCAGCGGCCACTGGAACCAGGACGGATCGCGCGCATGCGCGGCTTCGACTCGGCCGTCGCGCAGGCGCACCCACACAAGGATGTCGCCGCGAAAGCCCTCGACATAACCCGTCCCTTCGAGCGTTTCACTGCCTTGCGGAAGCTCCGCAGACACGGGGCCGTCGGGCAGCGTCAGGATCAGCGTCTTGATCAGCTTGGCGCTTTCCTCGATCTCCGCAATCCGGATCCGAACGCGCGCATCGACATCGCCCTGCGCGAGCACGGGCACGGCGAAGGGCAGGCCGATATAGGGCCGATAAGGCGCATCGCGGCGCACGTCGAAATCGCGCCCGGACGCGCGCCCGACATAGCCGCCTGCCGCCCATTGCGTCACCAGATCGCGATGCACGATGCCGGTCGTGCAGGTGCGGTCCTGCAACGACGGGGTTTCGTCGTACAGCGCGGCGATTTCCGCAAACCGGGGCAGCAGGCCGTCGAGCGTGATCATGAGCGCCGACGCGGCGTCCTGCGACACATCGTTGGCCATACCACCCGGCACGATGCAATCCATCATCAGGCGATGGCCGAAGGCGCGGTCGGTCGCCTGCAGCAGCATCTCGCGGAACATGCCGCAATAGGCGAAGGCGAGCGCGAAGGACGCGTCGTTGCAGATCGCGCCGATATCGCCGAAGTGATTGGCGATCCGCTCCACTTCCGCCATCACGCCGCGCAGGACCTGTGCGCGCGGCGGCGCCTCGATCCCGAGCGCGCATTCGACCGCCTGCGCGAAGGCGAAGCTGTATGCGACGGTCGAATCGCCGGAGATGCGTGCCATGACCCGCGCCGCCTTGCCGAGGTCGGCGCCCGCCAGCAGCCCGTCGATACCCTTGTGGACATAGCCCAGCCGCTCCTCCAGCCGCACCACCGTCTCGCCATTGGCGGTGAAGCGGAAATGTCCCGGCTCGATGATGCCGGCATGCACGGGCCCGACGGGAATCTGGTGCAGGCCGCGGCCCTCGACCGGCAGGAACCGATAATCGGCCGGATCACGCAGCAGCGCCGGTTCGGTCGCTCCGAGCGGCGCCGTCACGCCCCAGGCGCCATGATCGAGCCACGGCCGGTCGTCAGGCTCATCGTGCGGGGCGTGTCCGTGCAAGTCGCGCAAGGCGCGCTCCGGCCGGATCGCCGGAAGATGATGGCGGCCGACCGACGGAAAGATGCCCCCGGTGACCGGGATCGACACGATGCATGGCGCCAGACCTCGCTCGCGCAACGCCATGTGAACGCTCTCGCGGTCGCCCCACAGCGCGACAAGATCGCCCTGCCCGGCCCCGAGCGCCTGCCCGATCGCCGACCAGGTCTCGGAATCGATCCGGTAGCGCGGCCAGCCGCGCGCGGCGTCGACCGGCGTCCTGTTTGCAAGCAACTGGGAAATGGTCTGGTCCATGGCGGTCATCCCAGTTGCCCCGCGACGGTTCGGAACCAGTGCACCACCGGCTCCGGCAGCCAGAGGCCCGCCATCAGCACCAGCGCGAGATGCACGAATAGCGGCAGATAGGACGCCTTGACCGGCTCGGCGGGTCCGGTCGCCTCGCCGAACAGGACATTCTGCAATCGCAGGATCAGCGCGCCGAATGCGACCAGAATTCCCGCCACGAGGATGATCGCAAATACGGGCTGGCGTTCGAAGCTCGACGACACCAGGAGAAACTCGCTCATGAACACGCCGAAGGGCGGCATGCCGGCAATCGCAATCACCCCGAGGGCGAGCCCGATCGCGAGCACGGGATGCGTGGTCGAGAGCCCGCGGATGCTCGCGATGTTCTGCGTGCCCTTGGCCTGCGCGATATGCCCGACCGAGAAGAAGATCGCGGACTTGGTCAGCGAATGCATGGTCATGTGCAGGAGCCCCGCGAAATTGGCGAGCGGCCCGCCGATCCCGAACGCGAATGTCATGATGCCCATATGCTCGATCGAGGAATAGGCGAACAGCCGCTTGATGTCGCGGCGGCGGTACAGCATGAATGCCGCGAAGACGAGGCTGAGCAGCCCGAGCGCGATCATGATGGCGCCGACATTGAGCGTCTCGGTATTGCCGGCGAGCACGATCTTGAAGCGAAGCAGGGCATAGAGCGCGACGTTCAAGAGCAGGCCCGACAGCACCGCCGAAATCGGCGTCGGGCCTTCCGAATGGGCGTCCGGCAGCCAGGCGTGGAACGGCGCGAGACCGACCTTGGTGCCGTAGCCGACCAGCAGGAACACAAAGGCGAGCGACAGCAATTGCGGATCGAAGGCGGCGCTCGCTTGCGCGAGACGGTCGAGCGCCATCGCGGGGAGACCCTCGCCCAGCGTCTCCTGCGCCACGAGATAGACCAGAAGCGTTCCGAAGAAGGCGAGCGCGATGCCGACGCTGCCGAGGATGAAATATTTCCACGCCGCCTCCACCGCCTCCGGCGTGCGATAGAGGCCGACCATGATGACGGTGGTGAGCGTCGCGACTTCAAGCCCGACCCAGAGCAGCCCCATATTGTTGGCGAGCAGGGCGAGGTTCATCGCGCCCAGCATCGCCTGGTAGAGCGCATGGTAAAAGCGCAGATAGGCCGGCGTGAGGCGGCCGATCTCGAGCTCGTGGCTGATATAGGTCGCGCTGAAAATGCTCGTGGTGAAGCCGACAAAGGCCGTGAGCGTGACGAGATAGATGTTGAAGTCGTCCACGATGAAGATGTCGGTGCGGACGCGCGGCGTGAACATCAGGGCGATCGCCGCGAGCAGGGTCAGGCCCGACGCCAGGACGTTCAGCGCGGCGCCGATCCGATAATTGCCGGTCACGGCCAGGAGCGGCACCGCCACGACGGGTATCAGAAGAAGGGTGTAAACCGGCGCGGTCACGGTTAATTGCCCCGTCCGCCGCGGAAACGGTCCAGCGCGCTCACATCCACGCTGTCGAAACGCTCGCGGATGCGGAACACGAAGACGCCGAACACGAACAGCACGATCAGCACCGAGAAGGCGACCGAAATCTCGACCACCAGCGGCATACCGCGGGCGCCGGTCGCAGCCAGGATGAGTCCGTTCTCGATCGACATGAAGCCGACGATCTGGGTGACCGCGTTGCGGCGCGTGATCATCATCAGCAGGCCGAGCAGGATCACGGCCAGCGCAAACGCGAGATCCTCGCGCACCAGCAGCGAGACCTTTCCGCCGATCGGGATCACGAGCATGATCGACAGGGCCACCAGCGCGAGTCCGGTCAGCATGGTCGGCCCCGCCCCGATCACCTGCTCGATCTCGCGGTGGATGCCGAGCCTTCGCACGATCCTGTGCAAGGCGGTGGGAATGATGAAGCCCTTGACGATCAGCGCGATGGCGGCGGTCACGAGCAGATGCGGCGCGCCCTGAATGACCGACTGCCATCCGACCGCCAGCGCCAGCAGGATCGACTGCATCGCATAGACGTTGAGCACGGCGGTGATGCGGTCCTGATAAAGCAGCAGGAAACTCATCACCAGCATGCCGCCGGCAAGGAAATGGGCAAAATCGAAGGCGAGCGTGCCCATGTCCGTGCCGATGTCAGTGCCCATGTCAGAAGCTCTGCGAGACGAAGAGGAGGAACACGGCGAGCGCCGCCGCCGCGAATGCGCTGCCGAGAAAGACCGGGTAGCGGAACACCCGCATCTTGGCGACGGCGGTTTCCCCGATCGGAAGAAGCGCCGCAAACGCCAGAACCTTGGCGAGATAGGCGCCCATCCCGATTCCCAGCGCAAGCAGGCCCTTGTCCAGCGTCGCCATGCCGAAGGGCAGGAACAGGCAGGCCAGCAGCGACATGTAGAGGACGAGCTTGAGCGCTGCGGCCGCCTCGATCATGGCGAGGTGCCGGCCGGAATATTCCAGCACCATCGCCTCGTGCACCATCGTCAGTTCGAGATGGGTCGCGGGATTGTCGATCGGGATGCGCGCATTCTCGGCGATCGCGATCGCGATCAGCGCGAACAGCGCAAGCCCGAGCGAGACGCGAAGCCCCACACCCGCATCGCTGAATGTCGCGGCAATCGCCGATAGCTGCGTGGTTCCCGCAACCAGCGCAACCGTAAAGACGACCAGCAGCATCGCGGGCTCCGCCAGCGAGGCAATCAGCATTTCGCGCGAGGAGCCGATGCCGCCGAAGGCGGTACCTGTGTCCATCCCCGCGAGCGCCAGCGCAAAGCGCCCGGTCCCGAGCAGGGCGACGAGCGCGATCAGGTCGGCCGACCAGGAGAAGATCAGGCCGGTGGAATAGGTCGGCACCAGAGCCGCGGCGACCCAGGTCACGGCGAACACCGTGTAGGGCACGACGCGATAGAGCCACGAGGCGTTGTGCGCGAGCACCGCCTCCTTGTGCATCAGCTTCCAGAAATCGCGATAGGGCTGCAGCACGGGCGGGCCGATCCGGCGCAAGAGGCGCGCCTTCACCTTGCGCGTGACGCCGAGCAGGAACGGCGCAATCAGCAGCACCACCAGCATCTGCGCGCCCTGGGCGGCGAGTTCGTAGATCATCTCCATGCCGCCACCACGAGCAGGAGCACGACCAGCGCCGAGAAGGTCAGGGTCAGGTAGCTGCGGATGGTCAGGAATTGCAGCGCGTTGAGCCTGCGCGCCGCGTGCATGACCCAGCGTGCGACCGGTCCAAAGCCGAACCGCCAGGCCGGGTCGAGCACCTTGATGCGGAAATGCCCGGCCCGCATCTCGCCGGGCCTCGGCATGTCCACGGTCTGTCGCAGATGGAACAGGGTCGTGCCGAAGACGCGGCGGATCGGCATGGCGAAGCTGGAGCTGGAATATTGCGTCACGACCGACGGATCGGGATAGCCGCAATCCCAGATCGCGCTTCTGCGCGTGGCGCGCGTCGCGAAGCGGTGAATGAACATCGCGGTCAGCGTCCCCGACGTGACGAGGAAGATCAGGATGATCATCCCGTTATAGGACGAGCGGCTCTCCGCGATCGGGACGATCGAGAAGGGCGGCGCGCCGGCAACCTGCGGCATGGCTGCGCCGACAAGCGCGGTCGTGACCGGCCTGAGCCCCTCGATGACGAATTCCGGCATCACGCCGGCGGCGAGACACAACGCGGCGAGGATGCTCATGGCGGTGAGCGAATAGCGGTCGGCCTCCTGCGCGCCGGCGGCCGCCTCGCTGCGCGGCCGCCCCAGGAAGGTAATTCCGAAGGCGCGCACGAAGCAGGCCGCCGCGAAGGCCGCCGCGAGCGCGAGGAGCGCGCCCACCGCCGGCACCGTCAGCTTCGGCCCCCATTGCGGCAATTGCGGGCTGACCAGGATCGCCTGGAACATCAGCCATTCCGAAACAAACCCGTTGAGCGGCGGCAGCGCCGAGATCGCGACGCAGCCGACCAGGAAGACGAACGCGGTCTTCGGCATGCGGTGGATGAGGCCGCCGAGCCGGTCCATGTCGCGCTGGCCCGTGGCATTCAGCACCGCGCCGGCCCCGAAGAACAGCAGGCTCTTGAACAGCGAATGATTGAGGACGTGAAACAGCGCGGCCGTCAGCGCAAGCGCGGCCGCCCAGCCGATGCCGTTCGCCTGGAAGGCGAGCGCAAGCCCGAGCCCCGCGAAGATGACGCCGATATTCTCGACCGTCGAATAGGCCAGGATGCGCTTCAAATCCTGCTGCAGCAGCGCATAGAGGATGCCCGTGACCGCCGTGACCCCGGCAACGACCAGCACGGCAACGCCCGACCACCACGGCAGGTCGCCGGCGAGATCGAACAGGATGCGGATGAAGCCGTAGACTGCGACCTTGGTCATGACGCCGCTCATCAGCGCGGAGACGTGGCTTGGCGCCGCCGGATGGGCGAGCGGCAGCCAGACATGCAGCGGCACGAGGCCCGCTTTCGAGCCCGCTCCAAGCATCACGAGCACGAGCACGACAGCCGCCGCGTGCGGCTGGAGCGGATGCTCCCGCATCATCGCGAAGGCATATTCGCCGTCGGGCCCGGCGAGGATGCCGAAGGCGAGCAGCAGGCAGAGCGTGCCGGCGCTGGCCATCAGAAGATAGATATAGCCTGCGCGCGCATTCGCTTCGACGCGATGATGTGCCAGCACCAGCGCCCAGGAGGCGAGCGACATCAGCTCCCATGCGAGCAGGAAGCTGAAGGCATCGTCCGCGACGACGACGAGGTTCATCCCGGCGAGATAGACGGGGTAATACGGCAGCACCCGCAGCGGCGCGCTTTCGTGGCGGCCATAGCCAATCGCGAACAGACTCGCCGCGGCGCCCCCGAGATTGACGACCGTCAGAAAGAAGGCGGAAAGCGCGTCGATCCGGAAATGCGACCCGATCGCGGGCAGCCCGAGCGGCAGGCTCATGCCGGAGGTCGAGCCCAGCAGCAGCGCCGCGAGGGCATTCGCCAGGCCCGCAACCGAACCGACAAGGCACAGGACATAGACCTGCGCCGAGCCGAACGCCTTTCGGCCGATGGCGACCGCCAGCAGGGACACGCCAAGAAAGACGGCCACGCAGCACAGCGCGAATATGGCGGGCATCGCCCCGCCCCCGATACCGCTCATCATGTCAGGTCAACCGGGCGGACGGCCCGGCATCGACTCGGATTGGACAAGCCGCACAATGACCCCAAGCGGCATCGCTGTTCAATGCAGCTGATGCCCGCGGACCGAAAAAAGCGGCCCCGTCGCCGG
>JACAEG010000369.1 GCA_013388965.1 Pseudorhodoplanes sp. | reverse complement strand
TGTCTTTAAGATACTGAAATACCGGCGCGAAGTCAGTTCCACCACCACCTTTAATGTCACGTTTTACCTTATCGTATTTCTGTAACTTGTAACATCTATGTACTTTAGCGTCACATTCGATGACGTGAATTACAGACTTATAGCATGATTGGATCGTTTTAATTTCGTCAATAAACTGCCCAAGCATATCATCATCAATACTACCACTTGTGTCAATCGCTACGACAAGGGATATAATTCTATCACTAATCCTCCCCTTCTGTACTCCGCCATATCTACGGTTAGGACGTTTCCAACTAGCTTTGGAGCCAGCCTTGACACTATTACTGACAAACTGCTTCAATATCTGTTGCCATGGAATGATCGACGGTTTCAATAGGTCAGCTACAATCTTCTCCATGTTTTCAGGGATACGACCTTGTGCTTCTGTTACTGCTTGCTTAACTACTTGCTTTACTAATTCTTTTGCAAGCTCTTCACCTATACCGTCTCCTCCTGAATTATCACATTCAAATTGTTCTCCGCATCCACACTTACCTTCACCTACAGTTCGTTGCTGGGCGGCCTTATCTTTTGTTAACTCGTTGTAATAATATTCGGCAGTTTCCTTCCTCGTAATTGCGCGTGCCTTATCTTGAAATACATTTTCAATAGTCAACGTCCCCTTAGGCAAGCCGTGTATATGCTGATTGATCGCCAAATCAGTAGCCACATTCCACAATTTCATATTAAAGTTCTTAGCCCTGAAATGATGCTCCATTGCAATATGCATACATTCATGTTCCATCACGGCTTTTGCTTCAATGATAGTCAACTTATCAAGATAATCAGGATTGTAGTGTAATAGGATGCGTCCATTCTTAATAACAGATGCAATTGTCGGCATCTCTTTATCTTCAATCTTCTGCATCTGACTAATCATCGATGCAAACATTGTGCCGTCAGTTAAGATAAAGTTATAGATAATGTCGCCAATGTTAGGCATTAGATTCCTCTTTTCTCCATCCTAATATCTTAGTTAGTTCATTGAACTGGGAAACTGTCAACGTTAATCTACGCATATTAATTGTTCCGTTCTCATCTAAATAAATCGCGCTATAATTAGAATCGCTGACTTCATGTTCCCCTATATACCATTCTCCGCCACGATAAACTAGTCCTTTTATTTCTTTACGAGCGTCATTTATTAACTTCTTTTTAGTAAGTTCAAGATCATAGGCTTTATCTGCATTCTTAATCGTATTATCAATCATTTCCTCAAATAAGTGTAACTGTTGTAAGAAATGTTTAGGTGATCTACTATTAAGTTTACCTAAAGATTCGGTAAATATGGGAGTCAATTGAAGACTCCCGTGGTAATCTTGTGTTTCTCTATACACTACTGCTACGCATACTGGTATATACTGATACCGGATATACCAATCTTGAGTATCATATTTACGTTTTTTAATTTCGCGCACCTTAGGTAGTAGATGTATATCATACCATGCAGTATGATATATTCCAATTGCCCGCTTCAATGGTGCGGTTGGATCAGGTTTCACATCTATCTTACCATACGCAATCTGCGCCATTTTCCTAGCACATATAATAAACTTCTTATTAGCATCTATATATGCTTGTTCTTTACGTGCTTCACTATCTGTCAATGGCATATTACACCCCCACCATCCATTTTTTCCACGCGATTGTATCAGCTAATAGCTTGCATTGAATAATAGAATGCGCAATTGTGTGTGTGTTAATATTCTTCTCAGTAGTAGTATCACAACTGATCTGCTTCACCATATAAGCAACTTCAATTGCAACATCAATAGGAAGTCTCATTTGGTTTTCTCCATAAGACATTTCGTACAGATACTCATACCTAATTCTTTATTATAGTTACAATCTCCATCAAAATCTTTTAAGCATTTCTGGCAAAACCAAATCATCGCCATTCGAGTATAGCCCCCAATCGAATTTTTGTCAAGTCCTAATTTTGTTTTCTCGACGATGATTCAGTTTCCATATCCTCGCCTGCTTACTAGCTTGTTCTTCACAAAATCTACAGGCTGGAGTATTATCAGGATCAATCGTATCACAAGTACATTGATCCAGTATCTCAAATTCGATATC
>JACAEG010000206.1 GCA_013388965.1 Pseudorhodoplanes sp. | reverse complement strand
GCCGCCAAGGACGCGCTGTTCGCACGCCTTCGCCTCACCGAGCCCGGGCCGGGCATGCTGCACTTTCCCATGGAGCGGGATGCGGAGTTCTTTCGCCAGCTCACCGCCGAGCGCGTCGTCACCCGCCTCGAGCGCGGGCGGCCGATCCGGCTCTGGCAACCGCGCCGGGAAGGCGAGCACAACGAGGCCCTCGACACGACCGTCTATGCGATGGCCGCGCTGCATGGTCTCATCAGCATGGGCTTGCGGCTGAACGAAGAGGCTGACGCCATCGGCGCCGTGCCGGGCAAGGGCGCGCCGGCGCCCGCCCGGCCGGCCGAAGCGCCGCGCGTGATCCGCTCGCGGTGGATGGGCTGAAATCGGTCATTGACGTTGCGGCCATTATGGCCACAATAAGCCGTCCAACCCAGGCACGGAATATGAAGGCTCTCTCGGCCCGCGAGGCCAAATACAATTTTGGGCGACTGGTAGATACCGCACGAGCTGAGCCCGTTGTGATCGAAAAGCATGGGCGACCAGTTGTAGTTGTACTATCGGTCGAGGAATATGGGCGTCTTTCGGCGGTAGCGAACGAAACCAAAGCTACATCGGCAAGCAGGCGCGCGCGCCAGAAGAGGAAAGCAACTCAATAAAGGAGGGGTGATCAATGACCCAACTGGACCAAGTGCCTTTTGACCAGGTTGAGTTCGCGAACAATCCTGAGCCACGGTGCCCTTGTATTTTGCTTCTCGATACTTCTGGCTCGATGAGCGGTACAAAAATTGGCGAGCTGAACGGTGGCCTCCAAACGTTTGCTGAAGAACTCCGATCCGATGCTATGGCCGCCAAACGAGTGGAGGTTGCGATCGTCTCCTTCGGCCCGGTGCAAACCGTGCAGCATTTTGTGACGGCGGATGCTTTCCAAGCTCCTACACTAACCGCCAGCGGCGATACACCGATGGGGGCAGCTATCATGAGCGCCGTTGGCTTGGTCGCGGAGCGTAAGGAAGCTTACAAGAAAAATGGTATTGGCTATTACCGGCCGTGGATATTCATGATCACCGATGGCGCCCCAACGGATGATGTCAGCGCGGCGACGGCGGCCATTCGGGAAGGCGAGGCTTCGAAATCCTTGACATTCTATGCGGTCGGTGTGGATGGCGCCGATATGGCCCGCCTCTCTCAGATTGCAGTTCGGCAACCGCTTAAGCTACGCGGATTGTCGTTCAGAGAGCTATTTGTATGGCTCTCAAATTCGCTCGGCAGTCGTTCAAGGTCGCAGGTTGGGCAAGAGGTTCCGCTCGTGAATCCTACAGCCCCCGGCGGATGGGCTGTTGCGGATTGAGTGAATGTGGCGCTTTGCGGCAGCAAAGGCAATCGGAACGTCCCATATACAGGCGCAACTCCCTTGCCAAGATGAGTTCGTCTGCGAACTCATAGAGGACCAATCCCTAATAGCAGCTCTTGCAGATGGAGCAGGTTCGGCTGCCCTTGCTAAGAGGGGGGCGGAGTTGGCGGTCCGAACCACGATCTCACATCTGAAGCAAGCGATAGCCGAGAAAAGGACGGACTTCGCTTGCCTCTTGCGCGAGTCTGCAATCGCGGCGCGCGATGCCATATCAGCTGAAGCTAATCAGGAAGGAGCCGCGCTACGCAGTTACGCCTGCACTCTGCTGGTCGCGGTCCTTTCCCAAAACGGTGGCGGTGCAGCACTTCAGATCGGAGACGGCGTGATCGTTGTGAGCGACGGCGGCGACGAGTGGAGTTGGGTTTTCTGGCCGCAACGAGGTGAGTACGCTAACACCACCAATTTTTTGACGGACGACGCTGCATTCGAGCAAATGCAGGTCGAGGCCTTTTCTGGCGTGGTGACGGACATCGCGGTAATGAGCGATGGTTTGGAGCCGCTTGCGGTACATTACGCGAGCAAGTCAGTTCACGATCCATTCTTTCGAGGGCTATTCACGCCACTCGTCGAATCGGCCGGAAGCGCCGAGATCCATGATCTTTCTGCTGCTCTAGAGCAATTCTTGTCGTCCGAACGGGTTCGGTCTCGAACTGACGATGATGTTTCATTGATACTCGCTACGCGCCGAATGAACGAGCCGAATAAGTCATGAAGCTAGCGCTGGCGCGAGCACGAGCAAGTGTGCAGCTTGGGCAGGAACTTGGCCGGGGCGGAGAGGGCGTGGTTTTCGCCATTGAGGGACAGGCTGACCGAGTTGCAAAGATTTACTCGGCTATACCCGATCAGCGTAAAGTTCAGAAGCTAGTAGCAATGACGAAAGTCGCAAACGCGAACCTGCTGCGGATCGCGGCTTGGCCTACCGATCTACTACTAGATTCGAGGCGCGAGGTATGTGGCTTCGTGATGCCACGTGTTGTCGCACGTCGGAACATCCATGAACTTTACAGCCCGAAGAGTCGCTGGGATGCGTTTCCAGATGCGGATTTTCGGTTTCTCGTCCATGTAGGGGCGAATATCGCCAGAGCATTTGCGGTCGTTCACGATCAAGGCCACATCGTAGGTGATGTGAATCATGGCAACCTACTGGTCGGTCCCGATGGAACCGTGATGCTAATAGACTGTGATTCCTTCCAGATCGGAACCGCCCCGAATATCTTCACATGTGATGTTGGCGTGGGCTTGTTCACCGCTCCAGAACTGCAAGGCCGCCCATTCAGGGGGCTTGTCCGAACCAGAAATCATGACCTTTTTGGTGTGGCTGTCTTGCTGTTTCATTTGCTTTATATGGGTCGGCACCCGTTTGCAGGTCGATATTCCGGCTCCGGCGATATGCCGATTGAGAAAGCAATTGCTGAGTATCGCTTTGCGTACGGACCGGATCGGGCAAGGCACGGCATGGAGCGCCCGCCCGGAACGATCCCGCTGGAAACGATGGGCAACGAAATCGCCTCAAAATTCATGCAATCGTTCGGGAGGGCTGCGAGCAATGGTGGCCGGCCGGACGCAAAGAGCTGGATCGTAGCACTTGAAAGCCTCAAGGCGAATCTGCGGGCATGTTCCTCCGCAAGTTGGCATCACTATCCGCAGCCACTCGGTGCATGCCCATGGTGCATGATCGAAAAGGAATCATCCGTACGGCTATTTGGACAGCAGATTGTTGCCACAGGCCCAACCGGCGCCATTAACATCGAAGCGCTTTGGCAGGCAATTACTGCTGTTCCAGACCCCGGAGCCGATCCAGCTCTTCCGTCGGAACGCCAATGGAGGCCGCCGACAGCTCTCGATCTGCCCAACGCCAACCTCAAGGTTGTCCGCAAGGTCGCAAGCGTGGCGCTCCTCTGTAGCGGTCTTGTTGCTTGTAATGCGCTTGCAAATGACGTCGGGTTAATGATGGCGCTCCTTGCATACGGAGTTGCTTTTGCTGTTTGGCCGCGCGTATCTGTCGAAGAACGATCTGCCGCCGATCGACCT
>JACAEG010000238.1 GCA_013388965.1 Pseudorhodoplanes sp. | reverse complement strand
CCGGCGGGCGGCGTCGTCGGCATGGCGGAGACGGCGAGGCGCGCGGGCTTTGCGAAGGTCATCGGCTTCGACATGGGCGGCACGTCGACCGACGTCTCGCGCTTCGACGGCGCGTACGAGCGCATCTTCGAGAACGAACTGAACGGCATCCGCCTGCGCGCGCCCATGCTCGCCGTGCACACGGTCGCCGCGGGCGGCGGCTCGATCCTGCATTTCGACGGTGCGCGTTTCCGCGTCGGCCCGGATTCGGCGGGCGCCAATCCCGGCCCGGCCTGCTACCGGCGCGGCGGCCCGCTCGCGGTCACCGACGCCAACGTCATGGTCGGCAAGCTCATTCCCGACTATTTCCCGAAAATCTTCGGACCGCAGCAGGACCAGCCGCTCGACGCGGAGGCCGTGCGCGAGAAGTTCGCCGCGCTGGCGCGCGAGGTCGGCGGCGGCCGCAAGCCGGAAGAGGTCGCCGACGGCTTCATCCGCATCGCGGTCGAGAACATGGCAAACGCGATCAAGAAGATTTCCGTGCAGCGCGGCTACGACGTCACCCGCTACGCGCTCAATTGCTTCGGCGGCGCCGGCGGCCAGCATGCCTGCATGGTCGCCGACGCGCTCGGCATGACGAAGGTCCTGATCCATCCCTTCTCGTCGCTGCTCTCCGCCTATGGCATGGGCCTCGCCGACATCCGCGCGACGCGCCAGCAGGCCATCGAGGAGCCGTTCGGCCCGCTCGCGCTCGCCGCGCTGAGCCGGATCGGCGGCGAACTCGGGCGTCAGGCGAAGGCCGAGGTCGAAAGCCAGGGCGTGCCGCGCAGCAAGATCAGGCTCGTGCTGCGTGCCCATATCCGCTATGCCGGCACCGACACCGCGCTCTCCGTGGATGCCGGTTCGCTGGCGGCGATGAAAGGCGCGTTCGAGAGGGCGCACAAGGCGCAATTCGGCTTCATCGATCGCAGGAAGGACCTGGTCATTGAAGCCGTCTCGGTCGAGGCGATCGGCGGCGGCGCAAAATTCCGCGAGAAGGCGGCGGCGAGAACACGCAGCAAGCTTCCCTTGCCCGCCCGCCGTACGCAATTCTTCTCGGGCGGCGCATGGCGCAAGGCCGCGGTCTATACGCGCGACCAGCTCAAGCCCGGCCACAAGGTGAAGGGCCCCGCCATCGTCATCGAGCCGCACCAGACCATCGTCGTGGAGAACGGCTGGCAGGCGGAAGTGACCGCCAAGAACCATCTTGTGCTGACCCGCATCGTCAAGCTGAAGCGCGTCGCCGCCATCGGCACCAGGGCCGATCCGGTGATGCTGGAAGTATTCAACAACCTGTTCATGTCGATCGCCGAGCAGATGGGCGTCGCGCTGCAGAACACGGCCTATTCGGTCAACATCAAGGAACGGCTCGACTTCTCCTGCGCGGTGTTCGACGGCAACGGCTCGCTGGTCGCCAACGCGCCGCACATGCCGGTGCATCTCGGGTCGATGGACCGTTCGGTCGAGACCATCATCCGGGACAACAAGGGCCGGATCCGTCCGGGCGACGTCTATGCGATCAATGCGCCCTATAACGGCGGCACCCACCTGCCCGACATCACGGTCTGCACGCCGGTCTTCGACGACAAGAAGAAGCACATCCTGTTCTGGGTCGCCTCGCGCGGCCACCACGCCGATGTCGGCGGCATCTCGCCCGGTTCGATGTCGCCCAACGCCACCAATATCGAGCAGGAAGGCGTCTACATGGACAACTTCAAGCTCGTCGATCGCGGCCGCTTCCGCGAGAAGGAGCTGATGGAGGCCCTGACCGGCGCGAAATATCCCGCGCGCAACCCGGTGCAGAACGTCAACGACCTGAAGGCGCAGATCGCCGCCAACGAGAAGGGCGTGCAGGAATTGCGCAAGATGGTCGCGCATTTCACCATGCCGGTGGTGAAGGCCTATATGCAGCACGTGCAGGACAACGCCGCCGAAAGCGTGCGGCGCGTGATCGACCGCCTGCACGATTCCGAATTTTCCTACGAGATGGATCAGGGCACCGTGATCAAGGTGAAGATCACGGTCGACAAGAAGAAGCGCGAGGCGACCGTCGACTTCACCGGGACTTCGCCGCAGCAGCCGACCAATTTCAATGCGCCCGAGCCGGTGACGCGCGCGGCCGTGCTTTACGTGTTCCGCGTGATGGTGGATGACGACATTCCCATGAATGCGGGATGCCTGCGGCCGATCAACATCGTGATCCCGAAAAAGTCGATGCTGTCGCCGGAATATCCGGCCGCCGTGGTCGCCGGCAATGTCGAGACCTCGCAGGCCGTCACGAATTGCCTGTTCGGCGCGCTCAAGGCGCTTGCCGCCGCGCAGGGCACGATGAACAACCTGAACTTCGGCAACAAAAAATATCAGTATTACGAGACGATCTGCTCGGGCTCGCCGGCCGGTCCCGGCTTCGACGGCACCGACGCCGTGCACACCCACATGACCAACACGCGGCTGACCGATCCGGAAATCCTCGAATTCCGCTACCCGGTCGTGCTCGAGGATTTCCACATCCGCAAGGGCTCGGGCGGCAAGGGGAAATGGAAGGCGGGCGACGGCGTCCGCCGCACCATCCGCTTCCTCGAAAGGATGGAATGCACCCTGCTTACCGGGCATCGCCGCGTGCGCCCCTTCGGGCTGGAAGGCGGCGAAGCCGGCCAGGTCGGCGAGAATTCCGTGCGGCGCAAGGACGGCCGCGTTGAAGTCCTCAAAGGCTGCGACGCGACCGAGATCGACGCCGGCGAAGCCATCATCATCCGGACGCCGACCGCGGGCGGCTTCGGCGATCCGAAGGAACGCGAGGAAAATTAATCAATCTCCGGCGCCAAAAAATATACCGGCTCCAAACGCAGCTTCGCGCGCGCTGTCTCCTTCAGCTTGTCATAATATTGGAGCCAAAGCTCGAGAAAGCGGTCCAAGTCCACAAGCTCAATATGCACTGATCCAGAGCCCGCCTCCCGTCGAGCATCACGTGTAAATCCGCCAGACGAAACAAAAAGTCCGATTTCACGGTCGGCACGTATGATGCCTCGGAGGGCGGCAATTTCCTCACGAGCTGCAGCTTGATTCCTATGTTTTACCTGCACCCTGATATGCGGCGTTCGCGCTCCAATCGGGTCAGTGTATGCGAGTATGTCTGTTCCCCCATCGGGGCCTCTCGCTGCTATGGTGTTTGTCGCGTATCCCATCGCCTCAAGTAAGGCCGCAACTAACTCTTGAAACTCATATGGTCCTAACGTGTCGAGATAGCCGTCAATCTCCTCGCGTGCTTTTTCCTTAGCATCTTCAAACAACACCGATATGCGCTCAGAAGGCTCCTCTTCCTCCTCCACGACTTCTATACCTTCCGCCTCTCGTCTTGTTTTCTTCCATTCACGATAGCGAGATCGAAGTATCTGTTTAAGTTCCTCGGTCGAAAGAGATGCAACACGGGCACCTTCTTCCGTCAGAATCCAGCGCCCATCCAATTTGGTTATTAGTCCCGCCTTCACTGCGGCTACCGACTTGAAATGCATGGTGGCCCGCCAGCGTGGCAGGCCAGAACCTTGCATCGTCTCCAGGTCGAACTCGTTCAACTTTACGCGGCCTTCGATCTCCCGGTATAAATCCCTCGGTCGCAGCCCATCAGGTTTGCCGCGCAGAATTTCGAAAGCGATTTTCAGCAATTCGTTTCCGCGATCGGTTGTTCTTATTTGGTTCATCTCATCACCCCCTGCGTCCACTCTTACAAAAAGAGTTGAACATGTTCAAATGTTCAATGATTAGTTGTTCTGGCGGCTGAAGACGAGGAGACACAATGATCAAGGTTGTCGTTGTCGGCGCCACCGGCTGGACCGGCGGGGCGCTCGTGCCCGCCATCGCTGCGGCAAAGGACATGACGCTCGCGGGCGCTGTCGCGCGCAAGGCATCCGGCAGGGATGCCGGCGAAGCGCTCGGTCTCGCGCCGCTCGGCGTGACAATTGTCGCGAGCTTGCGCGAAGCGCTCGCCGCCCCCTCCGATGTCGTGGTCGAT
>JACAEG010000267.1 GCA_013388965.1 Pseudorhodoplanes sp. | reverse complement strand
GGAAGCTGCGGGCGCGGCAGCGATGCGGGGACCGGCGCACCGGCCTGCGCGAGACGAGCCTCGCGCGGCTCGCTCTGCGCCGGTCTGGCTTGCGGCGGATTGGGCCGCGCCGCCTGCGCGGGCTGCGGTTGCGATTGCGGGTCGGATTTGGCCGGCGGCTGAGCCTCCGGCTGGGGCGCGGCCTGGACGGCAGCCTGCCGCAGGCTCTTGCCCGCCATCTCGATTTCGAGTTGCTGCAGCGAGGCCGTGAAGATCGCGCCGGTATCGGGATCGACTTCGCCGCAGGCCTTCTCGAAATTGCCGACGTCCCGCCGCAGCAATTGATGCTTGGTGTCGGCGACGAGGTTCTTTTCCATCGTGGAAAGAATGGCCTCGCGCAGCTTCTCGCAGGCTGCCTCGTTGGTGAAATGCATGCGATAGGCCGAATAGAGGCCTGCGGCGCCCGCCGGGATCGCGAGCGCGGCAGCGATGATCTGCATGGTGCGCGTGAATTTGTCGAACGTCATGACGGTCGGAATGCCTGTAGAAGCGGGGCGCGGCCCGAAGACGGATTCGCCTGACCTCCCCTAGCCACGAAATAAGACCGAAATATAGAAAAATTGCCTCTGCGGTCCCGTGCAGTCCCGTGCCGCGCGATGGGGTAACGATGTTGAGGCCGCAGGCTTTTCCGGTCTATGTCAGGGCCCGGTGACCGGGGGGTCCGCGTTCATGACCAGAGCAACAGTCGCAAATCTCGCCGGCGATACCGGCGCGCTCCTGCAAGGCCTCGGCGTGCCCGCCGACCGGATCAAGGGCGGCACCCTGCCCGCGCGCACGCCGATCACGGGCGACATCCTCGCGCAGGTCAGGGAGACCGATGCCGACGGCGCGCGGCGTGCGATCGCGCGGGCTCACACGGCGTTTCTCGCGTGGCGCAGGATTCCCGCGCCCAAGCGAGGCGAACTCGTGCGCCTGCTCGGCGAGGAATTGCGCGCGCACAAGCAGTCGCTTGGCCGTCTGGTGTCGATCGAGGCCGGCAAGATTCTCTCGGAAGGTCTCGGCGAAGTGCAGGAGATGATCGACATCTGCGATTTTGCGGTCGGCCTGTCGCGCCAGCTCCACGGCCTGACGATCGCGAGCGAGCGGCCCGAACACCGGATGATGGAAACCTGGCACCCGCTCGGCGTCACCGGCATCATATCCGCGTTCAATTTTCCGGTCGCCGTCTGGTCGTGGAATGCCGCACTGGCGCTCGTCTGCGGCAACAGCATCGTCTGGAAGCCTTCCGAGAAGACGCCGCTCACGGCGCTCGCGACGCAGGAGCTCTTCGAGCGCGCCGTGCAGCGATACGCCGTCGAAGGCGGCTCGGCGCCTGAGGGCCTGTCGGCCGTCCTGGTCGGCGGCCGCGCGCTCGGCGAAATTCTGGCCGATCATCCGGACGTGCCGCTCGTCTCGGCGACCGGCTCGACCGCGATGGGGCGAGCCCTCGCGCCGCGGCTGGCGCAGCGCTTCGCGCGCGCCATTCTCGAACTCGGCGGCAACAATGGCGCGATCGTCTGCCCCTCCGCCGATCTCGACCTGACGCTGCGCGGCGTGGCCTTCGCCGCGATGGGGACCGCGGGCCAGCGTTGCACCACCTTGCGGCGTCTGTTCGTGCACGAGAGCGTCTATGACAGCTTCGTGCCGCGCCTGAAGGGCGCCTATGGCTCGGTCGCCATCGGCAATCCGTTGGAGGCCGGGACGCTGGTCGGACCGCTGATCGACCGGGGCGCATTCGATGCGATGCAGAAAGTCCTGGCCGAAGCGAAGGCGGCCGGCGGCATCGTGACCGGCGGCGATCGCGTCGATACCGGTCTCGGCGCGGATGCGTATTACGTGCGGCCGGCGCTGGTCGAAACGGCCGAGCAGACGGCGCTCGTGAAGCGCGAAACCTTCGCGCCGCTGCTCTGGGTGATGCGCTACAGCGATTTCGATAGCGCGCTTGCCCTGCACAACGCGGTGCCGCAGGGCCTGGCGTCATCCATCTTCACCAACGATTTGCGCGAGGCGGAATTGTTTCTGTCCGCGCGCGGCTCCGATTGCGGCATCGCCAACGTCAATATCGGGCCGTCCGGCGCCGAAATCGGCGGCGCCTTCGGAGGCGAGAAGGAGACCGGCGGCGGGCGCGAATCCGGCTCGGATGCGTGGAAGGCCTATATGCGCCGCGCCACCAACACGATCAATTACGGCAAGACGCTGCCGCTTGCGCAGGGCGTGCGGTTCGACGTCAGCTGAGCCGGCATTCAGGCCGGCACCACCGGCGCCTTGGTCTTGCGCAGCGCGCGGATGAATTGCGGGTCCGTCCGCAGATGCGCGGTGACGAGTTCCGGCGGCGTGAGCGCGAGCCACTGGTCGAGCGAGACGTCGGCATAATGGTCGCTCTTGAAGATTTCGAGAAAGCGCAGCGTCGTGCTGCCGGTATTCTCGATGTAATGCCCCATCGCGAAGGGCACGTAGCCGACATCGTTCGCCCGGAAGTCGAAGGTGCGCGCGCGGCCGGACGAGGCGAAGACGCCCATGCGCGCCTGCCCCTCGATGTAATATTGCCATTCGGCCGCGTTCGGATGCCAGTGCAGTTCACGCATGCCGCCCGGCGCGACCTCGACCAGCGCCGCGGCGATCGCCGTCGAAGCCGGAAATACCTTGCTGTCGGTGATCCGCACCGTGCCGCTTTTGGTCGCGATCGGCGTCTGCGCCATCATGCGATGGCTGAAGCTGCGCGGCACGGTGGGCACGCCCGGCATCCGGTCGGCGGCAAGCGGTCCGGGAAGCGGTGCAGGAAACATGTAGAGCTGGCTGGGGTCCGGCACATTCGCGAAAGTCGAGGCCGGGACGCCGAAATTCTTCGCCAGCACGTCCGGCGGGATATGCTTGATCCAGTCGCTCAGGAGAAAGGTGCCGTCCTCGTCGAAATTGCCGTCGTCGAAGACGAGCAGAAACTCGCAGCCATCCGGCGCCAGCCCCTGGATGGAATGCGGAATGCCGGCCGGAAAATACCAGAGATCGCCCGGCCCGACATCGTCGACGAAATTGCGGCCCTCGGCGTCGACCGCGG
>JACAEG010000001.1 GCA_013388965.1 Pseudorhodoplanes sp. | reverse complement strand
TTCGACCTCGCCGCCTTTGGCGAGAGTCTGCGCCGGCTGCATGACCGCCTCGCCGTGATCCGAACGGCGACGCAGGATTAGGGCAGGCGGCTGTCAGTGCCGGGTCTGGACGGGCCTTCGCTCGTCCGGATCGAAGCGGAAGTCGAGCCCGGCGCGGCGCATTTCCGACACAAGGTCTTCCAGATCGCCGCCGATCCGCTCGGCCTCCTGCCGGACCTTGCGGGCCTCTTCCAGCTCCGCCTGAAGCGCTTTCAGATCAACCATGTGAGCCTCCGAATCGGATTTTCTTCGACGATAGCCGAACGTTTTTGTTCTTCAAATGTTCTTGTGGACCGTCGCAGGATCGGCTAGCCTGTTCGGGGCAGGGGCGATCATGGTCCAGCGGGTTTCCACCGTTGCGTTCGAGGGCATCGAGGCCCGCGCGGTCGACGTACAGGTGCAGGTCGCGCCGGGCCTGCCTGCCTTCAACATCGTCGGATTGCCGGACAAGGCCGTGTCGGAAGCCAAGGAGCGCGTGCGCGCGGCGCTGATCGCGTCCGGCCTCGCGCTGCCTGCGCGCCGCATCACCGTCAATCTCGCGCCCGCCGATCTGCCGAAGGAAGGCAGCCACTACGATCTGCCGATCGCGCTCGGCCTGATGGCGGCGATCGGCGCGATCCCGCATGACGCGCTCGCAGGCCACACGGTGCTGGGCGAACTCGGGCTCGACGGATCGATCGCGCCGGTCGCGGGCGTGCTGCCCGCCGCAATCGGCGCCAACGCGCGCGGCGAGGGATTGATCTGCCCGCATGCGTGCGGACCGGAAGCAGCCTGGGCGAGCCCCGAGATGGACATCGTCGCGGCCGCCTCGCTGATTCAGATCGCCAATCACGTTCGCGGAACGCAGGTGCTCTCGCGCCCGCAGCAGAAGATCCGCGACAGCGCGGGCACGCCGCTCGATCTCGCCGACATCAAGGGCCAGGAAAGCGCCAAGCGCGCGCTCGAAGTCGCGGCGGCCGGGGGGCACAATCTGCTGATGAGCGGACCGCCCGGCGCGGGCAAATCGATGCTCGCCGCACGCCTGCCCTCGATCCTGCCCCCACTCACGCCCGCCGAATTGCTGGAAGTCTCGATGATCGCCTCGGTCGCAGGCGAGATCGAGGAGGGCGCGCTCACCAGCCGCCGCCCGTTCCGCTCGCCGCATCATTCCGCCAGCATGGCCGCGCTTGTCGGCGGCGGATTGCGCGCGCGGCCGGGCGAAATCTCGCTCGCGCATCATGGCGTCCTGTTTCTCGACGAATTGCCGGAATTCCAGGCGACGGTGCTCGATTCGCTGCGTCAGCCGCTCGAGAGCGGAGAGGTCGCGATCGCGCGCGCCAACCACCGCATCACCTATCCGGCGCGCTTCATGCTGGTGGCGGCGATGAATCCCTGCCGCTGCGGACGCGCGAACGATCCCGGCTTTGCCTGCAAGCGGGGACCCAGCACCCGCTGCATTGCCGACTACCAGTCGCGCCTTTCCGGGCCGCTGCTCGACCGCATCGACCTGCATATCGATGTCCCCGCCGTCACCGCCGCGGACCTGATCCTGCCGCCACCCGCCGAGGGCAGCCGCGAGGTCGCCGCGCGCGTGGCGCAGGCCCGCGACATCCAGGCGGAGCGGTATAGGGCGCTCGGCCTGCCGCACGTCCGCACCAACGCGCAGGCAAGCGGACCCCTGCTCGAGGACGTCGCAAGGCCCGACAGGGCCGGCCTGCAGCTTCTGCGCGACGCGGCCGACGCCATGCGGCTGTCGGCGCGCGGCTATCACCGCGTGCTGCGGGTCGCGCGCACGCTCGCCGATCTCGACGGGGCCGAGACGGTTGGGCGCATCCATCTTGCCGAGGCCCTGTCCTACCGCGCGCCGGCCGACGACATCCGCCGCGCCGCCTGAGCCGGCAGAATTCCGCGGTCGCCTTAGCGTTTCGTTCACCACGCCCGCCATTGCACGCAGGCGTGAAGGGCTTGGAAACGCCGATTGCCCCAGACTCGCGGCCGAAGAACAGAAACATCGGGCGGCGTCGGAATGCAAAATCCATCGATCGCGGGCGCCCAGCCGTCCGCGCGCGCGAAATGGCCCCGGATTGTCCTGCCGGTCATCGTCGCGACCGTCGCCCTGGGCGGCGTCGCCTCGCAGGTTCGCGCCGACGGTGCCTATAACCCCCATCTGTTCGCGATCGGCACGGCCGGATTGCTTGCGGTCGCCTGCGCTGCGCTCGGTATCCTGGCGTTCCGCATTCGCGCCCTGCACGACAGGCTGCAGGAGCTCGAGGCCCGCAACACGGCGCTCGCCCGCGACAAGGACGCGCTGACGGATGCGGCGGAGCGCGCGAACCGCTTTCTCGAATCGCACGGCGACTGCATCGTGCGCCGCGACCGCGGCGGCGCGATTACCTATGTCAACGAGGCCTATTGCCTGCTGGCCGGCACCACGCGCGAAAAGCTTATCGGCAGCACCCGCGCGCTCGACGTGCTCGAACAGGGCGATTTCGCCGTGCTGTCCGACGGCACGCGCATCCACGACCAGAAGATTGCCACCATGTCCGGCCCGCGCTGGATCGCCTGGCGCGACGTGCCGCTGCATTCCGCGCACGCACCGACGGAAATCCAGAGCGCCGGCCGGGACGTCACCGACCGCGTCAATGCCGAGCAGGCGCTGGCGGAGGCGCGCGACCGCGCGCAGGACGCCAGCCGCGCCAAGTCGCGGTTCCTTGCGACCGTCAGCCACGAAATCCGCACGCCGCTCAACGGCATTCTCGGCATGTCGGATCTCCTGCTCGAGACCCGCCTCACGCCCGAGCAGGCGACCTACACCCGGGCGGTCAAGACATCGGGCGAGACGCTGCTCGCGCTGATCGGCGAAATCCTCGATTTCTCCAAGATCGAGGCCGGCCGCATCGATCTCGACGCGCGGCCATTCATGCTCGGGCCGCTGATCGAGGAAACGATCGAGCTTCTGGCCCCGCGCGCGCAGGAGAAGGGCCTCGAAATCGCAACCTATATCGATCCCGACCTGCCGGCGCGGGTCACGGGCGACGCCATGCGCGTGCGCCAGGTGCTGCTCAACCTGACCGGCAACGCCATCAAGTTCACCGAGACGGGCGGCGTCAGCATCGCGGTCGAGCCCGGCATCTGGCCGGACGAGATCGCCTTCACCGTGCGCGACACCGGCGCCGGAATCGCGCCGGAAGAGCAGAAACGCATCTTCGGCGAGTTCGAGCAGGGCGAAGCGGCCGCGAAAGCCGGCAGCGGCTCGGGACTCGGGCTTGCGATCTCGCGCCGGCTGGTCGAGAGCATGAACGGGCGGATCGGCGTCGAGAGCATTCCGGGCAACGGCGCGACCTTCGAATTCACGCTGCCGCTGCCCGGCGAGAGCACGCCGCGCGCCGCGGCGCCGGATTTTTCCGGCCGCTCGATCCTGATCGTGTCGCCGGGTGCCGTGGAGGCGCCGATCATGGCGCGCCATCTCGTCGACTGGGGCGCGCATGTCGCCGTGGTTCCCGACATCCGGGCCGCCGCGGCGATCCTTCCCGAGCGGATCTGGGACACGCTGATCGCCGATCATGCGCTGGGCGACGCGGCCCTCGCCGAGCTTCTCAAGCCGACCGGTGACATTGCGCGCCGCATCGTGCTGCTGACCCCGTCCGCGCGCGGCGACCTGCAGCGGCTGCGGGACGAGGGTTTCGCCGGCTACCTGATCAAGCCGGTGCGCACGGTCTCGCTCGCGGCACGGCTTGCCGCCGAGCCCGCGCGCGAGGGCGCGCCGATGCTCGCGGATATCGAGGAGACCTCGATCGTGCCCGACATCGAGGGCTTGGATCACGGCCTTTCCATCCTGGTCGCCGAGGACAACGAGATCAATGCGCTCCTGACGCGCGCGCATCTGAGCAAGCTCGGGCACCGGCCCTGCCTCGCAGGCGATGGCGCGGCCGCCTGGGATTCGTATCTCGCGGCGCACGAGTCGGGCGCGCCCTACGACCTCGTGCTGATGGACGTGCGCATGCCCGAACTCGACGGACTGGAGGCCGTCCGCCGCATCCGCGCGCACGAGGCGCGGATCGGCGCGCCGCGCATGCCGGTAATCGCGCTCACCGCCAATGCCTTTCCGGAAGATCGCGAGGCCTGCCTCTCGGCGGGGATGGACGACGTGCTCGTCAAGCCGCTCAGCCGGGAAAAGCTCGCCGACATGATCGCGACGCTCGGACGGCGCGCGCAGGCGGCGGCCTGACCTAGAGCTTCCGCAGCGAGACGTGCTCGACGCGGTGACTGTCGACCTTCTTCAGAATGAGATCGGCGCGCTGGCGCGTCGGCAGGATGTTCTCGCGCAGATTGACGAGATTGATCCGCTCCCAGATGCCGGTCGCGGTTGCGACCGCCTCCGCGTCGGAGAGCTTCGAGTAGCGGTGGAAGAAGGAAACCGGGTCGCGGAAGGCCGTGAGCCGCAGCGCGAGGAACCGCTCGACATACCACCGCTGCAAAACCTCCTCCTCGGCATCGAGATAGACCGAGAAATCGAAGAAGTCGGACACGAACGGGATCGCCTTGCCGTCCTTGGGCGGCCGGCCGGCCTGCAGGACGTTGAGGCCCTCGACGATCAGAATGTCCGGCCGGTCGATCTCGACATAGTCGTTCGGCACGATGTCGTAGACGAGATGCGAATAGATCGGCGCGCGCATGGGACGCTGGCCGGCCTTGATGCCGGAGAGAAAGCGCAGCAGCGCGCCGAGATCGTAGCTTTCCGGAAAGCCCTTCTTGTCCATCAGGCCTTCCTGCTGGAGCACGGCATTGGGGAAAAGAAATCCGTCGGTGGTGACGAGATCGACCTTGGGCGTGTTCGGCCAGCGCGTCAGCAGCGCCTGCAGCACGCGCGCAGTGGTCGACTTCCCGACCGCGACCGAGCCGGCGACGCCGATGATGTAGGGCATCTTGGCATCGACCGTGCTGAGAAACGCCTGCTGCGCGCGGAACAGCCGCTGCGTCGCCGCGACATACATCGCGAGCAGGCGCGAGATCGGCAGATAGATTTCCTCGACCTCGTTCATGTCGAGCGTGTCGTGCACCGAGCGCAGCGTCGCGATCTCGCCGGGCGTCAGCGTCATCGGCGCGTCTTCGCGCAACGCCGCCCATTCGGCGCGGGTGAAATGATGATAGGGCGAGACTTCCGGCTCGACGCGCTGTTCCATCGCCATCCTCAGCCGCGCTGGCGCGCGGCCTTTTCCTCGAGGCCCGATTGCGCCGAGCGCGCGCCGAGCGCCTGCTCCACCTCGGCCAGCGCAATGCCGCGCGCCTCCAGCAGCACGAGCAGATGGTACAGACGATCGGAGGCCTCCGCGATCACGCGCTCGCGATCCTCGGAGACCGCCGCGAGCACGGTCTCGACCGCCTCCTCGCCGAATTTCTTGGCGCAATGCGGCACACCCCGGTCGAGCAGCCTGCGCGTATAGGAGGTCTCCGCGCTCGCCGTGGCGCGTTCCTTCACCCGCGCGGCGAGATCGGAGAGCGTGAAAGGGGGCTTCTGCACCGTCACTGGCCTGGTCCTGTTCCGGCCGGCTTGTAGCACAGCCTGTCTTCCTGTCCCTCCCCCTGCAGGACCGTCCTCTCAAACAGTCTCGCCTCAGCCTTCGCCGGTCGTTCCGGCCGAGCGCGTCAGCGCGCCGTGTGTCCGGATTTCGGGATCCGCGCCTTCGGCACCCCCCGGAATGACGGCGAGCGCCATCGCCCCTGTTGTTGAAGGCGCGGGGGCGCCTGGATCGAAAGAAGGGGAATGGCGCGCCGAACGACGCGGGCATTCCGCAATCGCGGCCTGTCTTGCGACAGACCGCCGCCTTCCGGCGCGCCATTGGCGGCGACTTTTCACCCCGGGACCGTGCTTCCGCAGGCGGAGCCCCACGTCAGTGGGAGCTGATCCGGCGGGCTTTCGCCCGCCTTCATCCGGCC
>JACAEG010000205.1 GCA_013388965.1 Pseudorhodoplanes sp. | reverse complement strand
CGTCTGGCTTGGCGGCGTCCTGTTCGAGCGCACGGGATCCTACGATGTGCTCTGGCTGCTGTTCATTGTGCTGGGCATCCTGTCGGCGCTGATCAATTTGCCGATCAAGGAACAGCCGGTGGTGCGCCCGGCCGCGGCGGCAGTGTGATGTGTTATTGCCGGGCTTGACCCGGCGATCCATCAAACAAAAAATCGCTGACCGCGAGCGGATGGGTGCGGGCTTCCGGAGCCTGCATGCCGCCGGGAGCCCGGGGAGAGAGACGCGTGTCCACTTTCAAAGCCATCGTCATCGACAAGGCCGAGAGCGGCCAGACCGTCGCGCTGAAGGACTTCGACGAGAAGGACCTGATGGATGGCGACGTGACCGTGAAGGTCGAAACCTCCACGATCAACTACAAGGACGGGCTCGCCATCACCGGCAAGGCACCGGTGGTGCGGCGTTTCCCGATGATTGCCGGGGTCGATTTCGCGGGGACCGTCGAGCAGTCCTCCCATCCAGGCTGGAAGCCGGGCGACAAGGTCATCTGAAATGGCTGGGGTCTCGGCGAGACCCATCTCGGGGCCTATGCGCAGAAGGCGCGGGTGAAAGGGGATTGGCTGGTACGCCTGCCGGCAACGATGAGCGCGCGCGAAGCGATGGCGATCGGAACCGCCGGCTACACCGCGATGCTGGCCGTGATGGCGCTGGAACAGGCTGGCGTGACGCCGGACAAGGGCCCGGTGATCGTGACAGGCGCGGCCGGCGGGGTCGGCTCGGTCGCGGTCGCGCTGCTCTCGAAGCTTGGCTACCAGGTGGCCGCCTCAACCGGGCGGCCGCAGGAAGCGGATTACCTCAAGGGGCTCGGCGCATCCGAAATCATCGACCGCAAGGATCTCTCGGGTCCGGCCAAGCCGCTTGCCAAAGAGCGCTTTGCCGGCGGGATCGACTCGGTCGGCTCGACCACCCTCGCCAACGTCCTGTCGATGACCCGCTATGGCGGGGCTGTGGCGGCTTGCGGGCTCGCCGGCGGTATGGATCTGCCGGCCAGCGTCGCCCCCTTCATTTTGCGCGGGGTGTCGCTTTTGGGCATCGATTCGGTGATGTGCCCCATGCCCCTGCGCCGGGAAGCCTGGAAACGGCTGGAAACCGATCTGGACCGCTCAAAACTGGCGGCCATGACCTCCGAAATCGGGCTGGCCGAGGTGATCGCGACCGCCCCGAAGATTCTGGAAGGGGGCGTCCGGGGCCGAATCGTGGTCAAGATTGGGTAAAGACATTCAGGATTTGGCGAGGAATTACCGGCATGATCGCTCGCTGTTATGGTAAGAGGTCCGTTAAATCGGACGTCAGCGGAGTGGGGTTTGGCATGTTGCGTATCGCAGCCGTGGCAATCGGTCTGGTGGTGGCTTTTCCGGCATTCGCAGAGCCGATGTCGGCCGAGGAGGCCCGCCGCTTCGTGATCGGCAAACTCTTTACCTTCAACTGCTTCGAGGGCACCCGCGGGTCGGGCCGCGTGGCGCATGACGGCTCGGTGTCGGGCACGATCCAGTTCCGCGGCCAGGGACCGGTGCGCTGGGCGAACCTGCCGGCGAACACGCTGCATACCCGCGGGGACTCGGTCTGCGCCTCGCTCAGCGGCATGCCGTTCAGCCCCTGCTTCCGGCTTGAGAAGACGAGCCACAAGACCTTCCGCGGCTCGCTCGCGATGGTGGGGATGGGCTTCGCCTATTGCAACTTCACCCGGCGCGGTCCGGTCGAGGTGGCGTCGGTGGATACAGCCGAGCCGCTCGCGCTGCGGCCCTCGCTCAGCAACGCCAGCGATCGCCGCTGACGTCTTCGCTCGTCCGCGCGCAAGGGGACGCAGGAGCGGGATTCCCGCTCGCGCGAAAAACTAGCCCTTTGCCGGAAAGACCATGCACGTCGTCGTGGCATGCGCGTAGAGCTTGCCTGAACGATCCTTGATGTCGCCCTCGGCGGTGCCGAGCGTGCGCCCGCGATAGACGATGCGGCCTTCCGCGATCACCGGGCCGGTGTCGCGGGTCAGCGGCCGGACCAGGTTCACCTTGATCTCGAGCGTCGTATAGGCCTCGCCCTTCGCCAGCGTGGAATGCACGGCGCAGCCGAGCGCGGAATCGAGCAACGTCATGGCGAAGCCGCCATGCACGACGCCGATCGGATTGTAGTGCCGGATCTGCGGCTCGCCCTCGAACGCGGCCAGCCCCTTCTCGACGCGCACGAGCCCGAAGCCGAGCGTGTCGGTGATCGGCGGGCGCGGAAATCGTCCGTCGATGATGCCTTGCAGGAAAGTCAGCCCGTCCTGCGCGAGCAGCACGTCCGTCGATACAACACCTGTCGTCATTGCGAAGTCCCGGTGATTGCGGTCAGGCGGGAGCCGCATCGCCGGGAGAAGCCTGCTCCGGGCGGCGCGGCGGAAACAGCAGGCGCTGATAGAGCCATCCAATGCCGATCAGCACAAGCCCGAGGCAGATGAACGAGAAGGCGCGGTAGATGCCCTGCACATCCGCGAGATCGTGCAGGAACACCTTGGCGACGGTGAGGATGACGACGGCGGCCGACGCGAAGCGCGCGGGTTGCGAGCGCAGCGCGATCCCCGCCAGCAGCAGCGCGACCCCGAAGGCCAGCCAGACCGCGGAATAGGTGTAGTCCTCCGCGTCCGACACGCCTCCGCCGCTGAGAATCTCGCCGTGGTAGAACGTGCGCACCTCGAGCGAGAGATAGGCAAGAGCGAGCGTGATCGCCGCGATGGCCGAGGGGACGTAAAGCCCGGCCGGGCGCGATCCGCGCACCATGCGCGCATGGATCGCGAACAGCACCGCCGGCAATCCGTATCCGAGCAGGATGAGGTTGACGAACCGGCCGCCGACCGCCTCGCCGGTCAGGACCGGATTGTTCAGGACCAGCAGCCCGAAGAATGCGCCGACCAGCGCGAGCACGGCCAGGATTTGCGAGCCCGCGAGATGCACGAAGCTCCCGGTGCGCGCGGCCAGCCGGTGCAGGCCGATGGCCATTGCGATGGCGGCGGAGACCTGCAGCGCCGTTTCGGCCAGTCCGGCATCGGCGCGATAGACGTCGCCGTCATTGATGAAGTGGCGGATTTGCAGCGAGACCAGCAGCACGGTGAACAGGATGGCGGCGGCATCTGTCATGCGCGCGGGCGTGTCGTCGGCGCGGCGGCGCAAAAGGTGGCCGACCAGCCAGAAAGATGCCGCCGGCAAGCCGTAGCCCCACATCAGCCAGTTCTGGATCGGCGTGGTGCCGACATCCGAGCCCACGATGCGCGGGTCCCACGCGACGCGCGCCATCACCAGCGCAACAGCAGCGGCTGCGAGCGCGCGCAGGATCGGCAGCGGGCGCCTTTCGGCGACCCAGGCGATGCCCGGAACCATCAGCGCGAGCGCGATGGTCAGCCAGCCCTTTTCCAGCGCGAAGGTGAGCGCGAGCGCGAGTGCACCAATGGCACCGGTGGCGTAGAGCGCGCTTGCGGCCGCGAGGCCCGGCCGCGTCTCGCGTTTTGTCAATAGCTCCGTCGCATAGGCGAACAGGGCGGCGAGCAGCAAGGCGAGCGCTGCGAAGGGCACCGAGCGGTCGAAGCCGCTGATCCGGTAATAGAGCGCGACGAGAATCGCGAGCGGCGCGGCAATGCCCGCTGCGGCCCACAGCATTGGGATGAGCGCGCGCTGCGAACGGCCCTGCGCGAGGAAGCCGGTCGCTCCGAACACCGCCATGAATCCGAAGCCGAACGCCATCTGCAGGCCGTAGGCGACCGTCTCAGGCTCCGGAATCGCCCCGGCCGTCGGCCCGCTCGGCCAGATGAGCTGCGGCACGCGCGTGTCGACCGCCCAGTACACGACAATCAGGGTCGTCAGCGTGGCTGCGGCAGGCAAAGCGCCCGCGGCGGCGTCGGTGCGCCAGGCAATGGCGATGGTTGCGATGGCGAGCGCCGCATAGGCGGCGAGCGTGAGATGCTCGTGGTCATGCACGATCACCAAAGCCGCGGCGGCGAACAGATAGCCGCCGATCGCGCCGGACGAAATCCCGTCGGGATAACCCGGCTCGGCCGCCGGGCCGTAGAACAGGCCGCAAACGATCAGCAATGCGGCGAGCGCAAATCCGATCGCGGCATGCGCGACATGCGCGGACAAGGCCGCGAAGGCCGTCGCCTCGATTCCCGGGAAGGTCCACAGCACGCCGAACGCGACCGCCGTAATGGCGAGCCAGCGCCACAGCCGCATGCGCGCGAGCGCGAAACTCGCCGCGCTCACGACCGCGAGATAGAGGGTGAGCGCCCAGTAATTCGGCTCGTCGGTCGCAACCAGCAGCGGCGCCACATAGGCACCGACCATGCCGAGCGCCGCCAGCGCCGGGCCATGCAGCAGGGCGGCCGCGAGCGTCGCGAGCGCGACGATCCCGAGCAGGAGGAAGGCCGCGGGCGGCAGCAGGAAGCCGTAGAGCGCATAGGCCGCATACACCGTCGCATAGGCGATGGTGGTGCCGGCGGCGGTCAGAATGCTCGGGATATGCGCGGAAGGAAGATTCGCGAAGGCGCCCGGCAATTCGCGGCGACGGGCATATTCGCCGAGCGCAACCAGCGCCGCAGCCAGGAGCCCGCTGAGGACGAGGCGGACGCGCGGGCCCAATAGGCCCTGCTCGATGGAATATTGCACGAGAAAGATGCCGCCGAGCGCGAGCGCAAGCCCGCCGACCCAGACGGTCCAGCGTGTGCCGAAGCGCTCCTCGAAGGAGCGCGAGGGTTCCTTTGGAGGAAGCGCCGGCTGTTCTTCGATTGCAGGCTGCGGCTCCGGCGCGGCCGATTCCCGCAAGACCGGCTCGGGCATGGCCGCCGTTTCCGGAGCCTGCTCGGCTGGTGCGGCCGACGCAGGCAGGGCGGAGG
>JACAEG010000193.1 GCA_013388965.1 Pseudorhodoplanes sp. | reverse complement strand
TGCTGCCGATCCTGCTCCTGATCGCAGGGGCTGCCATTGTGATCGCCGCGGCCCGGCGCAGTCGGGGCGACACCGCGCCGGCCTCGCTGTCGCGGGCCGAGCGGGAGCGGATCGAAAAATTGCTGGACAAATCGCCCCGTGCACCGGGTGTTTGATGCTAAGCGATTGAAATTTCAAATATTTCATTCTTCACAAGATTAACAAGAATTAATCCTCCCGACAGTTTGCCGTAAGGCTTGCCTCCCCATCTTTCCACTCCGAACGGTGCGCACGCACTGCCAAAGTGGAGAGACTTCCATGACTGCAAACCTCCCGGATCCGAAGAAAGACGGGCGCTACTCAGCGCGCCGGCTCGTGCTTCTCGGAACCACCATCCTCAGCCTCGGCGCCGCAGCCGCGATTGTTGCGCCCAATGTCAATCCGTCCGCTGCCCTCGCGCAGAACGTGACGCAGCAGGCCCAGACGGTCGCGCGTCCCACAGGGTTTGCCGATATCGTCGAGAAGGTGAAGCCGGCGGTGATTTCCGTCCGCGTCAAGAAGGACGCGACCCCGCAGCTCAGCATGGACGATGGCGATAACCCCTTCGCCCCAGGATCGCCCTTCGAGCGCTTCTTCCGTCGCTTCGGCTCGCCGGACAACATGCCGAATATCCCGAATATGCCGCGCTCCCCGCGCGGTCGCTTCGCGTCCGGCCAGGGCTCCGGCTTCTTCATCTCGGCCGACGGCTACGCGGTCACGAACAATCACGTCGTGGACAAGGCCGAGGAGGTCGAGGTCCAGACGGACGACGGCAAGATCTACCAGGCCAAGGTCATCGGTACCGATCCGCGCACCGATCTCGCGCTGATCAAGGTCGACGGCAAGAATTTCCCGTTTGCGAAGCTCGCTGAGAATGCGCCGCGCATCGGCGACTGGGTGCTTGCGGTCGGCAATCCGTTCGGCCTCGGCGGCACGGTGACGGCCGGCATCGTCTCGGCCCGCGGCCGCGACATCGGCGCGGGTCCCTATGACGACTTCATCCAGATCGATGCGCCGGTCAACAAGGGCAATTCCGGCGGCCCGACCTTCGACATCGACGGTCACGTCGTCGGTGTGAATACCGCGATCTTCTCGCCGTCGGGCGGCAATGTCGGCATTGCGTTTGCGATCCCGGCGTCCACCGTCAACACCGTCGTGACCCAGCTCAGGGAAAAGGGCAGCGTCACGCGCGGGTGGATCGGCGTTCAGATCCAGCCAGTCACACAGGATATCGCCGACAGCCTGGGCCTGAAGAAGGCCGAAGGCGCGCTGGTCGCCGAACCGCAGGCCAAGAGTCCCGCGGCAAAGGCGGGCATCGAGGCCGGTGATGTGATCATTGCCGTGAATGGCGAGGAGATCAAGAATGCGCGCGATCTTGCCCGCAAGATCGGCAGCATGTCGCCCGGCACTTCGGCCAAGGTCACCCTCCTGCGCAAGGGCACGGAGAAGACCGTCACGCTGACGCTGGGAGAACTGCCGGCCGCCCGCGAGGCGCGCGCCAGCGCAACGCCCGAGGACCGCGATGGCACCAGTGCATTGCCGCGGTTCGGCATGCAGCTTGCCCCCGCCGGTTCCGTCGCGGGCGCCAGCAGTGAAGGCGTGGTCGTGACCAGCGTCGAGCCCGATGGCCTCGCTGCCGAGCTCGGCTTCAAGGCTGGTGACGTGATCGTGGAAGTCGGCGGTGTGGCCGTGAAGTCGCCTGCCGATGTCCGCAAGTCCTTCACCGAGGCCCGCGACGCCGGCAAGCGCACGGTTCTGGTGCGCGTGAAGTCCGGCGAGGGCATGCGCTTCGTCGCCGCCCCCCTGGCGCGCGGCTGATCGAGTTGGGACGTGGCGCCGGCATTCGTCGCCCCCGCCGGTGACACGAAACCCTGGGGACGGGCCCCGCGCCCGTCCCCGCATTAACAGGCCCTGTATGCCGGTATCCGTCGCCCCCCGCCGGGTGCAGGGTCCTCCAAGGGGGCGGCAGCGTAGGTTTGCCGCCCCCTTATCATGTCCGCTCATCCTTTCCCCACGACTCCCGTGAATTCGCTAGTATCCGGCCCCACCGGAATCGAGCGAGAACCCATGCGCCTGCTGATTGTCGAGGACGACCGCGACGCGGCCGAATACATCGTCCGTGCCTTTCGGGAGGTCGGCCATGTGGCCGATCACGCCGCGGATGGCGAGGAGGGGCTCGCCATGGCAATGGACGACTCCTACGACGTGCTGATCATCGACCGCATGCTGCCGAAACGCGACGGCCTGTCGCTCATCGGCGAGTTGCGGGCCAAGGGCATCGAGACCCCGGTGCTGATCCTGTCGGCGCTCGGCCAGGTCGACGATCGCGTGAAGGGCCTGCGCGCCGGCGGCGACGATTATCTCCCAAAACCCTATTCCTTCTCCGAATTGCTGGCGCGCGTCGACGCGCTCGGCCGACGCCGCGGCGGACGCACCGAAGAGACGGTTTACCGGGTCGGCGACCTCGAACTCGACCGGCTCTCCCACACCGTCAGGCGCGGTGCCGAGAAGATCGACCTGCAGCCGCGCGAATTCCGCCTGCTTGAATACCTGATGAAGCATGCGGGGCAGGTCGTCACCCGCACCATGCTGCTCGAGAATGTCTGGGATTATCACTTCGATCCGCAAACCAACGTGATCGACGTGCATATTTCGCGTCTGCGCTCCAAGATCGACAAGGGGCACGCACAGCCGCTGCTGCATACGGTGCGCGGCGCCGGATACATGGTCCGTGACGGCGCTCGGTAAGCTTTTTCGCACCACAGCGTTCAAGCTCACGCTGGTCTACCTCGTCGTCTTCGCGCTGTTCGCCGCGTTCCTGCTCGGATTCTTCGCGTGGAACACGCGTCGGCTGGTCAACGAGCAGATCGTGGAATCGGTCGACGCCGAGATTACCGGCCTCATCACCCAATACGAGGTTGGCGGCATCCGGCGGCTTGTCATCATCATCGACACGCGCGCGCGGCGTCCGGGCTCCAATCTCTATCTCATCGCCACCAATGCCGGCGAGACGCTGGCGGGGAATGTCGGCGGCCTGCCGCCGGGCCTGTTGCAGCGAACGGGATGGATTGAAACCGGCTATCGGCGCCTCGACGAGACGGAAGGCGCCGAACATCGCGCGCTGGTTCGCGTGTTCCAGCTTCCCAGCGGCTTTCGCATGCTGGTCGGCCGCGACCTCGAGGAGCGCGACCGGCTCTATGGCGTCGTCATTGCGGCGGGGCGCTGGTCGGCTGCCATTGTTGTCATTCTCGGCCTGACCGGCGGATTCTTCGTCGCCCGCCGCGTCCTGCGCCGTGTCGACGCCATGACCGAAACGGCCCAGACGATCATGGGCGGCGATCTGAGCGGCCGTCTGCCGGTGGCGGGATCGGGCGACGAACTCGACCGGCTTGCCGTCAATCTCAATGCCATGCTGGAGCGCATCGAAGCACTGATGCATGGGCTGAAGGAGGTGTCCGACAACATCGCCCACGATCTCAAGACGCCGCTGACGCGGCTGCGCAACCGCTGCGAGGAGGCGCTGCGCACCGGCAGGACCGAGGCCGATTACCGCCGTGCGCTGGAATCCACCATCGATGAATCGGAGAGCCTGATCCGCACGTTCAACGCGCTGCTGATGATCGCGCGGGCGGAATCGGGGCAGGCGCGCGAGGACATGACCGATTTCGACGCCTCGGAGGTTGCGCGCGGGGTCGGGGAATTGTACGAGCCGCTGGCCGAGGAAAAGGGGCTGGTACTCGAGGTCGAAGCGGTCGCGCCTGCACCCGTTCGCGGCAATCGGGAATTGGTCAGCCAGGCGCTTGCCAATCTCGTGGATAACGCCATCAAATACGCGGCGCCGGCGGTTTCAGCGGACGACGCCTCCCGGCACATTGTCGTCAAGGCGGAAGGCGAGGGGGATCGGGTATTGCTGACGGTCGGCGATCACGGCCCGGGCATTCCGGAAAGCATGCGCAGGCGCGTCATCGAGCGCTTCGTCCGGCTTGAACAGAGCCGATCCGTGCCCGGCTCCGGGCTTGGGCTGAGCCTCGTGTCCGCCGTTGCCCATTTGCATGGTGGCGAATTGCGGCTGGAAGACAACAAGCCGGGTCTTCGGGCCATCATCGCATTGCCGCATGGCGGGCCGCAGAGGGCGGGATGACCGCCGAGGCGCGAACGAGGTCGACCGGTCTCACCGGACGATCGCTGGCTGCCCGCATTTCGCAGGCTCCGCGGGCGGATGGCGCGGACCGCAGATTTGCCGACTGGATGCTGGGCCTGCCGGCGGGCCCTGTCCGAAGCGAGCTCGACGCGGCGTTCGAAACCTATCCGCGGTCGCGCGACCTCGTCAGCCGACTGCCGCTCTACTCGCCCTATCTGTGGGATCTCGCCAGCGCCGACCCGGACCGCCTGTTGCGCCTTCTGTCCGCTGCCCCGGACGAGCATCTCAACACGCTGCTGGCTGGGGCCGCCGAAGCCGTGGCCGAGACGGAGAGCGAGGCGGAGGCGATGCGCGTCCTGCGCATGCTGAAGGCCGAGGCGGCGCTGCTGATTGCACTGGCCGATATCGGGGGTGTGTGGCCGGTCATGCGGGTCACGGCCGCCTTGACCACGCTTGCCGATCGCGCCGTGCAGATTGCCGTGCATTTCCTGCTGGCGGCGGCGGTGCGCGCCGGCCGGCTGCAGCCGGCGCACCCCTCGGAGCTTGAACGAAGCTCCGGCTATATCGTGCTCGCGATGGGCAAGATGGGAGCCGGCGAGCTCAATTACTCGAGCGACATCGATCTCATCGTCTTCTTCGATCCCCGCGCGATCGCGGTGCCGGCCGACGTCGAGGCCGGCGGCTTCTTCGTTCGCCTGACGCGCGGGCTGGTGAGGCTCCTGCAGGAACGCACCGCCGACGGCTACGTCTTCCGGGTCGATCTGCGGCTGCGCCCCGATCCGTCGTCGACCCAGATTGCCGTGTCGACGATCTCCGCGCTCGATTACTACGATCATCGCGGCCAGAACTGGGAGCGCTCCGCGCTGATCAAGGCGCGGGTTTGTGCGGGCGACATCGCCGCCGGGGAGCGGCTGCTGACGGACTTGTCGCCCTTCGTCTGGCGCAAATACATGGACTATGTCGCGGTCGCCGACATCCAGACCATGAAGCGGCAAATCCATGCCTACAAGGGTCACAGCGAGATCGCGGTCGAAGGCTTCAACGTCAAACTCGGCCGCGGCGGTATCCGGGAGATCGAGTTCTTCGTCCAGACGCAGCAATTGATCGCTGGCGGCCGTCACCCCGAACTGCGCGGGCGCGAGACGCTCAAGACACTGGCGGCGCTTGCGCGCGGCGGATGGATCGGAGAGGACGCGCATCGCGACCTTGAGGCGGCCTATCTCTTCCTGCGCACCGTGGAACATCGCCTGCAAATGATCGCGGACGAGCAGACGCATACGCTTCCGGCGCACACGGAGGAGGTCGAGCGCTTTGCCCGATTTCTCGGATTTGCCGATCGCGCAGAATTCTCCGAGGTGTTCCTCTCGCATTTGCGCAAGGTGCAGAGCCACTATTCGCACCTGTTCGAACAGGCCGGGCAGCGCGGGGACGGCGTACAAAAGTTCAACTTTCCCAAGGACGGCGACGACGAGGCCACGCTCGACCGGCTCTCGGCGCTGGGCTTTCGCAATCCCCTGGAGATCTCGGCCATCGTGCGAGGATGGTTCGCGGGACGCTATCCGTCGCTGCGCGGCGAGTTTGCGCGCGCCCAGCTTGCCGAACTGGTGCCGCTGCTGATCGAACAGATTTCGCGCGCAGACAGCCGCGATTCGGCGTTGCCGGCCTATGACCGCTTCTTCGCGACCCTGCACGGCCGCGGCGGCGGGCAGCTTCTATCGCTGTTGCTGCAAAATCCGCACCTGCTCTCGCTCGTCGGTCTGATGCTCGGCAACGCGCCTCGGCTTGCCGACATTCTGGCGCATCATCCGCAGGCGATTGATGCGCTGCTCGATCCGGCCTTCTCGGGCCGGATGCCGGACGAGCAGAAATTGTCCGCTGCACTCGAGCGCTCGCTCAGCCAGGCCTCGTCATACGAGGATATGCTCGACCGCCTGCGCCTGTTCGGGCAGGAGCAGATGTTCCTTGTCGGCTCGCGCGTGCTGTCGGGCAACGCGACCGCGGAGCAGGCCGGGCAGGCTTTCGCGCAGCTCGCGGACGTGATTGTCCGCGCCCTGCACCGGACCGTCGCCGACCGGTTCGCTGAAAGCTACGGCACGATCGCCGGGCAGAAGACAGCCGTGCTGGCCTTCGGCAAGCTCGGCAGTTTCGAGATGACGGCGGCCTCCGATCTCGACCTCATCATCATCTATGATTTCGATGCGGCGCATCCCGAGTCGCGCGGCGGAAAGCCGCTCTACGGCGCACAGTATTTCGCGCGCTTCACGCAACGCATGGTCAGCGCGCTGGCCGCGCCGACAAACTACGGCGCACTGTACAATGTGGACATGCGGCTGCGCCCGTCCGGACGCTCGGGCCCTGTCGCAACCCAGATCGATGCCTTCCGCGCCTACCAGCAGGAGGAAGCCTGGACCTGGGAGCACATGGCGCTCACGCGCGCGCGCGTTATCTCTTCAACGCCGGGCTTTGCAGCGGAAGTGGAGGGGGTGATCCGCGACATCCTGATGCGCCCGCGCGATGCGCGCGCGATCGCGGGCGATGCGCTGGAAATGCGGCGCGCCATCGCCAAGGAAAAGGGGGAGACTGACCGCTGGGACATCAAGTCGGCCGCGGGCGGACTGATCGATATCGAGTTCATCGCGCAATATCTGCAGCTCGTGCATGCGGCCGCTTATCCGGAGATTCTCGATACCTCGACGGCGCGCGCGCTCGCCAAGGCGGAAAAGCTCGGCGTGCTGCCGACCAAGGAAGCCGAAATCCTGCGTCCGGCGGTGCGTCTCTATCACGATCTCAGCCAGATCCTGCGGTTGTGCGTTACCGGTCCATTCGATCCCAAGACCGCCGGAAGCGGCATTCTCGGCCTGCTGACTCGCGCGGCCGACGTGCCAGATTTTGCAACGCTCGACGCGCATCTCGGAGAGACGCAAGCGGCGGTACGCAAGAGCTTTCTGCGGATTCTCGAAGGCCGAAGCTGAAGATTGCCGCGGCCTTGGGCGGCCTCAATGCAGAGTGGACGAGGCCTGCTGCCTGATGGCGGCTCCGTCGACCGGCAGCCGCACGAGCACGAGCGTGCCGCGTCCCGGCTCGGAGCTGATGCGCATCTTGCCGCCATGCAGTTCCACGAGCGACTTGGCGATGGCCAGCCCGAGCCCCGACCCGTGATGCGTTTTCGTGAGCTGGCTTTCGACCTGCTCGAACGGACGACCGATGCGCCGGAGCGCATCCTTGGCGATCCCGATGCCCGTGTCCACGATCGCGATATAGACGAAGCCGCCGGCGCGGCGGCCCCGCACGGTGACCCGCCCGCCTTCGGGCGTGAACTTGACGGCGTTCGACAGGAGATTGAGTGCGATCTGTTTCAGCGCGCGGCGGTCGGCCTTGAAGGAGACGCCCGGCGCAACGCGCGAGGACAGCGTGAGGCGCTTCTCCTCGCCCTTGCCGGATACGACGCGCATCGAGTCGGCCAGAATCTTGTCGAGATCGACATCGCCATAGGAGAGCTTGAAGCGGCCCGCTTCGATCTTGGACATATCGAGCACGTCGTTGATGACATCCAGCAGGTATTGCCCGCTCTCATGGATGTCGCGACAATACTCGTAGTATTTTTCCGCGCCCAGGCTGCCGAACAGCCCCGATTCCATGATCTCGGAAAATCCGATGATGGCATTGAGCGGGGTGCGCAGCTCGTGGCTCATGTTGGCCAGGAATTTTGACTTGGCCTGATTGGCTTCCTCGGCGCGGTCCTTCTCCTTGGCATATTTGTCCGCGAGTTCAGTCAACTGGTGCTCGGACTGACGCAGGTCCTCGATGGTTGCGAGCAGCCGCTTCTCGCTGCTGAGCAGCTTCTTTTCGTTCCGCTTGAGCGCAGTGATGTCGGTGCCGACCGACACATAACCCCCGTCCTTGGTGCGCCGTTCGCTGATATGCAGCCAGTGGCCGTCGTCAAGCTGCGCCTCGAAAATGCGCGCGCCGGGTATGCCTGAATTGTCCTCGATCAGGCGCGGCCCGATGATGCGCCGGCGTCCGGCTGCCATCACGTCCTCGTACGACATGCCGGCCTTCACCGCCTCGTCGGGGAGGTCGTGCAGGGCCTGAAACTTGGAATTGCAGAGGACAAGCTTGTTCTCCGCGTCCCACAGGACGAAGGCTTCCGGGATTGTCTCGATCGCATCGCGCAGGCGCAGGTCGGCGGCGACCGATTGCTCCACCAGTCCCTTCTGTTCGGTGATGTCGACCGAGATCCCGATCAGGTGCAGGCCGGTCTCGCCCGGCTGGCGGACAAGTTCGCAGCGCGCGCTCAGCCACACCCACTTGCCATTGGCGTGGCGCATGCGGAAATCGTGATCGATGGCGACGGTCCTTTCCTCCGCGAGCCGGCGCGCGATTCCGTAGAGATCGATGTCGTCCGGATGAACGAGCGCGTTGACCTCGCCGAAGGCAAGCAGGTCGTCGCGCGCCTCCAGGCCGAGGATGGCGAACATCGAATGCGACCAGAAAATGCGCCCCCGCCCGAGATCCCAGTCCCACAGACCGCAGCGGCCGCGGTTGAGTGCGGTGTCGATGCGGCTGCGCACCGTGTCGTAGATGTGATCGGCTTCGCGCGCGCGCGACGCCTGCCAGTGGAAGGCAAATCCAAGGATCAGCAGCACGAAGCCGGTGGTGGCCGAGAGCGTGATGGTCAGCGTCGTGTCGGAGCGCCAGGCGGCGAGCGCGTCCGTGCGCTGCTGCATGACGATCAATTGCCCGAACGGCAGGTCGAGCGTGCGCACCGTTGCGAGCGCGCGCGCGCCGTCCGGCAGGGCGATTTCCTGCACGCCGGCGCTGCCGGCAAGGATGGTGAGCGGGTGCGCATCGCCGAGAATGGCGTCGAGCTTCCGGCCGGTGACGCCGGCGGTGTCGGGCGCCGCAGCTATCACCATGCCATCGGGATTGGTGACAAGGATCGTCCGACCCGCGGCCGTGGTACGAGCTGTGATCGCGCGGTCCAGCTCGCTCTGCGCGCGCCGGAAAACCTGGCTCCCGTCGTCGCGGCGCGGCCGGTCGAGCCGGTCCGACAATACCTCGGCGATCGTCTCGATATCATTGGCGGCGTCCGCGAGCGCCGTGCGGCGATGATCGAGCACCTGGACGATCGCGCCGATCGCCGTCGTGATAAGGAAGGCGACGATGAGGGCGGGCACCGCGCGTCGCAGAGCGGGTTCGGCGTTGAGCAGCCTCTTGTAGGCCGGCTTTGCGATCGATTGCGCCAATCCCTTGATGGAATCGGATCGCACTGCCGCGCCCGCTGCGTCGGCGCGCGCCATGGATGGCCCCCCGTTCGAACTGTATTCCCACCCCTGACCGGAAGAATGTGCCGCATCGTTCCGAATCACTTTCGATTGGAATCGATGGGGCGCGATTTGTCGAGAGTCCGGGGAGTCAAGGGGCCAATATTTGTTACGAACAGGCGCAAACAGGCGTCCGGCCGCTCCGCATTTGTCGCAATCCGATTGCCGCGATCCGGGATAACGCCATGCTCCCGGCATCTGGGTCCGCGAACGGGGTTCGCGTCCCTCGACGGATCATGATGGCACGAGGAATTATTCGTCGGTGAGCGCGCGGCCGACGATATCGCTCACATCCGGGGACAGGGACGGCGCCGCTGCGATGCGTCGCAGTGCCGCTTCCGCCCTGGCGCGCCTTCCCGATTCCAGCGCCCGCCAGCTTCGAAAGGCGGTGGCGAGCCTTGCCGCGACCTGCGGATTCCTGGAATCGAGCGCCAGCACATGATCGGCCACGAATTCATAACCTGCGCCGTCGGCGCGGTTGAACTGGGTCGCGTTGGCCTGAGCGAAGGCGCCGATCAGGGCGCGGACCCGGTTCGGGTTGGTCATGGAGAAGGCCGCATGCCCGGTCAGCGCGCGCACGCGCGCAAGCGTGCCTTCTTCCGGAATGGCGGCCTGCAGCGACAGCCATTTGTCGACGATCAGCGGGTCCGAGGCATAGCGCGCATAGAAGTCGTCGATCGCCGCCGCCCGTTCCGGAACATCGTGCAGGGAGAGCGTGGCGAGCGCAGCCATCCGGTCGGTCATGTTGTCGGCGGAGCGATATTGCGCCTGCGCGCGCGCGATCGCCTCCGCCGCCCCGCCAGCCGCCATGAGGTCGAGGCAGACGTTGCGGAGCGCGCGGCGCCCGGCCGCGACAGCGTCCGGCGAATAGGGCCCGGAGACCGCCATCGCGGCATGGACTTTCGCGAGCGAGGGGGCGAGCCGGGCGGATATGTCCGACCGCAGCGCCGTGCGCGCGCGGAAGATCGCATCGGGATCGACATCTTGCGCGATCTCGCGCGCGATGTCGGCCTCGCTGGGCGGCACGAGCGCCTGCGCCACATAGGCCGGCTCGAGCGTGGCATCGGTCAGGATGCGCCCAAGCGCCTCGATCAATTTCTCGTCGGACTCGGGCCTCAGCCCGGCGCGCAAGGCCGCGACATTGCCGACCAGCAGGCGCGTCGCCAGCGTCTGCACCGCCTGCCAGCGGTTGAACGGATCGGAATCGTGCGCCGCCAGATGCCGCAGGTCGTCCGCCGACAGGTTGGTGACCAGTCTGATCGGCGCCGAGAAACCGCGATTGAGAGAGGGTATCGGCAGTTCCGGCACATCGGTGAACACGATCGTCTCGGCCGCCTTCGTGATTTCGACGACGCCGCGTTCCACGGGGACGCCATCGGCGCGCTTGAGCGGCAGGTCGCGGCCGTCGCGACCGACGAGGCCGATGCCGATGGGAACGACCATCGGCTCCTTCACCGGCTGGCCGGGTGTCGGCGGCACGGATTGGGTGATGTCGAGCGTGAAGGTCCTGGCACCCGCATCATGCCGGGCCGTGACGGTGACCTCCGGCGTGCCGGCCTGTTCATACCAGCGCATGAATTGCGAAAAATCGCGCTCCGAAGCGTCGGCAAAGCAGGCGATGAATTGCTCGACGGTCGCGGCCTCGCCGTCATGGCGCCGGAAGTAGAGGTCCATGCCCCTGCGGAAAAGGTCGGGGCCAAGCAGGGTCTTGACCATGCGCACGACTTCCGCGCCCTTCTCGTAGACGGTCGCCGTGTAGAAATTGTTGATCTCGCGATAGATCGCGGGCCGCACCGGATGGGCGAGGGGGCCGGCATCCTCGATGAACTGGTGTGCGCGCAAAAGGCGCACGTCGGCGATGCGCTTGACCGGGCGCGAGCGCATGTCGGAGGTGAATTCCTGGTCGCGGAAGACCGTGAGTCCTTCCTTCAGGCAGAGCTGAAACCAGTCGCGGCAGGTAATGCGGTTGCCGGTCCAGTTGTGGAAATATTCATGCGCGATGATTGCCTCGATGCTGGCAAAATCACCGTCGGTCGCGGTCTCGGGGCTGGCGAGCACGTATTTGTCGTTGAAGACGTTCAGCCCCTTGTTCTCCATCGCACCCATGTTGAAGTCGGACACCGCGACGATCATGAAGATGTCGAGATCGTATTCGCGGCCGAACGCCTCTTCGTCCCAGCGCATCGAGCGCTTGAGCGAGTCCATCGCATAGGCGCAGCGATCCTGCTTGCCATGCTCGACGTAGATTTTCAGCGCGACCTTGCGTCCCGACATGGTGACGAACTCGTCCTCGACGCAGGCGAGCGAGCCGCCGACCAGCGCGAACAGATAGGACGGCTTGGGAAAGGGATCATTCCAGATGGCGTAGTGGCGTCCGCCGGGAAGCTCGCCCGACTCGATCAGGTTGCCGTTGGAAAGCAGCACCGGCGCCTCGGCCCGGTCGGCCTCGATCCGGGTCGTGTACACCGCCATGACATCCGGGCGATCCGGAAAATAGGTGATGCGGCGGAAACCTTCGGCCTCGCATTGCGTGCAATAGGTGCCGCTCGAACGATACAGCCCCATCAATTGCGTGTTGGCGGAAGGATTGATGACGGTTTCGATTTCGAGCGTGAAGGGCTGGCGCGGCGGTTGTGGAATCGTGAGTGCGTCGGGCGTTGCGGCATAGGCGTCCGCCGGCACAGCAGCGCCGTCGATCGACAGGGAGGTTAATGCGAGGCCATCGCCGTCGAGCCGCAGCGGCGTCGGCGTCATGGAACGCGGGTTGGGCCGCACCAGCAGGCGCGACCTGACCCGCGTCGCCTCGGGGTGGAGCGACACGTCGAGATCGACGGTGTCGATCAGCCAGTCGGGCGGGCGGTAATCTTCGAGGCGGACGGGGCGAGCCTGTTCTGTGCGCATGCCGCTTCTTGGCTGCAGCGCAGCATCAGGTCAAGACACGATTCATCGCGATCTGCCTCAGGGCTCCGCATGGCCGATGACGCGCCGGATCGAGGACCAGCGCGCCCGCAGCGCGCGCTCGAGATCGTCGACCTGCTCGTGCGTGTCGTGAACGGTGGTCGCGGCGTCCACGCGGCAATGGAAGTTGACGATCTCGCCCTCGTCGGTTTCACGCACCCGCACATCGTGCACTTCGCGAAGCGCATGCGAGCCGCGGGCGATCTCGGAGAGCGCGGCCGTGATTTCGCTCACCCGTCCGGGCGAAGCGTCGCGGCCGGTCGCGCCATCCTCCTGCAGCGGCTCGATGTGGGTTTCCACCTCGACGCCGGGGCCAAGCTCCGCGTTGACGGCCTCCTCCAGCCGGTCGGCGATCTCGTGCGCTTCTCCCATCGGCAATTGCCCGTCGACCTCCAGATCGAGCGACACGGAGAGGCGCGATTCGAATTCGTGGACGGTGACGTGATGGACGGCGAGACCGCGATAGCGCGCGATGACCATCACGCGGTCGCGCACGGTTTCGTTGTCGAGGGCGCGCGGCTCGATCGTGACGCTTGTCTGCGCGTTCGGGAATTCGGCGCGGATCGCCGCGATGACGGCGTCCTTCAGCGAGGCGACGCGATCGATCGGCAGCGTGCGGCTGACTGCCACGCCTATTTCCGCGAAAATGTCCTTGCCGACTTGCCGGAGGCGCACATTCTCGACGGCGACCACGCCCGGAACAAGCGAGGCGACGCTGGAGAAGCGCTCGCTCAATCCGGCCGGCGCGGTATCGAGCAGGGTGTCGAGCGTGCGCCGTCCCAGCCGCCAGCCGGCGAGCAGCACGAAAACCGCGACCACCAGCGCCGCCACCGCATCCGCCCATTGCAGCCCGGCCAGAACGCCTGCAAGCCCGATCAGGACCGCGACCGATGACCACATGTCCGAGCTGAAATGCAGCGCGTCGGCTTCGAGCGCCTCGCTCGATGTATCGGCCGCGACCCGGTAGAGCAGACGGGCGCGAAAGAAATCCACGATAACCGACGCGATCATGACCGCGAAGGCTGCGAGCGTGGCCTCGACCGCGGCGTCTTCGCCCATCAGGCGCTTGATCGCCTCCCAGATGACGGCGCCTGACAGCACGAACAGCAAGGCCGTCTCGGCGAGCGCGGCGACGCTCTCGAACTTGCCGTGGCCGTAATGATGCTCCTCGTCGGCCGGCTTGCCGGAAATCCTCACCGCGGCATAGGTCATGACCGTCGCAATGAAGTCGATGAAGGAATGCGCGGCCTCGGACAGGATCGCGAGCGACCCGGTCATCAGGCCGACAACCGCCTTGGCGATCGTCAATCCGGCCGATGCGGCCATCGACCCGATTGCGACCTTTTCCTTTTCCTTCTGCATCCGCCGATCCGCACCGTTCCCGCGTGCGCGTGATGTGGCCGGACAGGCGAGGAAGCGCAACCGGAATTGCAGCGATTGCAAACGAGTTGCAATGCGGGGAAACGGTAGAAAAAAGCCGCCGCCGGCGCGGGCCGGCGGCCGTTATTGCGACGGCGTTGAAAGGCTATTCGACCTTCGCGCCGGAATCCTTGACGATCTTGCCCCAGCGCCCGACTTCCGAAGCGATGAAGGTGCGGAATTCCTCCGGAGAACTGGGAAGCGCCTGGGCGCCGCGTTTCAGCAGCGCCTCCTGCGTCTGGGGATCGTCAAGCGCCTTGCGGACCGCGGCATTGAGCGTGGCGACGATCTCCTTCGGCGTACCCTTGGGCGCGAAGAGGCCGTCCCAAGCGGTGATCACGAAGTCGGAGACGCCGGCTTCGCCCATAGTCGCCACGTCCTTCGCGAGCGGCCAGCGCTTGTCCGTCGTCACCGCCAGTCCTCGCAGCTTGCCGCCCTGGACTTGCGGGAGGGCCGACGGCATCACCTCGATCATCATCTGCACCTGGCCCGAGAGCAGGTCGGTCATGGCGGGGCCGCCGCCGCGATAGGGCACGATCACGAAGTCCGTGCCGGTCACGCCCTTGAACAGAACGCCGGCCAGATGCGACGTCGTTCCGTTGCTGGCGGTGGCGTAGTTCACCTTGCCGGGATTGGCCTTCAGATAGGCGATCAGCTCCTTCATCGAATTCGCGGGGACCGCGGGGTTGACCGCCGCGATCAACCCGATCTGCGAGAAGCGCGAGATCGGTTCGAAGTCCTTCACTGCATCGAAGCCCGGCTTTGCATAGAGCGTCTGATTGATCGCGTGGGTGCCGTTGGTGCCGTAGGTCAGGGTGTAGCCGTCCGGCTCGGAGCGCGATCCGGCTTCCACGCCGATATTGCCCCCGGCGCCGGGTCGGTTGTCGATGACGATCGACCAGCCCTGCTGCTCGCCGACTTTTGTCAGCACCGTTCGCGCGAGAATGTCGCCGCCGCCGCCGGCCGGGAACGGCACGATCACGCGGATCGGCTTGTCGGGATAGGCGGCCTGCGCCGCGACGGGGCCAAATCCCGCAAGCGCGAATGCCGCCAGCGCGGCGCAATGGATGCGATTGACAGTGCGAAGCAGTCGCAGAGGCATGGTCGTTCTCCCTGAGTTTTATCGGGCCGCGCGTTGCACGCCGGCGGCTTGAGAAAGGTGAAGGACGCGCGCCGCAACGAGCCGGCGCGCGATGGTTTCAATGACCGTGACAGCAGGAGCCGTCGGCGGCGTGGACATGGCCGTGCGCCGGCTCCGCCGTCGGATTCTCACCGCGCGCGATCGCGTGGGCACCGGGTCCGCCGCCCCACACGCCGTAGCGATCGTGGCAGGCCGTCGGGTCGCCGCCGACCATCGGCATGAACAGGTGATGCCAGTTCTGGCAGATGTCGAGCTCGGAGCGGACCCATTTCAGCGGGTCCTTGGCATAGTGGTTCCAGTAATCGCCCTTCACGTTGAGGCCGGGCACCGCCGGTATCCAGCTTTCCTGCAGCCAGAGATCGGCGCCGCCATGCCTGTCGGCCATCCTGCGGATGTCCGGATCGTCGAGCGCAAGCAGTCGGCCGTTCTCGATCAGCGTCTCGTTGTCGCCGCCGCGCGTCAGCGTGACGGTCGGGAAATAGAGATGCAGGTGCCAATGACCGACCGGCAGTCCGGCCTTCGCGGCGCGGCGCTCGTTCATGCTCGAGATGATGGTGCCAAAGCCGATATGGATCACGCCGGAGCGCACGCGCTCGTAGAGGCAGTTGATCCAGCCGGAGGGGAAGCCCTTGCGCGGACGATGAATGTGCGGGTTCGTGCCGATCGAGGCTTCCCACCAGTAGAACAGGCCCTTGCCGGGAAAGCCCGGATAGGAGAGGTGGTCGGTTTCCGCCTTCAGCTTTCGCAGCTTTTCGCCGAATTCGCCGCCGGCATTGATCTCGGTGATGCGGCTGTCCTCGACCACGAGCTGCGTCCAGTCGACCGGCGCGATGTGGTTGGTGGTTCCGGCGATGACGCCGTTGCCGTCTTCCTTGCCCGGCAGGAAAATCCACGGCCGGCCCATCACGTGACCGGGCAGATAGGTCCGGCCGAAGCCTTCATTGCCGGTCCAGGTGTCGTGCACCAGATCGGCATTGTAGAATTCACGATTGCGATCGTAGTAGCCCGCATGGTTGGTGTATTCGAGATCGGTGCCTTCGGGATCGGTGATGCGCACGCGATTGGCGGTGCGGACGCGATTCCAGGTCCACTTGTCGATCGCCTCGAGCAATTCGTAGGGCATCAGGAAGGCGGGCGAGGCGAGAATTTCCGGCGTGATGAAGGGCATGCGCTGGATCTTCATGTGGGTGTCGACCAGCACCGGTCCGCCATAGCCCCACAGGAGCTTGTCGAACTTGCCTTCCTTCGACATCACGTCCCACTGATCCATCCACTGCGCGAGCTCCTTCGTGCGGTAGAGGTAGTATTCGACCTCGTCGGCGCCGACCCAGTTCGGGATCGGACCTTTCTCGACATGCAGGATTTCATATTTGCAGCCGTATTTTTCGAGGATGCGCTTGCAGGCCTCGATCACCAGCGGGTCGTGCCAGTTGTCGACGCGGAGCTGGATGCGTTCGCCCGGCTGCAGGTCCCAGCAGGCATGGAGCCCCTGATTGTAGGGGCGGCGTGCGACCACATCGAGATAGGGCAGAAGCTGGTCGACGCTCGACACCTCGACGTAGGGCGGACAGCGCGGCGCCCGAGTCGTGATCAGCGGGGGCGCATCATAATGCGGGAACGAGGTCGGCAGGCCCGGATGACTTTTGGCCTCGAGCATGACATTTGTCCTTGTATGCAGTTTCCTCTCGCTTGAGAATTTGCATGCAAAAATCCCTTAAGGTCAACAAGAATAGCCCGCAGGTTGGTCTTATTGACGGAAATGGCATGCAATCTGAGGCGGAAGCGGCAGCGTCGGCGGAAACGCAACTGGAGCGTGCAACCGAGAATCTGCGCGGCCTGGTTTTGCGCGGCGCGTTTCCGGTCGACGTGAAGCTGCCGGAGACCAGGGTCGCGGAGCTTCTCGGCGTTTCGCGCACGCCGGCGCGGCTTGCGATGGCGGCGCTCGAGCAGGACGGATTGCTGGTGCGCCTGCCGCGCCGGGGCTTTCGCGTGCGCAGCTTTTCGCTCGATGAAGTCGTCGAGGCGATCGAGGTGCGCGGCGAACTGGAGGCGGTGGCGGCGCGGATCGCGGCGGAGCGTGGACTTGCGGGAGAGCATCGTGCGCGCATGGAGGCGTGCATCGGCCGCGCGGAGGTGCTGCTCCGCCATGCGGAGTTCGACGCCGCGCGGCGGGGCGAATGGTGCCGGATGAATGTCGATTTTCATGACGCGCTGGTCGGCGCCTGCGGCATCCGGCCGCTGCGGGCGGCCTATGCGAAGGTCAATCTCGTGCCGCTTGCGTCCCCGCGGGACATCATGTTCAACGTCGCGCAGCCGGCGCTGACGCGGCGCCAGCTCGAGGCGACCCATGAGGACCATACCCATATCCTCGAGGCGATCCTTGCCCGCACCTCGACGCGCGCGGCCGCGCTGGTGCGCGAGCACGCCTATCGCAGCGGCGCCAACAAGCGGCGGAATTTTCCCGACATCGAATTGCGCAGAATGGTGATCGAGACGCCGGGCGTGGCCTTGATCCGGACGGGCGAGGCGGACGCGGCGGACGTGGCGTGATTTCCCTATTCCGCCATCCCGTCCGAGACGGACAGCGGCTCGAACAGGTCGGGACCATCGTTGCGCACATTGCCGACGCGGCGGTCGACCGGCCAGGTCGCCATCAGCGGGGCAGGATATGGCCGCAGCAATTCCTTCAGATCCGAGCGTGATGCATCGCACTCGCCGAGCCATGCAGGCCAGTGTTCCTGCGCGAGGATGACCGGCATGCGGTCATGTACCGCGCGGAGAAGCGCGTTGGCCGATGTCGTGATGATGGTGAAGGATTTGATTGCGATGCCGTCTCCCGCGCGCCATTCCTCCCACAAACCCGCCAGCGCCATCGGCCCGCGGTTCGCAAGCGCGATGGCGAAGGGCTGCTTGTCGGGCTGGCGCCATTCGTAATAGCCGTCGGCGACCACCAGGCAGCGGCGTCCCGCCCGCCATGCGCCGCGAAAGGCCGGCTTGTCCTCGATATTCTCCGCGCGCGCGTTGATGGTCGCGGCGCCGATCTTCCTGTCCTTCGCCCAGGATGGGATCAGCCCCCAGCGCATCGGCTCGATCGTGCGCATGCCGTTGCGCGATGTGACGACGGGAAGCCGGGTCGTGGGCGCGGCATTCCATGTCGGCTTGTAGTCTCCGAGCTTGTCCCATTCGATTTTCAGATCGAGCTTGAGCTCGGATACATCCTCGGGAAGCTTGGCGCGTCCGCACATGCTGACCTCCTAGTGAAAGTCGCGGCTTTTCACGAGCCGCGGGCCGGATTGCGCTGCAGGCGCAGGCGCGAGGACGCCGGGCGAAGCGAGATTGCCCTCGCGCAGGCGATGCAATTCACCGCTCAGATCGATGAAGCTTTGCGCCACCACATGCACGACCAGCCCCGCGCGCTGCAGGCGCCCGCGCACGGCGAGGAAGCGCGAGGTCATCACCACGCGGCGATTGCTCGCGAAAACCTTCGGCCAGACGATGATGTTGGCGATGTCGGTCTCGTCCTCGAGCGTGACGAAGACCACGCCCTTGGCGGTGCCGGGCATCTGCCGGATCAGCACGAGGCCGGAGACGGTCACGAGGCTGTCCTGCGGAATATCCTCGCTGCGGTGGTCGGCATTGGGGATGACGCCGAGCTGCCTCAGGCGCTCGCGAAAGAAGCCGACGGGATGTGCCTTCAGCGACAGGCCGGTTGCCGCATAGTCTTCCGCCACATGCTCCGGCAGCGGCATGGCGGGCAATGCGACCGGCGGCTCGGGAAACAGGTCGTCGCTCATATGCGGTAGCAGGAGCGGGAGTGGCGGGTCATCGGCCACCTGCTGCCTGCCGGCCCTGCCGCGGCGGATGCCGATCGTGTCGAGCCGCCGCGCGCTCCACAAGGCGGCGCGCCGGTCGAGATTCAGCGAACGGAACGCGTCGGCCGCCGCCAGCCGCTCGATCGTCTGACGCGAGACGCCGGCAACCGCTGCGAGCCGCTCGATGCTGGCATAACCGTTGCCGCGCGCGGCGACGAGCAGGTCGATCTCCGCCCGGTTCAGGCCCTGGATCTGCCGGAAGCCGAGACGCACCGCGTGCCGGCCGTTGCCGCATGGCTCGAGCGTGCAATCCCATGCGCTGAAATTGACATCCGCCTCGCGCACCTCGACGCCGTGCCGGCGCGCGTCGCGCACAAGCTGCGCGGGCTGATAAAAGCCCATCGGCTGGCTGTTGAGGATGGCCGCGCAGAACACGTCCGGATAACGGCACTTGATCCAGGCGGAGGCGTAGACAAGCAGCGCGAAACTCGCGGCATGGCTTTCGGGAAAGCCATATTCGCCAAAGCCCTCGATCTGGCCGAAGCAGCTTTCGACGAAGGCCGGATCATAGCCGCGCGCAGTCATACGCGCGATGAATCTCTCCCGGAACAGATGAACCTTGCCGGTATGTCGGAATGTGGCCATCGCGCGCCGCAGGCCGTCGGCCTCGTCGGGCGTGAATTTCGCGGCGGTGATGGCGATCTGCATCGCCTGTTCCTGGAACAGGGGCACGCCGAGCGTGCGCTTCAGGACTTCCTTCAATTCGTCGCGGTGGCCATGATCCGGCGAGGGAGAGGGGTAGTGAACGGCGGCGGGATTGGCGCGGCGCTTCAGATAGGGATGCACCATGTTGCCCTGGATCGGGCCCGGCCGCACGATCGCGACCTCGATGACGAGATCGTAGAATTCCTTCGGCTTCAGGCGCGGCAGCATCGACATCTGCGCGCGGCTTTCGACCTGGAACACGCCGATGGAATCCGCGCGCGACAGCATGTCGTAGACCGCCCTGTCCTCCGGCGGGATGGCGGCGAGCGCGGTGCCGCGTTCCTGCGGATAATGCTTCTTGAGCAGATCGAAGCCGCGGCGGATGCAGCTCAGCATGCCGAGCGCCAACACGTCGACCTTCATCAGGCCGAGCGTGTCGATGTCGTCCTTGTCCCACTCGATGAAGGTGCGCTTCTCCATCCCGCCATTGCTGATCGGCACCGTCTCGTCGAGCCGCTCGCGCGTCAGCACGAAGCCGCCGACATGCTGTGAGAGATGGCGTGGAAAGCCGGTGATCTCGTTGGCGAGATCGACGGCAAGCCGGATCGCGGGATTGTCCGGATCGAGCCCGGCCTGGCGAATGTATTTGTCGGGCAATTCGTCGCCATAACCCCAGATGGTCTTGGCGAGCGCGGCGGTCACATCCGGCGTCAGCCCGAGCGCCTTGCCGACTTCGCGGATGGCGCGGCGTGAGCGGTAATGCACGACGGTGGCGCAGATCGCCGCGCGCTCGCGGCCATAGCGCTCGTAGACATATTGAATGACCTCCTCGCGTCGTTCGTGCTCGAAATCCACGTCGATATCGGGCGGTTCCCCGCGATTTTCGGAGATGAAACGCGCAAACAGCAGGTTGCTTTCCTTGGGGTTGATCTCGGTGATTCCAAGACAGAAGCAGACCGCGCTGTTGGCCGCCGAACCGCGGCCCTGGCAGAGAATGTCCTTGCTGCGCGCATAGGCGACGACATCGTGGACGGTGAGGAAATAGCGCGCGAATTCCAGTTTCTCGATGATCGCGAGTTCTTCCTTCAGCCGCTCGACCACGTCCGGCGGCGTTCCGTCGGGATAGTGCGATCTGGGATAGCGCCGGGCCGCGCCTTCGAAGGTCAGATCCACAAGATGCTGCTGCGGGGTCTTGCCCGGCGGCACCGGCTCGTCGGGATATTCGTATTTCAGGTCTTCGAGCGAGAACGTGCAGGCTTGCGCGATCTCGAGCGTGCGCGCGATCGCATCAGGAAAATCCCGGAACAGCCGCGCCATCTCCTGCGGCGGTTTCAGATGGCGCTCGGCGTTCGCGGCGAGGCGGAAGCCCGCCTCGGCAATGGTGCAGGTCTCGCGGATGCAGGTGACGACGTCGGCGAGAATGCGGCGCTCCGGCACGTGATAGTGAACGTCGTTGACGGCGACGAGCGGCGTGCCCGCGCGCCGGCCCAGCTCGTCGAGCAGCCCGAGCCGGCGCGGCTCGTCGCCGCGATAGCGGTGGATGCCCGCAAGAAAGATGCGGTCCGGTGCGGCCCGCGCGAGCGCGTCGAGCCTTTGGTGGAATTCGACGGTCAGATCGTCCGGCGGCAGCGCGATGAAGATCTGCCCTTCGTGTGTTCCGAGAATGTCCTCGAAGCCCAGCAGGCATTCGCCCTTGTCGCCCTTCAGCAGGCGATTGCCCTGCGTGATCAGCCGGCAGAGACGCCCGTAAGCCGCCCGGTCCTTCGGATAGGCGAGAATCTCGAATCCGTCCGCCGTGACCAGCCGCGTGCCGACCAGAAGCTTGACGGAAGGGTCTTTCTTCCACTCGCCATAGGCGCGCACTACGCCGGCGAAGGAATTGCGGTCCGCGATGCCGATCGCGGCAAGGCCGAGCGCGCGAGCGGCCGCGACCATCTCCTGCGGATGCGATGCGCCGCGCAGGAAGGAGAAGTTGGTCGTGACGGCGAGTTCGGCATAAGTCGTCATGGCGCCTCACGCGAACAGCCCGTGCATGAACCAGTCGGGGGATGCGCTCTCACGCTCGAACAGGCCTTCGCGATAGAGCCAGAAGCGGCGGCCGTTCTCGTCCTCGACAAGGTAATAGTCGCGCGTCAGGCGCGCTCCGCGGTCGCGCCACCATTCGTTCGCGATGCGCTCGGGCCCTTGCGCATGAGCGACATCGTAGGGCTCGCCGCGCCAGAGAAAGCGCCGCGGCGGTCCGTCCGGCACCAGCGCGGTGACGGATTCCAGCTTCTCGGCTCTCGGCAGCAGGACCAGCGGCCTCGGCGGCGCCTCGCCGGGCGAAGGCCAGGCCGGCGTGTCGCCGGTCGCAAGGCTGCGCGTTTCGGCGCGCTCGGGCTGATGGCTTTGCAGGGGTGTCAGGCGCCGGACGCCGCGCTCCCCGAGCCGCTGCTTCAGGCGATCGACAAGCGCGGCGCTCTGTTCGGGCCCATTCTGCAAGGCGGCCATCAATTCGCCCTGCCGGGGCGAAAGCGGTTCGGCCACCGTGACGGCAAGGTCGACGGCCTCGAAGCCGAATCCCGCATCGATGTCGCTGTCGAGATAATCGAGCTTGAGCTCGATCAGGCGCACGACATGGCCGATGTCGCGCGTCGGCATGGCAAGGCCGATATCGAGCACAGCAACGTCGCCATCGACGCGATAGAGCGAGAGCCTGAGCGCGCGGGCGCCTGCGCCGTCGCGCACGAGCGCATGCATCAGATCGCGCATCAGCCGCGCCGCCAGCGCCAGCACGGCCTGGATCGTGGACACCGGCTCGAGCAGATAGCGCGCGCTGTGATAGACCGGCGGGGCGATCACGGCATGAAGCGGTTCCGGCGCGAGACCCAGCGCCTGGTCGAGCCGCCCGAGCAATTCCTGCTCGAAGCGCGCGGCGAACGGCGCGCGCGGGGCGCCGATCAGCGCGCCGATGCGCTTGAAGCCGAGCCGGTGCAGCGTCGTGCGCGTATCGGAGGACAGCCGCAGCGCCTCGACCGGCAAGTCCGACAGCGCATTGGCTTCCTGTCCGCCGGGCAGAATGGAAGGCGAGGGTGAATAACGCGACAGCGCCCAGGCTGCGCCGGCGGTGTCGGCAATCGCCAGCCGTGCCTGCAAGCCGAAATTTTCGAGCCGGCGCGAGAGATCGGCGAGCAGCATCTCCTCGCCGCCGAACAGATGCGCGGCGCCGGTGACATCGAGAAAGAATCCGTCGCCGCCGCTTGACGCATCGAAACAGGCCACGGCGGGCGTGTAGCGCGTCGCCCACAGCGCGAGCTTGCGCAAGGCGGCATCGTCGGCTTCGGGCTCGGCGGGACGAACCTGCAGAAAATCTGTTCTGGCGCGCGCATCCGCCAGCCGGTCGCCGACGGCCAGTCCTTCCCGTTGGGCGGCCTCGTTCAGCGCCGCGATGCAGGGTGTGCTCGATGCGTCGACGGACAGAACGAACGGGCGCGCGGGGTCAACCGGCGCGCCGTTTCGATGGCGTGCCTGAGCCGTGAGAAAGCGCAGGATCGGCCAGCGCGGAAGAAAGACGGAAACAATGCGCGGCATGATCGTACTCCACAAACCACTCACCGGAACGTCCGTTGCGACACCGTTCGAGGCTCACGCGCCAGCGCGAGCGCGCGATCATCCCGAAACGGTCCCGCGCGGCCGCAGCCGACGCGATGCGCCAGCGCGTCACCGCGGCGCTCGCCTCCAGCAATCTGGCCGGCCGCAACAGCAGCAGAGGGACCTGCGATTCCATGGCCGCCAGCTGCAGCCGCTGGCTCGCGCGCAGATCGAGCTTCTTGCCGATCGCGCCCGCGACCGCGGCGGGCACGCGCGCGCGCAACGCTTCTTCCATCGCCCAGAGGGCCTGCTTCTCGTCGGCGCTCTCGATCAGGATGATGCGCGAAGGATCGAGGCCGAGATGATTGAGGCCGTGGCCGTAAAGACGATTGTCGCCGGCAAGCCGGCGCGGGATGACGACGATCACCGGCGCGCCGCGCGGGCGGCGGCCAAGCAGCGCAACGATGAAGCCGAGCGCAGCCGTTCGGTCGCCTTCGCCGGCCGGCGCCACCTCATGCAAGGCTCCGAGCGCCAGTCCGCCTTGCGGCAGCCAGGAATCCAGAGCCGGCACGCCGAAGGCGAGCACGCGCGCCGGTGAAAACCCGCTCTCCGTTCCCGGCAGCAGGCGGCGCAATTCTTCCACGACCTCGGCGCGGCTGCGGCCGTGGGCAAGGGCAGCGATCGGTTTCATGAGCGGACAAAAGCTGTTTCAGGCAGGATAGAACAAAACAAGAACAATGCAAGCGGAGTCCGCAAGGGCTCGAAAGAGAGCTGTAAATCAACGACTTAATCGCTCGTCCGGGCGGGGCCGGCGCACCGGCGCGCACCTTCGGCCAGCGCATTCATGGCTCGTAAATCCTAGGTCGCGTTTGCGGTCCTGCAGCGCCGCGGCGGCATCCGACTGTTTACCCGCCTGCGCTAGAATGCCGGCCTTCGGAACAGGGAGCGAGCGCCGTGCCGCAAGTCTGGCTGACCTATCAGGAATTGGGAAACGCCTTCAATTGCGATCCGGGCAGTGCGCGCGAGGCCACCATCCTGAACGGATGGTCGCGGCGCCGGTGCAGCGACGGCCTTACGCGCGTCAAGCTGCCGCCGGCGACGGCGCACCAATACATGATCGACTATGCGCGCGAGGCCAGCTTCGATCAGACCGCCGACCGGATGGTGGCCGACTTGCGCGACGTGCTGCGCGCAGCCGGCATGACGGGCGGCAGCGTCGACAGCGCGAGCGGCAGCCCGCACGACGCAATCAGGGCCACCGGCTCCTGATCCCGCATCGCCGATTGCCGCGCGATCCCGCCCGGCATCCCGCAACAACGGAAAGCGGGGTTGCAAATTCCCCCCGGCTCATCAATTTGGGCGCAGGATCAATAGAAAACCTGCGGATATGAGCCTGACCCGACGCTTTTCCGTCGCACCGATGATGGATGGGACAGACAGAGAAAAAATACGCAATCCGCACCGACGGTTAGCGCATGCTCTCAGCATCGAGTTGTACGGAAAGCTGTACCGACCTATTCGGTGAGCTGCTTGCATTCGCGTCGTGCGGCTTCAGCACGCTCGTCGATGTAGCTTGCGAGGTCCTGCAGGTGAACTCCCTTTGCGGCCTTTTGGCTCAGCTCCATTCGCACAAGAGGCAGCTTCAGTTCGCCTGAGCTGATCTTGCGCACGAAGATGGTCGGGGTGAGGTGGCTGAAGTAATCGCGGCACACGTCCTCGATCGGAATGACGGCCTTGCCGTTATACTGTGCCATGAGCAGGAAGAGGGTGTTCATGGTCGCAATCGTGCGCGGGGCGGGCGGACTGCGTGAGCTGGCGCCAGCTTTGATGAAGAAACGGTTGGACTGCCCGTAGCCACCCATGTGGAAAGCGTGTGCAGGCCAAGAAATCCTATAGAATTTGTTCCCCTAATGTTCTATACGCGCCCATGGCCAAAACCATCACTCCGAATCAGCTCCTTGGACAGATCGGCGAAACGGCCGTCCAACTGCGCTTTCTCACGATGGGATTTCAATTCGATGTCCGCTCCCGTCTTGAAGCGGGCATCGACGGTATCGCTGAAGTCATGGACAAGGGCAGGCCGCTCGCCCGCATGATCGCAGTGCAGATAAAATCGACCGAGGCTGGCAAGTATGCGTCGGAGGATGCGTCGGGATTCACGTATCTGCTTCGCACAGAAGACCTCTCTTATTGGAGCGGCACGAATCTTCCCGTCATCATCGTCCTCTACCGGAAATCCGATGAGACCTTCTACTGGAAGGAGGTGCAGGCCGGACCAGGTCCCGCAGAGCGCCGTCTCCAATTCAACAAGAAGACTGATGTCCTCGATCGAGATGCCGTCGACCGACTTGCCGCGCTCACCGTTCCCAAAATCGGCTTTGGTTACTATGTGCCCCCGCTTGGCGGGGGTGAGGAAGCCGTTGTCAATATGCTACCCGTGCGGTTGCCCACCGAGACGTTCGTGGCGACTACGCCTCACACGGTCGCTAAGGCAAAAGCGATCCTTCTCGACGCGGACGAGCCTGCGCGATTAGATTGGGTTATCAAGGGTGGATCGTTCTGGTCGTTTCAGGACCCGCGAGCGACAGTCTGCCGGCATATCGTCGATCTCGATCAGGTTGAAGCGATTGAGACGGACCTTCTTGCCTTCCAAGAGGACGTGGACGAGCGGCACAACTTCTCCTTCCTCTTAAGGCAGGCGCTCGATCATCAAGTCCGTGAGCATCTGAACTGGGATAAAGATCGCAAGCTTTTCTACTTCAAGGCACTTGCCCCGAACGAGCCGCGCGTGTTTGCCTACGAGGCATCCAAAAAGAAAGCGGAAACTGACGTCGTCAACGTCATCGAAAACAAGACCGACAAGACCCGTGTCGAGTTCGTTCGGCATCATGCGTTCGTGCCGAAGTTCGAGAATCTCTACGATCAATGGTTTCTGGTGATCGAACCCACATATTTCTTCACGACTAACGGGTTCGTCCCCCACCCACACCCCAATGCGCTGCTCGCTGGAAAGAAACGCCTCGACAGGAGCGCATCACTGCGGGGACAGGTCATCATGTGGCATCGCTTTCTCACCCAGGAGGAAAAAAATTTGAACGACCTCTTCGCATCCAAGACTACCGAATCTCGATTGCGCTTCGACGAGCCGCCGACAGTGCCATTGGCAACGCGGGTGCCCGAAGACGTGTGGGGATCGCAGAAGAAATTGTCCGAAACCGAAGCCGAAACAGAGGACTTGCTGAGTTTCGAATGAAGTTTGAATCCAAAATCTTCACCGAGCCGGAACTGGAGTTTGGCGACAAACACCATCACCCAGACCCGCGCCTCGGCCTCTTCGAGGCGGGTCCGTTGCAGACCCCATTAGGCGATGTCATCAAGATCGCCGTCGTCGGCAGCGCCAAGCCCATCGAGGACACGCGGGAGTTTCTTACCGCAGCGTCCGCCGGATTTGCGGGCAAGTCCGAGAAACACCCCAACCTTCATCCTGACTTTCCCGGCTTGGGCAATCGCAATCCTTTCCGGTGTAAATTTGAGATCGCCGATGGTGCCACATCCGCTATCCCGCAAGCGCGGCTCGATAAGATCAAGCAAGAGCCCGATCACGGCAAAGCTGTTGAGATGGCCGTTGATGAGATCGTCCAACAGCTCCAGGCAATTGATGAGAGTAGCAACAGACCCGACGTTGCAATCGTCGCTTTGCCCGTCGGGCTGATTGAGCGTGTTTGGAACGCCAAGGTTGATTCAAAGAGTACGACTGAAAAAGAGGACAGCGGCGGGTCGGACGCGCCCAACTTTCGAGGCATGCTTAAAGCCAAGGCGATGAGCCTAAGTTTCCCCATTCAGATCGTCTGGGAAGACGTGGTCGACGATTCGGTTGTGATCCCACGCAAAATCAAGGAGAGCAGCGCACGCAAAATACAAGACCAGGCGGGACGTAGCTGGAACCTTCTGACGACGCTCTACTACAAGGGGACAGGTCGTATCCCGTGGCGGCGCATGCCTCAGGAAGGCGAATTCTCCGCCTGCTATATCGGCATTAGCTTCTACCGTGAGGTTGGTGGCCAGCAGCTCTTTACCAGCGCCGCGCAGATGTTCGACGAGCGCGGTCGCGGCTTCATTCTCAAGGGCCGACGCGCTCAGACCGAAAGCCGCGGGCGCCACCCCTACATGACGCAGGACGACGCGCGCGACTTAATCGCCGACGCGCTCGGTGCTTATAAGAACCATCATATGCATCATCCCGCACGCGTCATCGTCCTAAAAACCTCGCACTTTCGCGATGAAGAGGCCGATGGCATTATCGACGCGCTCGACGCTGTCGGCACAGAACTGCGTGATCTCGTTTGGGTGCAAGAGTCAACGTCGGTAAAGGTGCTGCGAGACGGGAACTACCCGGTCATGAGGGGCACGTTCGTCGATCTGGATGGAAAGGGTTTGCTTTATACGAATGGCAGCATCCCGTACTACGGCACCTATCCGGGTATGTACGATCCCAGGCCGCTCCTTCTGTGCCCGCATAAACGCAGCGACAGCACAATTGCACAGATCGCCAGCGAGGTGCTCTCACTCACGAAAATTAACTGGAACTCGACCCAAATGAATCAAAAGCTGCCCATCCCAATCCGCGCGGCGCGCAATGTGGGTGAGGTTCTTAAATACGTTGCCGACGGTCAGGTCAGCACCGATTACCGACGTTACATTTAGATCAGCAGCGCAGGCACAGGCTAGGTTAGGGTGGCCACTACGTCAGGATCGTCGGGGACTTCGTCGTCGACTTCAGGGATGGGCACGGGGAGCGGGTTGTGGCGGCCGGGTCGCGGCTTTCGCGGGATGTTGAGCGAAGCCGATCCGCGCTCGGAGCGCAGCCGGCGGGGCAGCTCCCCGTTCTTCGCGAGCCGCAGGCCAGGAATAGGCTTCGCTGCCTCGGCGACCCATTTCCAGCCGGCGTACTTGTCGCCTATCTGACGAAGATGGGTGTAACGCTTCAGGCTTGCCCACGAGCGATGACCTGAAACTGCGGCGACGTGCGGGATGTTCCAGCCCATCTCGAACAAGCGCGAGACGCCGTCGTGGCGGAGATCGTGGAAGTGCAGCCGATCGTGGTCCGGCATGTCTTTGGTGTTGATGCCGAGAACGTAGCAAGCTCGGGTGAACGCGGCGCTGACTGCGTCGGTGGTATATGGAAAGATTTCGTCGGCGAGCCGCGGCATCGACTGGATGATATTCAATGCCTCGTCCGGCAGATCACACCAGACGTCGTTGCCGATCTTCTCGCCCGGATTCTTCATGTCGCGTACGAGTACGCGCTTGCCTTCGACATCGAGGTCATCCCACCTGATGCGGACGATCTCCTCCTGGCGCCGCGTGGAGAAAAGAGCGAACACAATGATCTTCTGCATGGGTACGACGGTCGAGCGCAGCTGCTGCCGTACGGCAAAGTGTCTCATGAGCTTGTTGAGTTCGTCCTTTGTCGGACGACGCGTGCGCTCCTGAAACTTCTGCACGATCCCGAGCTTCTTCACGACCTTCCAGGCGTCGTTCATCCCCTGCGGATCGAGTGGGTAGTCCCATGCAGGACGTGCGATGGTGAAGATTGCGGCAAGGTGGGAGAGATAATTTCCGACCGTCTGCGGCTCGACCCCGGTGTCCAGCTTCTGCTTGGCGAACTCGACGATGTCTCGGCTGCCGATCTGTGAGCAGCGTTTCTCGGCGATGGGGAAGTCCTTGATGGTTCGGAGGACCTGCGTCTTGGTCTTGCCCAGCTCCTTCTCGGACTCGTCGATGTAGCGGTCGATCACCATCGAGAGCTTGGGGTCGCCGGCCTTCACTCGGTCGAGGGCACCGGGCTTCGCCAGCTCCTTCTCACGCTTTTCAAGCCAAGCAGCGGCGGCCTGCCTGCGCTCGAAGACCTTGTTCTCGCGATGAGCGATCGCGCCGTCGCGCTTTATGACGAGCTGCGCTAGATAGGAGGTGGCGCCGCTCTTGAGTTTGCGAGAGGTAATCGTGCCCATGTGCCGCCAGCGGCGGTACAACTCGGCGGCCAAAGTACAACTAAGTTGTACCGACTGCAATGGAACGCTACGAAACGCTTGGAAATGCGCAGAAAATATGAACGCAATGGAAGGCCCGAAAAACAGCCATAACGCCGAAAAGTCCTTTGATTTCAAGGCGCATAGGTTCTGCATTGCCCCGATGATGGACTGGACCGACCGCCATTGCCGGTTCTTCCACCGTCTGCTCACACGCCGCGCGCTGCTTTACACGGAAATGGTGACCACGGGCGCCGTGCTGCACGGCGACCGCGCGCGGCTGCTCGGCTTCGATCCGGCGGAGCGGCCGGTGGCCTTGCAGCTTGGCGGCTCCGATCCGCGCGACCTCGCGCGGTGTGCGCGCATCGCGGAAGATTTCGGTTATGCCGAGGTCAATCTCAATGTCGGGTGCCCGTCCGACCGCGTGCAGGAGGGCCGCTTCGGCGCCTGCCTGATGGCGGAGCCGCAGCTTGTCGGCGATTGCATCGCGGGCATGAAAGCCACGGTGAAAATTCCGGTGACGGTCAAATGCCGGATCGGGATCGACAACCAGGATCCCGAAGCCGCGCTCGACGCGCTGACCGCGAGCGTGAAAAGCGCGGGGGTCGATGCGCTGATCGTGCACGCGCGCAAGGCCTGGCTCGAAGGACTGTCGCCGCGCGAGAACAGAGATGTGCCGCCGCTCGATTACGAGCGCGTCTATCGCCTGAAAAAGGCCAATCCCGGCATCGAGATAGCGATCAATGGCGGCGTCCTGTCGGTGGAGGAGGCGGCCGAACATTTGCGCCATGTCGACGGCGTGATGATGGGGCGCGCGGCCTATCAGGAGCCGTGGCGGCTGCTCGCGGTCGACCCGCAAATCTTCGGCGAACAGGCGCCCTTCGCCTCGCCCAGGGCCGCGCTGGAAGCGCTAATTCCCTATGTCTCTCAGGAGCTTGCGCGCGGCACCCGGCTGCATGCCATGACGCGGCATGTGCTCGGCCTGTTCCGCGGCGTGCCGGGCGCGCGCGCGTTCCGCCGGCACCTCTCCACCGAGGCTGTCAAGCCCTTGGCGGGCATGGATGTTCTCCGTGAAGCGATGGCTCTCATCGTGGACACGACCCCGGAATCGGCGCACACGAAGGCCGCCTGATCAATCCTCGTGGAAAGCGGAGTCCTCGGACATGTTCGGCCTTCCCGCGGGCGAGCTCGCGATGCTCGCCGCGCTCATTGTCGCGGGCGGCGCGCTGACCGGCCTGCTGGCCGGCCTGTTCGGCGTCGGCGGCGGCGGGGTGATGGTGCCGGTGCTGTACGAAATCTTCCGCGTCATGGGCGTGTCCGAGGACGTGCGCATCCAGCTCTGCGTCGGCACCTCGCTCGCGATCATCGTGCCGACCTCGATGCGCTCCTTCGCCGCGCATCGCGCCAGGGGCAGGCTCCCGACCGAAATCCTGCGCGCCTGGATCCCGACGGTGGTGGCGGGCGTCCTGATCGGCGGCCTGATCGCGGCGGTCGCGCCGGCCGAGATTTTCGAGGGCGCCTTCGTTTTCATCGCGATCGTGATCGGCGCCAAATTCCTGTTCGCGCGCGACTCCTGGCGGCTCGGGACGCAATTGCCCGGCCGCGTGGCGATGGCGATCTATGGCCTGATCATCGGGCTTTATTCCGCGCTGATGGGCGTGGGCGGCGGCTCGGTGGGCACCGCGATCCTCACGCTCTACGGCCAGCCCATTCATGCCGCGGTCGGCATCTCTGCGGGCGTCGGCCTCGTCATCTCGACGGTCGGGACGGCGAGCTTCATCCTCGCGGGGCTGCTGCACCAGGACCTGCTGCCGCCCTTTTCGCTCGGCTTTGTCTCGCTGCTCGGCGTGCTGCTGATGGCGCCGATCAGCGCCTTTGTCGCGCCCTATGGCGCGCGGCTCGCGCACGCGCTGCCGCGCCGAAAGCTCGAAATCGCGTTCGGGATTTTTCTGTGGCTGGTCGCGGTGCGGTTCATCGCGAGCCTGGTGTCGCACGGGTAGGCGCGAGGAACTCCTAATCGATCGTCGTCATGGCCGGGCT
>JACAEG010000319.1 GCA_013388965.1 Pseudorhodoplanes sp. | reverse complement strand
GCTCGGCGACGAGGCCGCGGCGGTGGCCGCGGCTCAATCCTACGATCCCGCCCGTTATCCGGAAGACGACCTGAAGTCCGACGAGGTCGCCAAGGCCGCATCGATCGTCGCAGCGATCCCGGCCGTTCGGGATGCCCTGATCGCACTGCAGCAAGAATTCGCCCGGTCGAAGCCCGGCGCCGTGATCGATGGACGGGACATCGGCACGGTCATTGCCCCCCATGCCGAGGTCAAGATTTTCGTGACCGCCACGCCTGAGGAGCGGGCACGGCGCCGCATCCTGGAACTCCGGGGCCGTGGCGAGACCGTGGACGATGCTGCGGTGCTGGCCGATATCAAGGCGCGGGACGAGCGCGACATGAACCGCGCGGTGGCGCCGCTCCGGCAGGCCGAGGATGCGGTCTTGCTGGATACCACGCATTTGGCTATATCCCCCGCAGTCCAGGCCGCCATCGACATTGTCGAGGCCGTCCGGGCGGGCCGAAGGCCGGCTTAACCGCCCTTCGTCGTTGGAGGAATAGCCCGCTCCATCGCCTCTTCCGGAGGTCAGGACCAAACCATCATCGTTCCGGTCGAACGGCATATCGCGCCGACCCGCCGCTTTGTGGCGGCGTCAAAGGTCTTGCGGGGCCTTTGGCCCGTGCGTCCGGAACATCCTTGATCGAACAGGCGCCCGCAAACAGGAGAGTTCATGGCCCAAACAGCAGCCAATCCGTCGCGTGAGGATTTTGCCGCGATGCTTGAAGAGTCCTTCACCCAGGGAAACCTGCATGAAGGCTCCGTAATCAAGGGTAAGGTCGTCGGCATCGAAAAGGACGTCGCCATCATCGACGTTGGACTGAAGACCGAAGGCCGCGTCCAGTTGCGCGAATTCACCGGACCAGGCCGGGGCAACGAGATCAAGGTCGGCGACGAGGTCGAGGTTTACCTGGAGCGCGTCGAGAATGCGCTCGGTGAAGCGGTCCTCTCGCGCGACAAGGCACGCCGCGAAGAGAGCTGGGGCAAGCTAGAGGGCGCGTTCAAGAACCAGGAAAAGGTTCAGGGCACGATCTTCAATCAGGTCAAGGGCGGCTTCACGGTCGATCTCGACGGAGCCGTGGCGTTCCTGCCGCGCTCGCAGGTCGATATCCGTCCGATCCGCGACGTGACACCGCTGATGAATGTGCCGCAATACTTCCAGATCCTGAAGATGGACCGCCGCCGCGGCAATATCGTTGTGTCGCGACGGACCGTGCTGGAAGAGACCCGTGCGGAGCAGCGTCAGGAACTGGTGCAGAACCTCGAAGAGGGTCAGGTTATCGACGGCGTGGTGAAGAACATCACCGATTACGGCGCCTTCGTCGATCTCGGCGGTATCGACGGTCTGCTGCACGTCACCGACATCGCGTGGCGCCGCGTCAATCATCCGACCGAGGTGCTCAATATCGGCCAGACGGTGAAGGTGAAGATCATCAAGATCAATCACGACACCCACCGCATTTCGCTCGGTATGAAGCAGCTGCTCGACGATCCGTGGCAGGGCATCGAGGCCAAGTATCCGGTAGGCGCGCGCTACAAGGGCCGCGTCACGAACATCACCGACTATGGCGCGTTCGTGGAGCTGGAGCCCGGCATCGAAGGCCTGATCCACGTCTCCGAGATGTCGTGGACGAAGAAGAACGTGCATCCCGGCAAGATCGTCTCGACCTCGCAGGAAGTCGAAGTGCAGATCCTCGAGGTGGATTCGGTCAAGCGCCGCATCTCGCTCGGCCTCAAGCAGACCATGCGCAATCCGTGGGAGGTCTTCCTCGAGAAATATCCGAAGGGCTCGATCGTCGAGGGCGAGGTCAAGAACAAGACCGAGTTCGGCCTGTTCCTCGGCCTCGACGGCGACGTCGACGGGATGGTCCATCTGTCCGACCTCGACTGGAAGCGTCCGGGCGAGGAGGTGATCGAGGAATACAAGAAGGGCGACAAGGTGCGCGCCCAGGTGCTCGAGGTCGACGTCGAGAAGGAGCGCATCTCGCTCGGCGTGAAGCAGCTCGGCGGAGACCCGATGGAAGAGGGGGCGGCCGGCGAGCTGAAGAAGGGCGATGTCGTAACCTGCGAAGTCGTCGGCGTGAAGGAAGGCGGCCTCGACGTGAAGATTGCCGGGACCGATCTCGAAACCTTCATCAAGCGTGCCGACCTCGCGCGCGATCGCGCAGACCAGCGCAGCGAACGCTTCCAGATCGGCCAGAAGGTCGATGCCCGCGTCACCCAGTTCGACCGCAAGTCGCGCAAGGTGCAGGTGTCGATCAAGGCGCTTGAAGTGGCGGAAGAGAAGGAGGCCATCGCGCAATACGGCTCCTCCGATTCCGGCGCGACGCTGGGCGACATTCTCGGCACGGCACTCAAGCGCGCCGGCGGCGAGAAGACCGAGGACGAAAAGGCGGATTGATCCGCTTTGCCGTCCGGCCGGGCAGGCTCTGTGCCCCGGAAGGACGGCCCCATAATTTGGTAATATTTTGAGAGTGGAGTCGGGCGCAGAACGCCCGAGACGCGGGCACTCGTCCAATTTTTGTCGACAAGGAGCTGAAGGCGATGTCCCTCGATGCGGATCAGATGGTCGATCGGCGCCGCATGCGGCGGAAGCTGACCTTCTGGCGGATTGTCGCGGTCCTGGCCGTGGTCGGAGCGATCGCGGGCGTATTGTCGCTGACGACGCGCGGCGTGTCCGACCTGACCGCCGGCTCCATCGCGCGCATCAAGATTTCCGGGCTGATCCGTACCGATCAGGGGCGGGTTGAGGCGCTGCAGCGCCTCGGCAGGTCGCAGGCGCGCGCAGTGATCGTGCATATCGACAGCCCGGGCGGCACGACTGCCGGCGCCGAGCAGCTCTACGATGCCCTCAAGGAACTGAAGGCCAAGAAGCCCATGGTTGTGGTGGTGAACGGCCTGGCCGCGTCCGGCGGCTATATCGCGGCCTTGGCCTCCGACCATATCGTGGCGCAGAGCGCGTCGCTGGTCGGCTCGATCGGCGTGCTGGTCCAGTATCCGAACTTCTACGAGCTTCTGAAGACCATCGGCGTGACGGTCGAGGACGTGAAATCCTCGCCGCTCAAGGCGGCGCCCAACGGGTTCGAACCGACGAGCCCGGAGGCGCGCGCGGCCCTCGCCGCCGTCGTCATGGATTCCTACGAGTGGTTCAAGGGGCTTGTACGCGACAACCGCAAGCTCGATGCTCCGCTGCTGGAAAAGGTGTCCGACGGGCGTGTCTTCACCGGCCGGCAGGCGCTCGAGCTGAAGCTCGTCGACGAACTCGGCAACGAGCAGACCGCGCTCGCCTGGCTTGCGAAAGAGAAGAATATCGACGCCTCCCTGCCGGTGCGCGACTATCGCCTGAGACCGAGGCTGACCGATTTCCCGTTCCTCCATGTAGCCGTCGTGACGGGGCTGGAGGCGGTCGGGCTGTCGACATTCGCCGAGCGCATCGGCGCGAGCGGCGCGTTCGGAACCGTCGACCGGCTCAATCTTGACGGTCTGTTGGCGCTTTGGCACCCTGTCACCGGCCATTGAGCGATCGAATTCACTGTCGGCTGCATTTGTGCATGCCTCCGGTCGCGTGGCCCGGAAGGACGTTGGGCGGCAGCAATGATCAAGTCCGAGCTCGTGCAGCACATCGCAACGCAGAATCCGCATCTCTATCAGCGTGACGTCGAGAACATCGTGAATGCCATCCTCAACGAGATCACCGAGGCGCTGGCGCGCGGGGATCGCGTGGAGTTGCGCGGCTTCGGCGCGTTCTCGGTGAAGCATCGGCCGGCCCGCACCGGACGCAATCCGCGCACCGGCGCGCATGTCTCGGTCGAGGAAAAGTGCGTGCCGTTCTTCAAGACCGGCAAGGAAATGCGCGAACGCCTGAACAAGACCGACGGCGCCGGTTGAGCGCGCATCGCGGGGCGGCCGATCGTCGTGGCCGGGCCCGTCCCGGCCATGCCCGTTTTGGGGTTGCGAACGGGCTTACAGGGTAGGGATCGGCGATGAAACAGGTCATCCGATATCTCGTTCTCGTTCCGCTCGCCCTGGTCGTCATTCTGTTTGCCGTGGCCAACCGCGAGATCGTCACGCTGTCGATCGATCCCTTCGATGCGAAGGATCCGGCCCTGGCCCTGCGGCTGCCGCTGTTTGCGATCATGTTCGGCTTCACCATCCTGGGCATTCTGATCGGCGGGATTGCCGCCTGGCTGCGGCAGGGCAAGTATCGCCGTTCGGCCCGCACCTTGCGCTCGGAGCTGGAAAGTCTGCGGCGCAAGCTCGAGCTTCATCGGGGACCCGAGCCGCACGACTTGCCGCGCATCGAATCCGGCCATGCGCGCCTGCCCGACCACACGCCCTCGCTCTGAAGGACTGCCGAATTGCGTATCGTCACCGCGGACGATCTCGATGCGCTGCTGAACTATGGCGCGCTGGTCGATGCGCTGGCAGACGCCTTTCGCGCGGATATCGAGGTGCCGGTGCGCCACCACCACACGATCGCGCAGCCTGGCGCAGATGCCACGCTGCTGCTGATGCCGGCCTGGACGCTGGCCGGCCAGCGCTACATCGGCTGCAAGGTCGTGACGGTGTTTCCCGACAATGCCAAATCCGGAAAGCCTTCGGTCTACGGCCAGTACATGCTGCTCTCCGGCGAGACCGGCGAGCCGCTGGCGCTGATCGACGGGCGGGTGCTGACGGCCTGGCGGACGGCTGCGGCCTCCGCGCTTGCGGCGCGCTATCTCGCGCGCGAGGATGCGGCGCATCTCGTCATGGTGGGGGCGGGCGCGCTCGCGCCGCATCTCGTGCGCGCGCATGCCGCGGTGCGGCCGATCAAGCGCGTGACCTTGTGGAACCGCACGCAGAGCCGCGCGGTGGCGCTTGGCTTCGGGCTCGCGGTGGCGGGCCTCGAAATCGACGTCACCGACAATCTGCAGGAGGCGGTGCGCGAGGGCGATATCGTGTCCTGCGCGACCTTGTCGGCCAATCCGCTCATTCACGGCAAGTGGCTGAAGAAGGGATCGCATCTCGATCTGGTCGGCGGCTTCACGCCGAAGATGCGCGAGGCCGACGACGACGCGCTCAGGCGCGCTCGCATCTTCGTCGACACGCGTGCGGGCGCGACCAGGGAGGCGGGCGACATCACCGACCCGCTCAAGCGGCGCGTGATCAGGAAGGCCGACATCCAGGCCGACCTGTTCGAGCTGTGCCGGGGCGCGGCGAAGGGCCGCAAGACCAGGTCGGAAATCACGCTGTTCAAGTCGGTCGGCACCGCGATCGAAGACCTGGCGGCTGCCATGCTGGTATGGAAGCGGCTGGCGGGGTAAGACCGCCACCGCGCATGGCAGCGCGAAGGATATCGATGACGGTCACGGTCAAAATCTGCGGCCTGAAGACCGCCGGCGCGCTCGACGCCGCGCTCGATGCGGGCGCCGATTGCGTGGGCTTCGTCTTCTTTCCGCCGTCGCCGCGGCATGTGGACCTTGAAACCGCCGCGGCGCTGGGGGCGCGCGCGAGGGGCCGCGCGCGCAAGGTCGCGCTGACCGTCGACGCCGACGATGCGACATTCGAGCACATCGTGGACAGCCTGCGGCCCGACATGCTGCAGCTTCACGGCAGGGAAACGGCCCCGCGCGTGGCCGCGCTGAAATCGCGCTTCGGCCTGCCCGTGATCAAGGCCCTGCCGATCGAGGCCAGGACCGATCTGGCGGCGATCCCGAGCTATCGGAATGTCGCCGATTGGCTGCTTTTCGACGCCCGGCCCCCGAAGGAGGCCACCCGTCCCGGCGGCCTTGGCAGGGTCTTCGACTGGACCCTCCTGAAAGACCTTGATCCGGGCCTGCCCTTCATGCTTTCCGGGGGGCTCGACGCCGGGAACGTCGCGGAGGCCTTGGCCAAGGAGAAGGCCGACCTCCGCTCCCTCAAGCTCCTCACGGGCGCCGCGGCCGACGGCGAGGCCATGCGGGCCCGCTGGGAAGCGCGGGTGAAGGAGCTCGAGGACGCGATGGACATCGACAAGTACGAGAAGCAATACGCCGAGCTCAAGGCCAAGGCCGGCAATCTCTCGGTCGGCAGCCTCGTCGGCGGGGCCAAGGACGTCGCCGCCCTCCAGAAACAGGTCCGGGCCGACATCCAGACGGTCACCGACGCCAAGAAGG
>JACAEG010000192.1 GCA_013388965.1 Pseudorhodoplanes sp. | reverse complement strand
GGATCAATCTGGCGCAGGTCGGCAGGCGTGCGAATGCGATCGAGCAGCGGAAGATCGGATGTGGTCATGTGATCTTTTTCAGTTGATCGGGGGGTTTGTGCAGCGCACATTTCAGGGCTAATAGGCATAATGAAACCGCCTGTTCAATGGTTTCCGCCCGCTCACCCGCGTTCGGCCGCTCGCTGATTCTCGGTTCCATCCCGGCGACAGGACAGAATACTTGGGAATACTGTTGATATACTTTTGCAGCGGTCGCCGATGGTCGTTTCGATTGGAAAATGGGTCGCGCGAGCCGAAGTCTTCATTCAATGCGGCTTTTCGATCACTTCTCATGGATTTTTGTCACATTTGCTCACGCCCTGGGCATTTCCGGCTCCGCGAAGGCGTGATTCGCCCCTCCCGTCCGGTTCCGTGCAATAACCGCGCCTGCATGAGTGGCAAATGAACAGATCGGGCTCGAAAAGAGGCGTTTGGGCATGAGGGAAGGGGTGGTCGTCATCGGAGCGGGGCAGGCGGCCGCACAACTTGCCGCGAGCCTGCGCCAGGGCGGCTTCAGGCAGCCGATCCGTATCCTGGGCGATGAACCCTATCTGCCGTATCAGCGCCCGCCGCTGTCGAAGAAGTTTCTCCCCGATCCGAAGAATCCGGACACGCTGCTGCTGCGTCCGCAGACCTTCTGGCAGGACCAGGGCATTGCCATCGAGACCGGCCGCCGCGTCGGCGCCATCGATCGGGCCAACCGGCGCGTCCTCACGACGGATGGCGACGAGATCGGCTACGCCACGCTGGTGCTCGCGACGGGCACGTCGGCGCGGCATCTGCCGATTCCCGGCATCGACAAGCCCGGCGTGTTCTCGCTGCGCACGATCGCGGACACGCTGCGGCTGCGGCCCGCGCTCGACCTCGCGCGGCGCATCGTCATCATCGGCGGCGGTTACATCGGCCTTGAAGCCGCGGCGGTGTTCCGCGGCGAGGGTCGCGATGTCACGGTGCTGGAAGCCGAAGACCGCGTGCTCAAGCGTGTGACCGGGGCGGCCATTTCCGATTTCTTCCGGACCCTGCATGGCGGCCGCGGCGTCGACTTGCGCATGCATGCGCGCGTATCCGCCATCGAGGGCGAGCCGCGTGTGTCCGGTGTCGTGCTCGCGGACGGTCATCGGCTGCCGGCCGATCTCGTGCTCAATGCCACCGGCGCCCGGCCCAATGACGATCTCGCCAAGGCCGCCGGCATTGCCTGCGGCGACGGCATTCTCGTCAACGAGCTGGCGCGCACCGACGACCCGCACATCTATGCCATCGGCGATTGCGCGCGCTTCCACAGCGCGCGCTACGGCCGCGTGCTGCGTCTCGAAAGCGTGCAGAACGCGATCGACCAAGCCAAGGCCGCCGCCGCCGCCATTCTCGGCCAGCCGCAGCATTACGATCCCGTGCCGTGGTTCTGGTCGGACCAGTACGACATCAAGCTACAGATCGCGGGCCTCGCCGACCGGCACGATGCGGCAGCAATTGTGGGCGATCCCGCGAGCGGGCGTTTCTCGGTGGAATACCGGGCGGACGGAAAGCTCGTCGCGGTCGACGCGGTCAATGACGGGCGCGCGCACATGATGGCGCGGCGCAAGATCGCCGAGGAATTGTCGCCATCCGCAACCGCGCCGGCGCGCTAGCGCCGCGCGGCATCAGCGAGATTTGCCGCGGCGGCGAGGCGCGGCAGAAAAATTGAGCCGGCGCTGGAGAATTTTCCCGATCGCCGACAATTCCCGCTCGAGATTTTCCAGGAACAATCTCGCCGCCACGCTGAGTGTGCGACGCGCAGGGGTGATGACGACGAATTCGGCGAGCAATTGCGGTTCGACAATCGGGTTGACGACAATGTCCTTCTTCCCGATATCGTTCACGCAAATCAATCCGGGAAGAATCGTGACCCAGTCCGTGCGCGCGATGAATTCCAGCGTCGCAATCATCGCATCCATTTCAATCCTCTGCTCGATTTCGACGCCGTGAGTCTCGGCATAGATTTCGAGATTGCGGCGTCGGACATTGCCCCGGCCGGGCACGACGATCTTGAGCGGTCCGCAATCCGCAAGCCGCAGCGGCTTGAGCGGCCTGAGCCCGCGGCGGGCACCCGAGAGCAGCACCTCGCGGTCGCGCAGGAGGAGGCGCGATTTGAGCCCCGTGCGCCCCTCAAAGGCGGGCACGATGGCGAAATCGAGCGCGTCGGCGAGAACCATGTCGGTCAGGAGCGCGCTGTAACCCTCGACCAGATGCAGGCGAATGTCCGGATAGGCGGGCACGAAGCTTTCGAGCGCCGGGGCCAGCGCCGCGCGCGTGAAGGTCGGCATCAGGCCGATGCGCAATTCCCCGCTCAGGCCGCCATCGGCGGCACGCAGCTCCTGGCCTGCATGATCGAGCAGGCCAAGCGCGCCGACGCAATGACGGTAGAAGCGGCGGCCGGCCGCCGTCGTGCGAATGCCCGCCGGAGTCCGCTCGAACAGCTTGAGACCGAGGGATTTCTCGACCGCGGCGACATGCTGCGAAATGCCGGACTGGGTGGCGCGCTCGCGCTCGGCGGCGCGCGTGAAGGAGCCTTCCTCGCACACGGCGATGACGGCTTCGATCTGGCGCAGGGTCGGGCGGGAGGCCATTAGAAAACATGATCCGGTTTGTCATCTCATATTATTTTCTTTGGGCGCCGGCCGCAGCTAGATTCGCGCCCGGTGCGGGAGAGCCCTGATGAAACTCGGTTTTTTCACGATGCCGATCCATCCCCTGGACAAGGATTGGCGGCAATGCCTGCGTGAGGACCGGGAGGCCTTCATCCTGGCCGACGAGCTCGGCTTCACGGAAGGCTATGTCGGCGAGCACGTCACCGATCGGGCGGAGAACATCACGTCCTGCGCGATGTTCATCGCCTCGCTGATCGACGCGACCAGGCGCATGAAGCTCGGCACCGGCACCATCAACATGCCGAATGCGCATCCGGCCGCGATCGCCGCGCAGATCGCCATGCTCGACCACATGCTCGACGGCCGGTTCATCTTCGGCATCTCGCCGGGCGGGCTGTTGTCCGATGCCGAGATTTTCGGAAACCTGAAAGCCGACCGCAACGCGATGTTCCTGGAATCGATCAACCAGGTTCTGGCGCTGTGGGCGGGAGAGCCTCCCTACGATCTCGACGGACAATTCTGGAAACTCGCCGTGCGCGAGCAGCTCATGCCGGAGATCGGACAGGGATACATTCCGAAGCCGCTGCAGCGCCCGCATCCGCCGATCGTCGTGACCGCCGTCGCTCCCTTCTCCAAAGGCGTCACCGAAGCCGCGGCCCGCGGATGGGATCCGATCTCGGCGAACTTCCTGATGCCGGCCTGGGTGAAAAGCCACTGGCCGAAATATGCGGAAGGCTGCGCGCGGGCGGGCCGGCCCGCCGATCCCGCGAACTGGCGCGTGGCGAAAAGCATCTTCGTGGCCGACGACGACAAGACCGCGCGCGCCTATGCGACCGATCCGAACGGCCCCTACCGCTATTATTACAGCCAGCTTCTCACCAAGCTGAAGGCGGGTGGGCGGATTGAGCTGTTCAAGACGCGGCGCGACCAGCCCGACAGCGAAGTCACGCTCGATGCCGTCTGCGACAAGCTGATCATCTACGGCACACCCAACAAGGTGGTCGAGGAACTGCTCGCGTTCCGCGAGGAGGTGGGCGAATTCGGCACGCTTCTCTATGCGGGCAAGGACTGGAAAGACCCCGTTCTGGGGCGCCGCTCGATGCAGCTTCTGGCGGAGAAGGTCGTGCCGAAGCTGTAGGCGCGCCTCCATCGGAAAACTTGATCTCCGCGCGCCAAGGAGGATAGTCGCGTCATGGCGCATCGGGGATCATGGATGCCGGCTGCGGGGCTTGCGCTTGTCGGCGCAGCCATGCTCTCGGCTTGTTCGGGATCGGACGGCTTCTACAATCAGGGCGTCGAGAAGGGCGAGCCCAATCTCGCGCCGCAAAATTACCGGCCCGACATCGTGGCGTATCTGCGGGCCTATCTGAACGACCCGTCCGGTGTGCGCGAAGCGATGATCGCCTCCCCGGAGCTGAAATCGATCCGCGGCACCCAGCGCTACATCGTCTGCGTGCGCTTCAATGCCAGGAAGTCGACCGGCGGCTACGAGGGGAGCAAGGAGCGCATGGTCGTCTTCCTCGCCGGCCGGCTCGACACCATGGTCGAGGCCAGGAAGGACGATTGCGCGGGCGCCAAATACGAGCCGTTTCCGGAGCTTGAGAAGCTGTCGCGGTAGCGCGCCGGACGACTGCATTTATCCACAGGCGCGGGCCCGGTCGCGTCAAACAAACGTCACCCCACGGTCATCCGCGCGCCCTAGAAGAGCGGGGCACTCGCCGGTCTGGCCTGTGCCGTTCGTCAAGTCCCCTGC
>JACAEG010000255.1 GCA_013388965.1 Pseudorhodoplanes sp. | reverse complement strand
CCGTGTCGACATCATTTCGACTGATGCTCACCTTTGCACCTGGCAACAGCTCGAAAACAATTTTGGATTTGTTCTTCTTCGTCGTCGAACGCAAGGCGACGATGCCACGCCCACCTTCTGAGCGCTGGGCGCCGACGTGCGTTGGGTCTCGTGCAACATCTATTCGACGCAGGACCATGCGGCCGCCGCGATCGCCGCGGCCGGCATCCCGGTCTTCGCGGTGAAGGGCGAGACGCTGAAGGATTACTGGGACTACACCGCCAAGCTGTTCGACTGGCACGGCGGCGGCTATCCGAACATGATCCTCGACGACGGCGGCGATGCCACGATGTACGTGCATCTCGGCCTGCGCGCCGAGAAGGGCGACACCGCCTTCCTCGACAAGCCGGGCTCGGAGGAAGAGGAAGTGTTCTTCGCGCTCCTGAAGAAGCAGCTGAAGGAAAAGCCGAAGGGCTATTTCCAGGCGATCGCCGACAGCATCAAGGGCGTCTCGGAAGAGACGACGACCGGCGTGCACCGCCTCTACGACATGCAGAAGGCCGGCACGCTGCTGTGGCCCGCCATCAACGTCAACGACTCGGTCACCAAGTCGAAGTTCGACAATCTCTATGGCTGCCGCGAATCACTGGTCGACGGCATCCGCCGCGGCACGGACGTGATGATGTCGGGCAAGATTGCGATGGTCGCGGGCTTCGGCGATGTCGGCAAGGGCTCGGCGGCCTCGCTGCGCCAGGCCGGGTGCCGCGTGATGGTGTCGGAGATCGACCCGATCTGTGCCTTGCAGGCAGCGATGGAAGGCTATCAGGTCGTGACGATGGAAGATGCGGCTCCTATTGCCGACATCTTCGTCACCGCCACCGGCAACAAGGACATCATCACCATCGAGCACATGCGCAAGATGAAGGACCGCGCCATCGTCTGCAATATCGGTCACTTCGACAACGAGATTCAGGTTGCCTCGCTCAGGAACCTGAAATGGACCAACATCAAGCCGCAGGTGGACGAGATCACTTTCCCCGACGGCCACCGCATTATTCTGCTGTCGGAAGGCCGCCTTGTGAATCTCGGCAACGCGATGGGACATCCCTCGTTCGTGATGTCGGCGTCCTTCACGAACCAGACGCTGGCGCAGATCGAGCTCTACGCCAACAACAAGGACGGGAAGTACAAGAAGCAGGTCTACGTGCTGCCGAAGTCGCTCGACGAGAAGGTCGCGCGTCTGCATCTCGCCAAGATCGGCGTGAAGCTGACCGAGCTGCGCAAGGATCAGGCGGACTATATCGGCGTGAAAGTCGAAGGTCCCTACAAGAGCGATCACTACCGCTATTGATGCCGCCGCGCTCATCCTTCGCGACGCGCGCTTCCGGCGCGTCTCGGGGTGAGGCTTTCTCGCAGGCCCTCATGGAAAGGAGCGGGCAAATCCCGCTCGGATCCGTGAGGGCTTTTTGTTGTGCAGCCTCAAGTTCGAGCGCACCCGACCGATTGCTCAATCCGGCAGGCAGCGCGCACCGGCAATCGCGTAGAGGCGCGCGGCGCCGAGCATGTGCGCGGTAAATTGGAGAGAATCGAACAGCGCGGCAAAGGCGCGATTGCGGATGTTGAGCCCGCCGGTGAACGCGCCGAAGGCCGGCATCACCATGCGGCGGCCGTCGCTGACGAAGCATTTGCGGCTCACAAGCCGCGCCCGCGTCGCGACGCGCGCGAGAGGATGCAGGTGGCCTGCAATCTCGCTGCAGCCAAGTTCCGGCGACGGCTCGTGCCGCAGCACGATGCCGCCGACGCAGAGCAGGCCGGCGAATGTGCCGCCGATATCGGTGGCCGGATCGGGATCGTGGTTGCCGGACATCCATATCCACTCGCGGCCGCGCTGCAGCTCGCGCAGCGCCGTGCGGTCGGACGGATCGAGCCGCCCCGGCCCGTCGCCGTCATGGAAGCTGTCGCCGAGCGCGACGACCAGGCGCGGCGCATGGCGCGCGACCACGGTGCCGAGACTGGCGAGCGTGGAGGCGGTATCGTAAGGCGGCAGAAACGTACCGTTGCGCGCGGCGCTCGAGGCCTTTTCGAGATGCAGATCCGCGACGATCAGCATGCGCTCCGCGGGCCAGTAGAGCGCTCCGGAACGGTCGGCGACGAAGGTGTGGCTGGAAAGATGAATCTCCGCCGTCAAACTCTGTTCGGCTCTCCCCTTGCGGGGCAGGTCGGCGTGCGAAGCACGCCGGGAGGTAGGTGCGTCAGAAATGGCGGTGTGTGCGTCATACCTCTCTGCCCAACCTTCCCCCGCAAGGGGGGAGGGAGCGAGAGAGCCACGCGCGTTGCTAGTCGCCACCCATCGCCTCCTTCACGAGTTCCGCCTCGGTCTCCGCCAGAAGCTCGTCGACCGCCTCGCCGTAAACCGTCTCGCGTCCGATTTCCAGCATCACGGGAACCGCAAGCGGCGAGACATGGTCGAGTGCCTTGTGCACGATTCGGCCCTTGATGCGCGAGAGCATTTCGCCGAGCCGCCTGATGTCGAGAAGCCCGGTGGCGGCGTCCGCGCGCGCCGCACGCAGCAGGACGTGGTCGGGCTGGTGCTTGCGCAGCACGTCATAGATGAGGTCGGTCGAGACGGTGACCTGCCGGCGCGATTTTTCCTTGCCGGGATGGCGCCGCTCGATCAGCCCCGCGATCACGGCGTTCGAGCGGAAGGTGCGCTTCATCAGCGCGGTCTCGGCGAGCCAGGCTTCGAGATCGTCCCCCAGCATGTCCTGGTCGAACAGATCATCCAGCGATAGTTCCCCGCGCGAGACACGCAGCGCGACATCGCCGAGCCCCCAGACCGCGAGTGCATATTCGCTGGCGACGAAGCCGAGCGGGCGCAGCCGCGCACGCTCCAGCCTTCGCGTCAGCAGCATTCCGAGCGTCTGGTGCGCGAGGCGGCCTTCGAACGGGTAGCAGACGAGGTAGTATTTCGAGGCGCGCGGAAAGGTCTCGACCAGAAGCTCGTCGGGTCGCGGAATGCGCGAGCGCCATTGCTGGATGCCGAGCCACTCGCGCACCGGCTCCGGCAGCGCCGGCCATCCGTTCGGCTGCGCCAGCAGGTCGCGCACGCGCGCGGCAAGATAGGTCGAGAGCGGAAACTTTCCGCCGGCATAGACCGGCACCTTCGGGTCTGTCGCATGTGTGCGCGAGACGTAGACCTCGTCCTCGACCAGGGCCTCGTATTTCAGAATCTAGCCCGCGAACACGAAAGTGTCGCCCGGCGTCATGGTCTCGATGAAATATTCCTCGACCTGCCCGAGCAGACGGCCGCCGCGCGCGATCGGGCCGGTATGCCCGTCTCCGCGATGGCGCGATCGCACGAGCTTCACCTCCAGCATGATCTCCTCGACGATCGTGCCGACATTCATGCGGTATTGCTGCGCGTAGCGCGGATTGGTGATGCGCCACAGTCCCTGCGCGTCCTTCCTGATCTTGGCGTAGCGCTCATAGGCTTTCAGCGCATAGCCGCCGGTCGCGACGAAATCGACCACGGCGTCGAAGTCGGCGCGCGCGAGGCTCTCATAGGGCGCGGCGCTGCGCACCTCGTCATACAGCGCGTCGGCATCGAACGGCGCGGCACAGGCCGTGCCGAGCACATGCTGCGCCAGCACGTCGAGCGCGCCGGCACGCAAGGGCGGCGTGTCCTGCGCATTCTCCGCGACCGCTTCGATCGCGACCGAGCATTCCAGCACCTCGAAGCGATTGGCGGGTACGAGGATGCCGCGCGACGGCTCGTCGAGCCGGTGGTTGGCGCGGCCGATGCGCTGCAGCAGCCGCGACGAACCCTTGGGCGCCCCGACATTGATCACGAGATCGACATCGCCCCAGTCGATGCCGAGGTCCAGCGACGAGGTACAGACCACCGCGCGCAGCCGCCCCGCGGCCATCGCATCCTCGACCTTGCGGCGCTGGCCGACATCGAGCGAGCCGTGATGCAGCGCGATGGCGAGCCCGTCGTCGTTGATGTCCCACAATTCGCGGAAGATCATCTCCGCCTGGCTGCGGGTGTTGACGAAGACCAGCGTGGTCTTGTGCGTCTTGATCAGTTCGTAGATTGCGCCATAGGCGTGGCTCGCGGTGTGGCCGGCCCAGGGCAGATATTCGCCCGGCGGCAGCATGGTGACGTGGGGAGCCGCGCCCGGCTGCGCGACGACGAGATCGGCGAAGGCCGGCCGCCCGCGCTGCGGCACGAGATAGCGGCGCAGATCGTCCGGCTCGGCGACGGTCGCCGACAGCCCGATGGTCTGCAAACCGGGCGAGAGCGTGAACAGCCGCGCGAGATCGAGCGAGAGCAGATCGCCGCGCTTGGAGAGGACGAGCGAATGCAGCTCGTCGAGAATCACGCGCCTGAGCGAACCGAACAGATAGGGCGCGTCGGCGGAGGCGAGCAGCAGCGCAAGCTGCTCGGGCGTCGTGAGCAGGATGTCGGGCGGATCGCGGCGCTGGCGCGTGCGCTTCGATACCGGCGTGTCGCCGGTGCGGGTCTCGATGCGAATCGGCAGCCTCATCTCCGCGACCGGCTTTTCCAGATTGCGCGCGATGTCGACGGCGAGCGCCTTCAGCGGGGAGATGTAGAGCGTGTGGAGGCCGCCCCTTTCCTCTCCGCGCACCCCGCTGTCGTTACCTCCCCCCTTGCGGCGGAGGTCGCCCGCCGAAGGCGGGCGGGAGGGGGATAACTCCGAGACAGCAACGTTCACATCATATCCCCCTCCCCACCGCTCCCCCGCAAGCGGGGAGGGAGCAGATCGAGCGGGCAGCGAGGATTTCGATCGAGACGCGGCTTCGTGTAGCTCCACCAGCGTCGGCAAGAACCCCGCCAGCGTCTTGCCGCCGCCGGTCGGCGCGATCAGCAGCGTCGAGCGCCCGGCCTGCGCGCGGGCGAGCAGATCGAGCTGATGCGCGCGCGGCGCCCAGCCGCGACTCGCAAACCAGCGCCGGAAAATCTCCGGCAGCAGCGTCGTATCGGGGCTTTTGAGCAGGGTCACGGATCAGGTGTTCGCCTGCGACGGTGTCGCGTTCAAGGCCGGCGCGGCCACGGCGAGCAGACCGGGAACCGATAGATGGCCCTCGTTGCGGGTCGAGACCCGGTCGAGGCGCAGCGGCGTGAGCCCCGCCCGCGCGAGCGCGTCGCGCACATAGACTTCCGAATGGGCATAGCGCAGCCTTTCTCCCAGCAATGCGCCCTCCCCATCATGCGTCTCGACCGTGAAGGCGAAGAGGCCGTCCGGCGCCAGCACGCGCACGCTCGAGGCAAACAGCGGCGCGAGATCGCGGCAATAGACGAACACGTCGGCGGCAACGATCAGGTGATGCCGCGCACTCGCATCCGCCGCGTCGCGCAGATGCTCCGTCAGGTCCGCGACCTGCAGCCGGTCGTAGATCACCTTTCTCCTCGCCTGGGCGATCATGGCGGGCGAGAGATCGACGCCTTCCAGCCAGTCGACATGTGCGCGGAATGCCTCGCCCGCGAGCCCGGTGCCGCAGCCCAGATCCAGCATGGAGCCGAAGCGGGCGGGACGGCCGGTATCCTTGCAAACCGAAAGCACGGCGTCCCGCAGGAGCGCCGGCGCGCGATAATCCAGCTTTTCGACCAGCGAGCTCTCGAAGCGCGGCGCGTAATCGTCGAACAGCGAGCGGACATAGGCCTGCGGCATCTCCTGCGGCTCCATTGCGCCAAGCCGCGCGAGATGCAGCGCCGCGCCGTGGCGGTCTCCGGGATCGGCGGCCAGCGCCGCGCGGAAAGCCGTCACGGCGCCGTCACGGTCAGCCAGCCTCTCGTGCATCTCGCCGAGCAGGAACCAGGCCGCGGCGAAGCTCGGAGCAAGCTCGACCGCCTGCGCGAGCACATCCGCCGCAGCCGCAAAATCGCCTGCGGCGGCGGCCTCGCGCGCCCATTCGTAGCGGCGGTCGGCGATCAGATCGCCGGAAGACAGGAAAAGTGCAGGCACGGGAACCCTGGTCAGTCTCGTCAATTCGAGCTTGTGGCATATGTAGCATTCATGCGTCCCGAAGACCTCCTGCTTCCCACCCCGTCCGGCGTGTGCTGCGAGCGCGGCGGGTTCCATATCGACCCGACGCGGCCGGTGGAACGCGCCCTCATCACCCACGGTCACTCCGACCATGCGCGCGCCGGCCACGGCACAGTGCTGGCGACGCAGGAGACGCTCGACATCATGCGGCTGCGCTACGGGGCGGATTTCGCAGGCTCGACCCAGGCGATTGCCTATGGCGAAAGCGTCACGCTCGGCGGCGTCACCGCGACCTTCCATCCCGCCGGTCATGTGCTCGGCTCCGCGCAGATCGCGGTCGCCTGCAACGGCCTGACGATCGTCGCCTCGGGCGACTACAAGGACGTGCCGGACCCGACCTGCACCCCGTTCGAACTGGTGCCGTGCGACGTGTTCATCACGGAGGCGACCTTCGGGCTGCCGGTGTTCCGGCACGGCGACCCGGATGCCGAGATCGCCAGGCTGATCCATTCGACCGAGATCTTTCCCGAGCGCGCGCATCTCGTCGGCGCATACACGCTCGGCAAGGCGCAGCGCGTGATCGCGCTGATCCGCAAGGCCGGCCACGACCGCCCGATCTTCCTGCACGGCGCGATGCAGGTGCTGTGCGACTATTATGTCAGCCGGGGCATCGATCTCGGGGACCTGCGGCCCGCGCGCGACGCGCGGAAGGAGGAGCTTGCCGGCGCGATCACACTCTGCCCGCCCTCGGCGCTGAAGGACGTCTGGTCGCGCCGCTTTCCCGATCCGGTCACCGCCTATGCCTCGGGCTGGATGCGCACGCGGGCGCGCGCGCGCCAGAGCCTCGTCGAACTGCCGCTGGTCATTTCCGATCACGCCGACTGGGACGGCCTGCGCGCGACCATCGCCGCGACCGGCGCATCCGAAATCTGGGTGACGCACGGGCAGGAAGACGCGCTGGTGCATTGGTGCATGAGCAAGGGCCTCAGGGCGCGGCCGCTCGACATCGTGGGCTATGGCGACGAGGACGAGACCGACGGCGTCGCCGCCGGAGCACCCGCATGAAGCGCTTCGCCGAACTGCTCGACCGTCTCTCCTACGAACCGGGGCGCAACAACAAGCTGCGCCTGATGACGGATTATTTCCGCCACACGCCCGATCCCGATCGCGGCTATGCGCTTGCGGCGCTCACCGGCGCCCTCTCCTTTCGGTACGCGAAGCCGAACATGCTCCGCACGCTG
>JACAEG010000007.1 GCA_013388965.1 Pseudorhodoplanes sp. | reverse complement strand
GCGCCGTCCTGGACGACGACTTGGAGTCCGTCATGGGGCGCCGCCTATGCGGCTCCGGTGGCATTCCGCGCGGCGCCGTCCCGCTGACGTCGCGTGACGCGGCGGCTGCCCGCCCGGCTGCAACGGCTCGCGGCCCGCAATGCAGCAGCGCGACGGCAACCGCCGACACCGGTCGCCGCGCGGCGCTCTCGAAAACACGCTCGCCGCGCCCCTCCCCGACAACGATGCGGATCACCTGATGCGAAAAGGGCTCGGTCAAATCTATACCGGCATTGGCGGCTGGACCTACGAGCCGTGGCGCGGCGTATTCTACCCGAAGGGCCTGCCTCATTCCAAAGAGCTGCAATATGCCGCGCAGCATCTCACCTCGATCGAGGTCAACGGCACCTTCTACAGCACCATGAAGCCCGCGACCTTTCGCAAATGGGCGAGCGAGGTGCCGGAGGATTTCGTGTTTGCGCTGAAGGGGCCGCGCTATGCGGTGAACCGCCGCGCGCTCGCGGGCGCCGGCGACTCGATCGGTCGCTTTCTCGATTCGGGCATCACCGAGCTTGGCCGCAAGCTCGGGCCGCTGTTGTGGCAGTTTGCGCCCACCAAGAAGTTCGACGAGGCCGATTTCGGACGATTCCTCGAGCTGCTTCCCGCGAAGCAGGACGCGCACCCGCTGCGCCACGTCGTCGAGGTGCGGCATGACAGCTTCCGCACGCCCGCCTTCATCGCGCTGCTGCGCAGGTTTCGCATCCCGGTCGTGTTCGCGGACCACGCCACCTATCCCGCGATCGCCGACATCACCGGCGACATCGTCTATGCGCGGCTGCAGAAGGGACGCGAAAGCCTGAGGACGGGCTATCCGCCGAAGGACCTGGATGCCTGGGCGCGGCGCGCAAGAGTCTGGGCGGCCGGGGGAATGCCGGCCGACCTGCCGCGCATCGACGCCAGGACCAAGCCCGGCAAGCAGCCGCGCGACGTCTTTGTGTATTTCATCCACGAAGCGAAGGTGCGCATGCCTGCCGCGGCGATGGCGTTGATCGAGCGACTGGGCGGCCGGGCGTGACCGCAGCGGTTTCGGAATACCCCTCAAGAAAACGACGACCACGAAACGAGGAGGCGCGCGTACATCCGGCGTCGCCCGCTCAAATCGTGGCCGCAAGCGGCAACGGAGCTCGGGGGGAAGCTGCAACGTCGCCGTTCGACCCTATATGGGCACCCGATCCGGCCATTCAAGCCCCGGAAACGAAAAGGGCCCGGCGCTGGCCGGGCCCTTGCTGCACGCGGATGGTGCGATCAGTACAAGGCCAGCCTGGCCACCCCCACGGCGACATTGACGCCTGCCTGCGACTTGAACGAGACCGGCTGCAACGCGAACGAACGCTCGAAGCCGCCCACCAGCACATTCGCGCCGAGCCCCACGCCGATCGAAGCGTCGCCCGCTGCGCCGAGATAGGTTCCCCGCAGCGCGCCGCGCTGCGGACCGGCATAGCTCGCGAACACCGCCCAGACCATGCGGCCGCCATGCACGACGCCAAGGTCGAGGCCGAGACGTCCGATATCGCCGCGATACCGCTCCCGCTTGCCGGGCCCGCTCGGCGTGAACACACAACTGGCGCCCTGGACGGAACCGACGACCCAGCCGACCGTGGGCGACAGGTCGCAAACCAGCATCCCGACCTTGGCGCGCGCCTGCGCCTGCTGGGGCAGCACCAGAAGTGCGGCTGCAACGGCCACGGCTGCGGAAAATACGCGGAACATGAGCGAGCCCTCCCCGGATGCATTATCCCTCTGGCTTGCTATTGGAATATCGGAATCGAGTCCAGCAGCAATGCTGCCGCGTTGCAGCACGCGCGGCTGGCTTCCGGGCCGAGCGCTCCTGCTTCATAGTGGGTCGATGTCGACCGCGCGCAGTGACGCGAGCGTGGATTTCGTGGCGACAAGGAAGGCCGGTTGCGGGAGAGCGATGGCGAGGCGGGCATCCCGGTTCTTCACGATCGGCTACGAGCAGGCCGGGATCGACGCCGTGATCGCCGAACTCAAGCGGGCCGGCGTCAAGCTGCTGGTCGATATCCGCGCGGTGGCGGCCTCGCGCCGTCCCGGCTTCTCGAAGCGGCAGCTTGCGGCGGCGCTCGATCAGGCCGGCATCGCCTATCTGCATCTGCGGAAGCTCGGCACGCCCGCCGAGGGACGCGAGGCCGCGCGCGCGGGCGACTATCCGACGCTGTGGCGGATCTACGAAAAGCATCTCCGGACGGCGGATGCCGCCGGAGAGCTGGACGAAGTGACGCAGCTGGTGCGCGCTGGGCCGCCGCTCTGCCTTCTCTGCTACGAGCGCGACGTCAATCATTGCCATCGCAGGCGCGTCGCGGAGCTCCTGTCCGAACGGACCGGCGCGAGGGCCGACAATCTCGTTCCCGCGATCTTCTGAGACGCGCGACGTCCGCTACAGCCCGGACTCGATCGCCCGCAATATCCGGAAGCGCAGATCGCCGCTCTTGCCCGCAAGCGCGATCGCGAAGCGGACCCGCCCGTGACCCCTGGTGTCCGCATATCCCGCGAGCGTGCTGACCCCGTCCAGGGTGCCGGTCTTGTTCGCGCCGCCGTCGCGGCCGCGCAGCAGGTCGGCATGCGGCGCGAACAGCGCGAGCAGCCGGGTCAGGCCGCGGGCGGTGACGCGGTTGTTGCGGCTGATGCCCGACCCCTCTTCGAGCCGGATGTCCGACGCGAGCCCCTGCGCGGCGAGCGTCTCGTTCAGGACCTGCAGCGACTTCTCCAGGCTGACCGGACCGCCGAGCCTTTGCGCGCCGATCTCCAGAAAGACCTGGTTGGCAATGTAGTTGTTCGAGGCCCTGAGCAGCTCGACGAGAATCTCCGACAGGCTGCGCGACTGCCGGTGGACATAGACCGGCTGCAGGCCCGCGGGAACGGCTCCGGTCGCGATCCCGCCCGTCACCCTGCCGCCGGCCCGCACGATGAACGCCGCGATCAGCTCGCCGGCATAGCGCAGGCTCACGTCGGGATCCTGACCGAGGCTGATGCGGCCGCGGCCTTTCGGGCCCCGCTCCCGGAACTGGCTGATCGCGAGCGGCGTGATCGGGGTCTGCTTCTCGCCGGAGCGCACCGTGTCGCCCTTGCGAACGGCATTGACGGTATTGAAATTGACGGCCAGCGCGGAATTCACCGCGTTGTAGGCCTCGTTGTTGTCCTCGATGCCCGGAATGCGCAGGTCGGCCGGGTAATAGCTCGCGTCCAGCACGATTTCGGTAATCGGCGCCTTCCCGATGGCCGCGACCAGCTTCGCAGCGAGCGGCGCCAGTTCCTCCGAGATCAGGAATGGATCGCCCCCTCCCCGCACATACAGCACGCGCTTGTCGTCGAGATAGAAGCGCGTCTCGAAGCGATAGCCGCCGCCGAGCACCTCCATCGCGAGCCAGGCCGTGACGATCTTGGCGACCGAGGCCGGCACGAATGGCTGATCGGCGTTCTGCGCCACGAGCTCGTTGCCCCCGGCATCCACCACAAGCACCAGCGCGTTCGGTGCAAGAGCGGCGATCGTCTCCTTGACGCCGGCCACGGCCGGAGCCGGCAGCAGGAGCACGGCGAGCGCGAGCAGGCGGAAACGCATGGGCACCTCCGGTGCGGGGCGCAGCGGCCGCGACGTCGGACCCGCGCTCGATCGGCAGAGGACTCGGACAGCCGGCGCGCCGGCGTCAGCCTTGCCATATCGCAAGGATCGCGGCCATGCAGCGTCCCGGACGCCGTTTCGCGAAGGACGGCCTTCCAGAAAGCCGCGGCCGCGCGCCAGCTTTCGAGTCCCCTAGATCGACATGTTGGACGTGCGCAAGCGCCCGGCCAGCACGCGCATCACACGCAGCGCGAAGAACGGCGTGTGGCTGACCAGGAACAGAAACTGCTTCTCCGAGACCGGCACGAGCTTCACGTCGGTCCGGGCGACGGCCGTGGCGCTGCGCGGCTTGTCGTCGATCAGCGCCATCTCTCCGAAGATGGCATTCCCGTCCAGCGTCGCCAGCAGGCGATTGCCAAGCCGGATGTCGACCTCGCCCTGCTCGATGATGTAAAGCTCGTCCGCCTCGTCTCCGACCGCAAAGATTGTGTCACCGGCCTTGTACGTGACTTCCGTGGCGCCGAGCTTGAGCAGCAGCGAGAAATCGATCGCTTCTTCGGACATTGGTTGGTTCTCGAAATTGGAGGAAGGATTCAGCGGGAATAACTGCAGAAGAAGCTTTTGTATCAGTTAGATTACATATTTATGACAGCCGGACGCCTCCCGCTTGGCGCCCCCAGTTGTGAAATCCCTAAAGTTTCTTTGACTTGGCCGGGCGGTCCGATCCATCTGTCGTCTCGCTTTCAAAATCGCGTCATCGATGTGATAGGGCGGTCACATCAGGCGACGCTCGCCCAGCGGGACCGGCCTATGACATCCCTCACCCTTCTCGAATTATTCGGCTTTGCCAACGCGGCGCTCGTCGTTGCGATGCTGGCGATGCGCACCATGATCCCGCTGCGGATCGCCGGCATCATGCACAACATTGCCTCGATCGTGTTCGGCTGGTTCGCCGGGGTATATCCGATGCTGATCCAGCATTCGATATTGCTTCCGCTCAACGCATGGCGCCTGCGCGAGATGCGCAGGCTGATCCAAGACGTCAAGCGCGCCAGCGCCGGCACCCACGACATGGAATGGATCAAGCCCTTCACCACGCGCAAGTCGATCAGGGCCGGTCATGTGATGTTTCGGAAGGGAGATCAGGCGGACCGGATGTTTTTCGTCCTGTCCGGCGAGTTTCGCGTCGTCGAGATCGGGATCAACATTTCCGACGGCGCGCTTGTCGGCGAACTCGGATTCCTCTCGCCCGGGGGCAGGCGCACGCAGACGCTGGAATGCGTCGCGGACGCGGTGATTCTGGAAATCACCTATGACCGGATCGAAGAATTGTATTTCCAGGACCCGACCTTCGGGCTCTATTTCCTGCGGCTCAGCAGCGCGCGCCTGTTCGACAATATCGGTCGACTGGAGGAGCAGCTCGGCGCCAAGGAGGCCAAGATCGCGCGCCTGCAGGAATCGCTGAAGGCGCGGTCGAACGGTTGAGCGCCGCTTCCGTGATTTGGGCCGCTACAACGCATTGTGATTCGCAGACGGGCGCATTTCGCGGCATGCATTCTTCGCAGACTGATGGAGGCGCGACGATGCGAGCGGTCCGGACGATGCGGCGTGTTGCCCTCGGTTGCGCGGCGGCGGCCGCATGTTACCTCGATGCTTCGGCTCCCGCCTGGGCCGACTGGTGCGGCATCGGTTCGTGGGGCGTCACCAATTGCGGCTATCCGAGTTTTGAGCTCTGCCGCATCGGCCTCAACGGCGTCGGCAATTGCTACGAGCAGACGCCGCCCGCGCCGAAACCCGGTTCGCGCGCACGGCGGCCCGCCCGTTAGAGCGCGATTGCTCGACGCGGAAACGATCCCGGCGTGTGGCCGTCATCCCGGGGAGCGACTTCGCAAGGCGAACGAGTCATCCCATGTCGGCTCTCGCCGACCTGCGGCCTCAGATCCGCACTCGAGAGGACGCGCGTTCGGCGGGGCAGCGCGGCCGACGGCGTCAGCAGGGATGCGCGATCAATAGCAGTATTTCGGGTGCGCGCGCACCCATCGTCCGTCGCGGCGCTGCAGATAGCAGCCGTTCTGCCAGGCGTAATAGCCGCGCGCGTTGCGCCGGCCCTCCGCGGCGATGATGGCGCCGGTCGTCGCGCCGATGACGGCGCCGATTGCCGCACCCTCGCCGCGGCCCGTCACCGCGCCGCCGATGATCGCGCCGGC
>JACAEG010000254.1 GCA_013388965.1 Pseudorhodoplanes sp. | reverse complement strand
TTGGGGGCGGGGCCCTTCGACGTGCAATCCGCGCCATTCTGGCGGGTCGCTCCACGTGTTTGGTTCAGGAAACCTTCTTGAATGCGCTGGTCATGCCGGTCTTCATCGGCTCGACCGCATCGGTCGCCACCTTCTGGGCGAGCGCGGCAAGCTCCTTGGTCTGCGCCGACATCGTGTCGAACGAAGAACGGGCATGCGACGTCGACAGCTCGATGATTTCCGAGATCGACTTCGCGCCCATCAGGGCGGAAGCGAAATCGAAAGCGGCATTGACGTTGGCGCGGGTGGTGTCGATCACCTTCAGACCGTAATCGGACGCGCCCTTCGAGGCGGTCGTGTAGGTCTCTTCCATGATCTCGGTGGCTTCTTCCGAAGCGGCCTTCATCTTGTCCCAGGTTTCCTTGGCCTGCGCGACGCTCTTTTCTGCGACTTCACGGAACGCGGCCGGAACTTCCATCTTGGGCATTTCGAAGCTCGGGATCTCGAACTTCGGCATTTCGAACGCAAACGATTTCGGGTTTGAAACGGTTTTGACGGCCTCGGCCATTGGGATCATCCTTCGACTGAACACATGCCTGTCGGGGCCCCGGCTGAGAGCCCGTAATTACTTATATAGCACCAATATTGATGCAATGCAATAACGATTATTGCGCCGCACAAAACGCGCAGAAGCCGCGTGCCGGGATCAAGGGGTCCCGACCGTCGGCGACGCCGTGAGGCAAGGCTCAAATCAGAATTTGGGCTTGGCCGCATCCATTGCAAGCTTGCTGGCAGACTCGCCCAAGGCCTTGGCTTGCTCCTGCAGCGCCTGCATCTGATTTTTCACATACTCTGTCTGTATTTTAATCACCTCCTCGACATCCTTCGCCCGCACGAGGTCCTTCGCGAGGTCGAACGACGCGGCCAGATTTTTCTCCGCGAACGACATCGCCCGCTCGCCAACGTCCTTCACGCCGGCATGCGCGGCCGTCGCACGCCCTTCCATCTCTCTCACGGCCCGCTGCGCCGTGGAGATGAAAGTGTCGAAGGCCTTGCGGGCCTGCTCCACGCTCTGCTCAGCGAATTTCCTCATATCCGTCGGTATCTCGAAGCCCTTCATGCCGTCCATGTTCCGTCTCCTCTCGCTGCCATCCGCCCCAAGCCAGCGCATTGTTTCGGCTTTGCCGGCTGCTCGTCAATGCGCGCGGTCCATCCCCTCCAGCGCCCAAGGATGGCTGTCGGTCACGACAGATTCGCAAAATCTTCTGCGAGGTTAAGGTTATCGGCATTGGACAGCTTTGCCGGCGTGGACGGCCGGCGGCGCGAAGACTATTAAGAATTCATTAATTTCAAGGAGTTCGCCGTGACTCGCGGCAGCCTTTCATGACGGAAGGATTGAAATCCCGCCTCGCCGGGTTGCGTGATCCGCGACTCGCGCCGCATGCGGCCAGCGCCTTGCCGGCCTGGCTGTGGCGCGCGGACGGGAGCGCGATTCTGTGGGCGAATGCCGCCGGCGCAGCGATATTCGGAGCCACGAGAGCCGCTTCGATCGAAGACCGTGCCTTTGACCCCGAAGCATTGCCGGCCTCGCAGATCGCGCGGCTCGGGGCGAGCCTGCGGCACGATGGCGTTGCGCGCCTTGAGCGGCTGCGCGGATTTGGCGCGGGGATGGGCCGGCCGCTGCTGTGCACCTGCGCGCGCATTCCGGAACGGGCGGCGATCCTTGTTGTCGCTGCCGAACCAGCCGGCCCCGCTCTCTCGACCTCGGAGCGCGTTCGACGCCTGTTCGAAGGGGCCGTTGAGCCCTTTGCAGTGTTTGGCGACGACGGCTCGCTGTTGTTCGCAAGCCCGTCGCTATCGGCTATTTCTGGTGCGCGCGCCACATCCGACGAACTCGGCATTGGAGCCTTGCTCGCTGTCGCGCGACAATCCGGCCGCGCGGAAGGAACGGCGGCAGCCGGCCCGGTCGCCATCGAGCGGCTCGGCTCGGGCCCGGATGCAATCTTTGTCGTCATGTTGGAAGAGCGCGCGCCCGGCGCATCCGGACCATCCGTTGACGCACCGGCCGCCGCGCGGGAGCCGCTACCGCCGCCACTCCCCACACCGGGAATTGTGCAAGCGAACTTGACCGAGGCTGCAGCGAGCGAATCGGCCACACGCGGCGACCCTGCGCGCATGCCGGAAGGCGCCGACCGCCGCTATCCGCTGCGCTTCATCTGGGAGATGGACGCGGACAGCCGCTTCAGTCTCACCGGCAACGAATTCACCGACGTGATCGGACCGCAGGTTGCGGCCGCGCTCGGCCGTCCCTGGAACGAGATTGCGGCGCAGCTCCGCCTCGATCCGTCAGGCGGCGTGGCTGCAGCCATCGCCTCGCGCAACACCTGGAGCGGCCTCACCGTTCAGTGGCCGGTCGAGGGCAGCGATCGCCGTCTGCCAGTCGAATTGTCGGGACTGCCGATCTACGATCGCGATCGCGCCTTCCGCGGTTATCGCGGTTTCGGTGTTTGCCGCGACGTCGCGCTGGTCGACGACATCCTCGCGCAGCGAATAGCGCGCGACCGCAGCGCTCCCGCGCCTCAGATCGAGATGCCCGACGCACCGCTCGCGCGTCCGGTTTTCACCGTGGTTCCGTCCGCCGAGAACGTCGTCCCGTTCCCGGGCCAGTCCTCCGAGAACAGGGGCGCCGCGCTCACGCCGGTCGAGCGCAATGCCTTCAGCGAACTCGCGTCGCGGCTGACCGAGCGGCTGAAGGGCGCCGACGAGCTCGCAACGTCCGGAAGGAAGCCTGACACACACGCCGATCCCCTCGCCGAAATTCCGGCGCCGGACCTCCCCGCGCCTGCGCACGAAACAAGCGCTCCCGCGTTTGCGCCGCGCGAAGACAAGTCTCGCCCGCTCGACCGGACGTCGCTGGAGATCGACCGGCCGATGCTGGACCGGCTTCCGGTCGGCATTCTCGTCTACCGGCACGACCAGTTCATCTATGCCAATCCGGCTTTCCTCGAATGGGCCGGCCATCCGACGCTGAACGATTTTTCCGAGGCGGGCGGCCTTGATACGCTGTTTGTCGAGCCTCCCGGGGAAGCGGCGAATGAAAAGGGCAGCGGCGAGCGCCTGCGGCTCGCCACGCCGCGCGACGGCAGCCGCCCGCTCGAGGCGAGACTTCTCACCATCCCGTGGGACGGCGGAACGGCGATGGCGTTGATCTTCACCGCCATCGAGCGCCCACCGGGCGTGGAGACGCCGCAAGGCCTGCCGCCCGTTCCCGCGCTCGCCAAAGCCGCGGAGACGACCGTCGATCTCGATCCCGTCTTCGACCTGCTCAGCGACGCCGTCATCCTCGTGTCGCCGGGCGGAACCATCGAGCGATCCAACCGCACCGCAGACGAACTGTTCGGGTACGAGCTGCTGTCGCTGAGCGGTCGCGCGCTGACCGACATCCTCGCGCCCGACAGTGCCCGCGCCGCATCGGCCGACCTCGCGATGCTGGCCGGCCATTCCGCCGCCGCCTTGTCGGGCGAACGCGAGATCGTCGGGCGTCGCGAAAAGGGCGGTCTCGTCTCACTCGTCATGCGCATGAGCCGCCTGAAATCCGGCCAGATCTGCGTGATCTTCCGCAACCTGTCGCAATGGCGGACGTCCGAGGCGGACCTGATCGAGGCCAAGCGCAAGGCGGAAGATTCGTCGGCGGCAAAATCCGAGTTCATTGCGCGGATCAGCCACGAAATCCGCACGCCACTCAACGCCATCATCGGGTTTTCCGAGGTGATGATGCGCGAGCGGTTCGGGCCGATCGCGAACGAGCGCTACCGCGACTATCTGCGGGACATCCATTCCTCGGGCGAGCATCTGGTCGAACTGCTCGGCGACCTGATCGACCTGACCAGGATCGAGGCCGGGAAATTCGATCTCAACATTTCCCGCGTCGGCCTCAACGACCTGGTTCAGCAAACGGTGTCGATGACGCAACCGCAGGCCAGCCGCGCGCGCGTCGTCTTGCGTCTCTCGCTCGCACCCAATCTGCCCGCGGTCCAGGCCGACCCGCGATCGGTCCGGCAGATTCTCCTCAATCTGCTCACCAATGCGATCAAGTTCACCGGCGCGGGCGGACAGATCATTGTCTCGACCGGGCCGAGCGAGAAGGGCGGCATTGCGCTGCGCATCCGCGACACTGGCAAGGGCATGAGCCCGAAAGATCTGGCGGTCGCGCTGGAGCCGTTCCGGCGGGTCGGCGACATCGATCGGATCGAGCCGCGCGGCGCGGGTCTCGGCCTGCCGCTTGCCAAGGCGCTGGCCGAGGCCAATCATGCCGTGTTCTCGATCAGCAGCGCGGTCGATTCCGGCACGCTCGTGGAGATCGAGTTTCCCGCTGCGCGCATGGTCGCGGAATGAGCCGTCTCGCGTCCCAGTCCATTGCGCAGGAAGCGCTCGCGGCCTTCGACGGGCGGGAGCAGGTCGAACCTTTCTCCGCGCGCGCCCCCTCGCTCGATCTTGCCACCGCCTATGCGATCGCGGCCGACATCCGCCGTCGGCGGGAAGCGCGCGGCGAGCGCGCCGTCGGCCGCAAGATCGGTTTCACCAATCGCAATATCTGGGCGCAATATGGCGTCGACCGTCCGATCTGGGGCTATGTCTACGACACGACGCTGCATGATCTCGCAGCGCGCGGCGGACGCCATCCCTTGCAGGGGTTGAGAGAGCCGCAGATCGAGCCCGAGATCGTGTTCGGTCTTTCGCGCGCGCCGGAGCGCGACATGGACGATGCCGCCCTGCTCGACTGCATTGCGTGGGCCGCACACGGCTTTGAGATCGTGCATTCAATCTTTCCAGGCTGGCGCTTTGCGGTGGCGGACACCGTTGCCGCGTTCGGGCTGCATGGCGCTTTGCTGCTTGGCAAAAAAATGAACATCGCCGACATGCGCGATCCGCTGGTAAGTCTGAACAGCTTCACCATCGAGCTGCTGCGCGATGGCGCGGTGGTGGACCGGGGCGGCGGCGCCAACGTGCTCGACGGGCCGCTCTCGGCGCTTCGCCATCTTGTGGAGGTGCTCGACGGCGATTCTCTCAATCCGCCGCTGCAGGCCGGCGACATCGTCACCACCGGAACCCTCACCCGCGCCTTCCCCGTAAAATCCGGCGAAACCTGGACAACGTTGCTTGCCGGAATCGAACTTCCGGGATTGCGCCTGACATTCGGCTGACATCGGCCGCATTGGCCGCTAGCATTCGCTACCGTCGGGGCTGCAACGGAGCGATGTAATCGGAGATCGGGCAATGATCCGGGCGATCCAGGCGCTGGTTTTCTGCCTTTCCGTTTGCCTTGCGGGCATGC
>JACAEG010000303.1 GCA_013388965.1 Pseudorhodoplanes sp. | reverse complement strand
CTGCACCGGCGAGCACGGCGTGGGGCAGGGCAAGATGAAATACCTGCTGGCCGAGCATGGCGCGCCCGCCATGCATGTGATGGGCGCAATCAAGCGCGCGCTCGATCCCGACGGCATCATGAATCCGGGCAAGATGCTGCCGGGGTAACCGCGCGCTGCGAGCGCGACTTTTGAATCAAGATGCGGGGAATTCGATGGCTGCCGGCGTCCGGCGCGCAGGTTTCGGCCTTGATGTGATGGTCTGCCCGCCGCTCAGTGGCTGGCCAGGGAACTTTCGGCACCCGCCGAAACCCTGCTTCACTTCGGTCCCGCCGTGCTTAAATGGGAAACCGGATTCATCAATGCGAAGGCTGGCATGGCCCAGGCTGCAGGCGAGGTTGCCGTGGGACTGACAGTCTCCGACGTCTCCATCACGGATCAGCTTTATCGTCGTCCTTCTGCGCGTCCCGACTATCTGCGGGAGAAACTGGCGATTCAGGATCTGGCCAGGCAGATGTCCGAACCTCCGACGGACATTCTGACGCGCCTCGTCAGCCTCGCGCTCGACATGTGCGACGCGGATTCGGCGGGGATCAGCATTCTCGAATCCGAGACCGAGGAATTTCGCTGGTTCGCCCTGCACGGCGCATTGTCGGTTTTCGAGGGCGCGACGACGCCGAGACATTTCAGCCCCTGCGGGATCTGTCTCGACCGCCTCACACCGATTCTCATGGCCAATCCGGAGCGGGTCTATCCCTGGATCCGCGACGCGAACATCGTGGTTCCCGAAGTCCTGCTGGTGCCGCTCACGGTCGCGAAGCAGCCGCTCGGAACGCTGTGGATCGTCGCCGACGAAGGCCAGAAGTTCGATGCCGGGCATGCGCGCGTCCTGACCGAGCTTGCCGGCTTCGCCGGACTCGCGCTTCAGCGGATTCAGGCGGAGCGCAAGCTTCAGCAGGCGCTCGATGCCCAGGAAATTCTCACCAAGGAAATGAGCCATCGGGTCAAGAATGTCTTCGCCATCGCGGACGCGCTGATCCGAACGACGGCGCGCGCCTGCGAGACCAAGGAGGAATTGGCGGAAAGCCTCACCGGGAGGCTGCATGCGCTGGCGGAGGCGCATGCGCTGGTCCGGCGCTCGCTCGATGCGGACAATCCGGGCAAGGGCGTGGATTTCGAGGAGTTCATCAAGCGCATCCTCTCGCCCTATGCCATCGCGCTCGAGCTCAACGGTCCGCAGGTGACGCTCGGCGAGCATGCGACCAACAGCTTCGCGCTCATTCTGCATGAACTGGCGACGAATTCGGTGAAGTACGGAGCCGTGAGTCAGGGCGGCAGGATCAGCATCGACTGGTCGATCGACAACCGGCTCAGGATCACATGGGCCGAAGCGGGCGGGCCCGATGTGACGGTTCCAGCCAAGCCCGGCTTCGGATCGACGCTGGTGAAGCGGTCGCTCGCCGCCTATGGGGGCAGCATCGACTATGACTGGAGGCCGGAAGGCATGGTCGCGACCATCTCTGTTTCGGTGGCGAAGCTCTCCCGCTGAGCGCTCGGCCCGAAACCGGTCCGCAGCCGCCGTCATTCACGCAGCCGCGGTCAGGCGAGTGCCCGCGACATACAATTGCCGCGTCGCAGCGGTCCTGTAGTATCGCTGTCCGAAGCCTCTCGCGCCCGGCGGTTGCCGGCCCGCGCTGAAGCGTGCGGCAGAAGCGCGGCCGTGCGAAGATCCGGCGATTCCGCTATGATCGCGTGCCGGGAACCCTGACGGGTCCGTGAATGCAAACGACGCTGCTTGGAATTGGAATCGCGCTCATTCTGGCGCTGCTGGCGGCTCTGCTCGGCCCGCTTTTCATCGACTGGAACGCCTATCGCGCCCAATTCGAGGCGGAGGCAAGCCGGCTGATCGGAGCGCCGGTGCGCGTCGCCGGTCCGCTCGACGTGCGGCTCCTGCCGTCGCCGTCGCTGACTGTGGAAAACCTCGAAATCGGACCGCCCGGCGAGCAGGCTTTGCGCGCCCGCGCGCTCTCGCTCGAATTCGCGCTCGGGCCGCTGCTGAGCGGAAAGCTGCGCGCCGACCAGATGCGCGTGGTCGGGCCGCAGACGACGCTTGTCTTCGGCCGCGACGGCCGCATCGGCGGGCAGGGGATCGGCTTCGCGCCGGAAATGTCGATCGAGCGGCTGAATGTCGAGGACGGCCGCATTGCGGTCGCCGATTCCTCGGGCGAGAAGCGGCTTCTGCTCGACAAGTTCTGGTATACGGGCGATGTGCGCTCGCTCGCAGGCTCGTTTCGCGGCGAGGGCGCGTTCGTGTCGAACGAAGACCTTGTCGGCTATCGCGTCGCGGCAAGCCGCCAGGACAACGCCATCAAGCTGCGGCTGACGCTGGAACCGTCGGCGTCTCCGATGCCGGTCGAGATCGAAGGGGCAATCCTGGCCGAGGACAGGCCGCGCTTCGAAGGCAGCCTGGTCGTGTCGCGGCCGGCCGGCACCACCCTCTCCGACGGGCGCGCGGTGATCAACGAGCCCTTCCGCCTGACGGCGAGGGTCAATGCGAGACATCCCGCAGTGCTGTTCGATCAGCTCGAATTCCAGTACGGGCCGGAGGAACGCGCGCTCAAGCTCACCGGCACCGCCGAATGGACATTCGGCGGAGCGCCGCGCCTCGACGCCGTGCTGACGGCGCGCGCGCTCGACATCGACAGGCTGGTCGCAACCGCCGAACAGCCGCGCCGTCCGCCCTTTGCCGCGGTCGCGGCATTTGCCGAGAATTTCGGCTCGGTCCTGCGGCCGTCGATGCCGGTGAAAATCGGGCTGTCGGTCGACACGCTGACGCTCGGGGGCGCGCCGATGCAATCGGTGCGCGGCGACGTCACCTCGAACGGCGACGGCTGGAATTTCGACGGCTTCGAGTTCCGGGCGCCCGGCCTGACGCAGGTGCGGGTGAGCGGGCGCGCGCAGCCGGCAATGGGCATTGTGACCTTCACGGGTCCGGTGGATGTCTCCTCCGCCGATCCGCGCAGCCTGCTGGCCTGGCTCGAAGGCAAGGAGGGCGCTCCCGGCACCGCGCGCCCGATGCGCGGCCGCGGGGATGTCAGCTTCGGGGCGGACAAATTTGCAATCGAGCGCCTGCGCGCCGAAATCGACCGCCGCACGATCGAGGGCCGGCTCGCCTACCGCTTCGCGCATGACCGCGATCCCGCGCGGCTCGATGCCGCCCTGAAGGCCGACGAAATCGATCTCGACGCCTTGCTGGATGTCTGGAAGGCCGCCTTCGGCGGCGTGAGCCTCGAACGGCCGAAGGAAATGGCGCTGTCGCTCGATGTCGGGCAGGCGCGTCTCGCGGGCGTGGATATCCGCGGGACCAGGGCCGCGCTCTCGTTCGATGCCAGCGCGCTGACGATCGAACGGCTCGCCGTGGCCGATCTCGGCGGCGCCTCCTTCACCGCGAACGGGCGTATCGACCTTGCGAGCCCCGTGCCGCAGGGCGGCGTTGCCGTCGAGATCGATGCGCGCGACCTCGCCGGCGTCGGAGCGCTGATCGGCCGCTTCGCGCCCGATGCGGTGAGCGCGATGCAGCCCGCGATCGCGCGCGCCGGCTCCGCCAGATTGCGCGCCGCGTTCGACGTCGCCGGGGCGGACAGGGGACGCAATACGGCACGGCTCTCGGTCGAAGGCACGGCCGGCGCGGTGCGGGTGAATTTCAAGGCGGATGCGCGCGGAGAAGCATCCGATCCATCCCGCGCGGAAATTTCGTTGGCCGGCGGGCTCGAGGCGGCTGACGCGAATGCGCTGTTCAGGCTGCTGGCGCTCGACCGCACCGTCGCAGGGAGCCATCAGCCGGGAAGGCTGACATTCAGCGCGAACGGGCCGCTGCAAACCGGCCTGCGGGTCGAGAGCAGGCTGGAGGCGGCCAATCTCGATGCACGCGCTGCCGGCAATCTGCGCTTCCTCTCCGCGCAGGGACTCGACGGCCGCCTCGACGTGACGATCGGCAAAGCCGACCTCGCGCCGCTGCGATTCCATGCCGGGCGTGGCGCGGAGCCGCTGCCGGTGCGGCTCGCCTCGCGCGTCGTCCTGTTCGGCCGTTCGGCGAATTTCGAAGATCTGACGGGCACGGTCGCGGGAACGACCCTGCGCGGACAGGTGAAGGTCGGATTCCAGTCGCCGTTGCAGGTCGAGGGCAGGCTGGAGGCCACCGCGCTCGATTCGGCGTCCCTGCTCGCAAGCGCCATCGGCATGCCGGCGCCGCGCGACGGACAAATCTGGGCGGCGGAGCCATTCTCAGGGACCTTGCTGACCGATGTCGCCGGCGCGATCGAGCTGCGCGCCGCGCGCCTGCAGGTGACGCCCGCGCTGGCGACCCGGGATCTGAAGGCGCTGGTGCGGCTTTCGCCCTCCAATATCGCGATCGAGGATCTCACCACGGAAATGGGCGGCGGGAAACTGACGGCGCAGATGAATCTCCGCAGCGCCGCCGGCGGCGTGACGCTGCGCAGCCGCTTCGATCTGAAGGATGCCAACGCGGCGCAGCTTCTGCCCGGCAACAAGATCGCGGGCCGCATCAATCTCCAGCTCGACCTCGAGGGCACCGGCCTGTCGCCGAAGGCCCTGATCGGCTCGCTCTCGGGCACGGGCCGCGTGTCGATGGATGCGGCGCGTTTCGCGAGCCTCGATCCGAAGGTCTTTCCCTCCGTGATGCGGGCGGCCGACCAGGAATTGCCGCCCGATCTCACGCGCCTCAGCCTGTATGTGCAGGGCGTGCTCGATGCCGGCCAGCTCGACCTTCCGCATGCGGAAGGATCGATCGCGGTGGCCGGCGGGCAGGCGAGGCTTGCGAGCGTGACCGCGCGGGCAATCGGCGCTGACCTCGCGCTGTCGGGCAGCTACGATTTCGCCGCCAACACCGTGGACGGCCAAATCGTTCTCATCGGTTCGAACGTCATCAACCCGGCCGGGCCGCCGGAGATCGGCATCGCGCTCAAGGGCAATCCGTCGGCCGCCTCGCGGTCGATCGACGTGTCGGCGCTGATGAGCTGGCTTACGCTACGCTCGGTGGAGCAGCAGGCGAAGAAGATCGAAGCGATCGAGGCGCAGCGTGCTGCCGAACCGCCTGTCCCGTTGCCGGTACCAGCGCCGTTACCGGCGCCAGCGCCGGATACGACGCAAAGCGTGCCGCAGAATTCGCTGTCGCCCCTGCCGCCCCCGATTGTCATTCCCGGTCCGCGCTCGCAGCGGATCACGCCGCCGCGGCCGGCCACGTTGCCGACCCTGGACCGCAACATTCAGTAGAAATACCTACGCCGCCCCGATGGTCACGATGCGGCCATGCGCATCGGCGCCATTTCACGTGTCGTCTCCGCCAAAGGGTCGGACTGCGACCGGTAATGGCCGAGAACGAACAGCCGGATGGCGGAGGACAGATTCCCGTGCCGCCGATCCGTATCGATTGACGCGACAAGTTCCGAGAGCGTCAGATCGCGCTCGTCCGCAATTTCCTTGAGCCCCTTCCAGAAAGCGTCCTCAAGACTGACGCTCGTCTTGTGTCCGGCGATCACGATCGATCGTTTGACGACCGGCGACTTCATTGGCCTCTCCATGCTCGAGCCGGTGCCGGTCGAGGTTGCGATGCAACAAGTCGCGAGCCGCTTGGTCCCCTAAGCGTTCCGCCTTCGATCGCCCGAATGAAAGCCTGTTCTGCGACGCGCGCTCTTCATCCTTTGCGCGAGCAGCTTTCCTGCGTGCCTTTCGAAGATTGACTACGTCGCCCACAATTCGCTCCGGCGGTAACCGGCTAATCCAAGGATCGGGTGTCCCCTACCTTCCAACATGAACAGTACTTAACCTGATTGCGCCAATACCGTGGCAGATCGTGAAATGAATCCGCTTGCATGGTCGAATGCCGGATTTTTCATGCCCCGGATGGAACGCCATACCATTCAGTGCGGGCGGATCATCTTCTCCGGGCGCACGAGACGGTCGAATTCGGCCTCCGTTACGAATCCGCCGCGCACCGCTTCCTCTCGCAACGTCGTGCCGTGCGCATGCGCGGCCTTCGCGATCTTCGCCGCATTGTCGTAGCCGATTTTCGGCGCGAGCGCGGTGACGAGCATCAGCGAGCGCTGCATCAATTCGGTGATGCGCTTCTCGTTCGCCTGGATGCCGCTGACGCAATGATCGGTGAATGAGCGCGCCGCATCCGCGATCAGCTCGATCGATTGCAGCATGCAATAGGCGATCACCGGCTTGTAGACGTTGAGCTCGAAATGGCCCTGGCTCGCGGCGGCGGCGATCGTCGTCTGGTTGCCGAACACGCGGCAGCACACCATCGTCATCGCTTCCGCCTGCGTGGGGTTCACCTTGCCCGGCATGATCGATGAGCCGGGCTCGTTTTCCGGCAGGATCAGTTCGCCGATCCCCGAACGCGGCCCCGATCCGAGCAGGCGAATGTCGTTGGCGATCTTGAAAAGTCCGGTCGCGACGGACTCGATCGCGCCGTGCGCATAGACGAATGCATCATGCGCCGCGAGCGCCTCGAACTTGTTCGGCGCGGTGACGAATGGCAGCCCGGTCATCGCCGCGATGCGCTTCGCAAAGAGCCTGGCGAATTGCGGCCTGGCGTTCAGCCCGGTGCCGACTGCGGTGCCGCCCTGCGCCAGCGGGTAGAGCGATTTCGTCGCCTCGCGCACGCGCGCCATGCCGGACTGGACCTGCGCGGCATAGCCGGAAAATTCCTGGCCGAGGGTGAGCGGCGTCGCATCCTGCGCATGCGTGCGGCCGATCTTCACGATTTTCGCGAATTCCCTTTCCTTCTTCTTCAGCGCGGCATGCAGATGGCCGAGCGCGGGCAGCAGCCGGTGCGCGATCTCCTCGACGGCGGCGATGTGCATCGCGGTCGGAAAGGAATCGTTCGACGACTGGCTCATGTTGACGTGGTCGTTCGGATGCACCGGCTTCTTGGACCCCATCGCTCCCCCGAGCATCTCGATGGCGCGGTTCGCGATCACCTCGTTGACGTTCATGTTCGACTGGGTGCCGGAGCCGGTCTGCCAGATGACGAGCGGGAAATGCTCCGCGAGCTTTCCGTCGATCACCTCCTGCGCCGCCTTCACGATTGCCTGGCCGATCTTCCTGTCGAGCGAGCCAAGCTCCATGTTGGTTTCGGCGGCGGCGCGCTTGACCATCCCGAGCGCGCGCACGATGGGCTTCGGCAGCCGTTCGCCGCCGATGCGGAAATTCTCGCGCGAGCGTTCCGTCTGCGCCCCCCAGTAGCGGTCGGCGGGCACGTCGATGGCGCCGAAGCTGTCGGTCTCACTGCGGGTCTTTGTCATGGGCGTTCTCGTTGGGTGGGCGCGCAGCGCGCAGCCCCTTATCGAAAACGGCGAAGGCTGGGACAAGCCCGGCCACTGCGTCACAATCTGGATTTGATCTATTTCTTGCGGAAGCGGTCGAGACGGACGACTTCGGCGCCCTGACCTGCGGGCCCGCTGCCGGGCGCGTGGTCGTCGGGATTGGCGGCGACCGGAAGCGGCGCCGGCTCCTTCTTCTGGGGATGAACCAGGGCCGGCGGCTTGTCGCCTGCGGCGGGCGCCGCCTGCTCGGCATCGATGGTCTCGAATTGCAGGCCGAACTGCACCGACGGGTCGAAGAAACCCTTGATCGCCGCAAACGGGATGGTCAGGCGTTCGGGGACGCCCTTGAACGACAGGCCGACCTCGAAACGATCGTCGTGCACGTCGAGATCCCAGAACTGGTGCTGGAGAATGATGGTGATTTCCTCGGGATAGTCGGACTTGAGCCGGCTCGACATGCCGACGCCATCGGCCCTGGTGTCGATCGAGATGTAGAAATGATGCTCACCCGGCAGTCCGTTGCGGGCCGCGTCGGTCAGGACCTTGCGCACGACCGAGCGCAGCGCCTCCTGCGCGAGAATATCGTAGCGGATATGGTCGACGGCCATTGCTCAAACCCTGTCCGACACGCTGAGAATCGGCCCTTGCGATGCTAACGACCTTCGAGAGGAAAACCAGCGTCTCTGCCGACATCGAAACCAAGTGGAGGCTTCTGTTGCCAGGTGCCTCCGAACCCCGCCTGACGGAGCTTAACCCGTCAGGGCTTTAAGGTCGGTCTTTCAGACTGCGTTACGCAGCCCGAGCAACCGGAGCATAGTTGTCGTTGGCAACTATGGAATGGCCCGTTACGTCGGAACCATCTCGGGCAAAAGCACGTCCTTTACGCCCTCGTCGATCCTATTTCGCCCCCGCCGAAATCCCCTGGGAGGGACTTCGGTGGAGGCGCCGGGTACTGCCCCCGGGTCCGATGGGTTTATTACGACGCCCGTTTATCGCCATAGCCGGCTTGCGCCGGCACCCCGAATATAGGGGGCAAAGCTGAATGAAAAAAGGCCGCCGGCCCGGACCCGGGCGGGCATGTGGAGAAACGGGTGCGCCGGAAGGGAATTGCTGCCTTTTCTGCCGCTTGCGCGCCAAGGCGCGCCCGGCAGCAGCAGCCATGCGATGAGCGAGGGGGTCCAACGCCTGGATGCGATCCCGGCGCGCCTTCCGCGCCTGCTCCTCGCACGCTACTCGTCTGACGTCATGCACGAACCTGCCCCAGCCCCCTCGGCGCTCCCCAGCGCGCCGACCCTTGCGGGGCTCTTCCTGTCCTTTGCGCTGGCCTCGCTCTCCGGCTTCGGCGGCGTGTTGCCCTGGGTGCGCCGGATGATCGTCGAGGAGCGCAGGTGGCTCTCCGCCACCCAGTTCAACGAGGTGTTCTCGGTGTCGCAATTCCTGCCGGGACCCAACATCGTCAATTTCTCGATCATTCTCGGGTCTCGGTTGTTCGGACCGATCGGCTCCCTCGCGGCCGTCAGCGGACTGCTCGCCCCGCCGCTCGCCATCGTGACGGCGCTCGGCGCGCTCTATGGCCATTACGGGGAGATCGTCTGGATTCAGCGCGCGCTGGCCGGGCTCGCCGCCGGGGCTGCAGGCTTGCTGATCGCGACCGCCATGAAGATGGCAGAGCCGGTCTTTGCCCGCGCCGTCAGCCCCGGACCCTATATCGCGCTCGTTGCGTTCGGAACCGTCGGCCTGCTGCGATGGCCGCTGCACTGGGTGCTGCTGGTGCTCGCGCCGCTCAGCCTCGCCATCGTGTGGTGGACGCGCAAATGAGCCGCGATGACGACATTCTCGGCATGCTCGCATTCAACTTCATGTTGATGTCGCTGTTTGCCGTCGGCGGCGCCAATGCCGCCGTACCGGAAATGCACCGCCTTGCCGTGGATGTGAACCGGTGGATGACCGACCGGCAATTCACCGACATGTTCGCGATCGCGCAGGTCTCTCCGGGGCCGAATGTCATCATCGTCACGCTGATCGGCTATCACGTCGCGGGCGTCGCCGGCGCGGCGGTCGCG
>JACAEG010000333.1 GCA_013388965.1 Pseudorhodoplanes sp. | reverse complement strand
GCTATAATGCGGGCCGCGATCCCCCGTGCCCCGGACCCCGACCCATGCCCGTTCCCCCGCGTCCTGAAACCTACGACAAGAAGGTCGGCCTCGTGCTGCAGGGCGGGGGCGCGCTCGGCTCCTACCAGGCCGGCGTGTATGAGGCGCTGGCATCCTCGGACTATCCGCCGGACTGGGTCGCCGGCATCTCGATCGGCGCGATCAACGCCGCGATCATCGCCGGCAACCCGCCGGGTGAGCGCGTCGCAAAACTGCGCGATTTCTGGGAGAGCATCACCGCGCCCTCGGCCAACTGGCCGATGCTGCCCGGCTGGCCATTCGACGTGTGGCAGCAGCATGCGGGCGCGGCGGCCGCGCTCCTGTGCGGGCAGCCCGGTTTCTTCGCCCCGCATCATCCGCATGTCTGGCTCGCGCCGCACAGGCTCACGAGCTATTACGACACCTCCGCGCTCAAGCGCACGCTGGAGCGCTTGGTCGATTTCGACCTCATCAATTCCGGGCGCGGCATCCGCCTCTCGGTCGGGGCGGTGAATGTGCGCACCGCGCATTTTGCCTATTTCGACAGCGCGGAAATCAGGATCAGGCCCGAGCATGTGATGGCCTCGGGCGCGCTGCCGCCCGGCTTTCCGCCGGTCGAGATTGACGGCGAGCATTACTGGGACGGCGGGCTCTATTCCAACACGCCGCTGCAATATGTGCTCGACTATTCGCCGCGCCGGAGCCGGCTCACCTTCCAGGTCGATGTCTTCGCGGGCCACGGCCGGCTGCCGAGAAATCTCGACGAGGTGTCCGAGCGCGAGAAGGACCTGCGCTATGCGAGCCGCACGCGCGCGACCACGGACAATTTCCGCTATCGCCACGAGGTGCGCCACGCGATCAACGAACTGCACCGCCGCCTGCCGAAGGACATCCAGGACACGGAGGAGGCGAAGCGCCTGTGGGAATATGGCTGCGTGACGCAGATGGACATCGTGCAGCTGATCTATCGCCCGCACGCGCCGCAGGGCTCGCACAAGGATTACGAGTTTTCGCGCGCCACCATGAAGGCGCGCTGGGAGGCGGGCCGCGCCGACGCGCGCGTCACTCTGGAGGCGTCACCCTGGCTCGCGCCGATGCCGCAGGACCAGGGCGTGCGCGTGTTCGACGTGGTGCATGAGAGGCTGGTGGGGGGGTTAGCCTAGTTCGTTCTTTGCCAATGAATGCCTGGCTCAAACAAAAGCTTCAGACCTTCTTGTATTGCAATGAATGTGTCGTCATCCCTGTGAATTGCAGCTTTGACAGCTTCGCAAATCGCAATATGCGCGTGCGCTGGATGCCTATTTCCGTTTCGGTCCATAACGCATTCATCAAGTAGAGATACAGCGCGCCGATCAGATACTTCAAAGCGTCGAATTTCCTTCGCGGCGACCCCTCTGATTTCGTCGAATTTTTCACCGCTGCCGCGAACCATTATTGGGTCGAGTAACGCGGCAAGCTGCTCGATGGTCATCGATGCGATTGCAGACACGCGCCATACTGATAGTTGACCAGCCCACAGATGACTAGCTGGTATCGACGACCGCCTTACGCCCGAATTGCCTCTGTCAGATGGATAGAGCCCGCGACAAATCAATTCACCATTCCCGACAACGCCGGGAGATACTTTATCGCGCGAAGTCTCCTCGCGCGGGCAAATTGCTGGGCAAGTCATTCGCTCTCAATTAACTTTCGCATATGTGGCTCATCCAATAGCAGGGCTGTCAGTTTGATCTCGTCGATCACATTAACGCTCCAAGGCCTTGACTTCGGTGGATCGACCGTAGCGTAGACGGCGGTAAATCTCCCGTTGCCACGAAATACGAGGGAAAGAGACGAGAGCTTATCAACTGCTAGCCATCGAAGAGAAACCGATCCATCTTCTTCCTCAACTTCGATTACCGGCATCGCAATATTTTTGGGAAGTCGACTCAGGACCTGCACAACGTCTCGAATTGTTTCCGCCTTGGGCGCATGCGAGTCGGGACCGGCCCATCCGGGCGCCAACTTGCTAAGTTCGAATGAAACTGCATCAAGTGCGCTTTCCTCATCCTCATTACCAAAAGCTATTTGCTTTGGCGCGGGATCGTAGACGAAGGACAATGTAGCTCGAGAGGTAGAAGTTAATGCGCCGATTGGGATTGCTTGGCTCCATGTGCTGTCCGCTCTGACAGGGAACGACGTGCCTAACGTGACATCTCTGCGTGAAAATATTGGAAGTTCTAGTCCCGTGCGTGCAATCAAGCGGTTAGACATGCCTCGTCCAACCAAATCGTGCCATGTTCCTACCGACAGATTGTCAAAACCGGCCTCACCTTCAAAGTCGTCCTCGACCTCCAATTCATAAAGTACGTCTTCAAGCTCCTGCTGCTGCAGAAGATTGTGTGATGAAAAATAATCACTGTGAGATTTTGTTGTGTTGCTGTCCCGGAACGGCATCCTACTCCCCCAGTCCAATTCTCTTTGCCATTTCATCTACCAACATCATGGACAAGATTAACTTGTTCTGTGCATGCATTTCCTTCATGCACGAACTTAGCTTGGCTTCTGCTTCGTTGATCGAAATTGCGGGATTGAAACGATACTCTTGATTGTGGGTAATCTCGATTCTCAGCTTGGGTGAAGTGCCCGGCGGATTCGGATCCGACCTGCGCGCATCCAGATTCAGCTGATTTAGCCAAGCCGCCGAAGCTCCGGATTCTCTTTTCTCAAACCATCCGATGTGGCTGTGCCAGACAGCGCCGGCTTCAAATGCTTTCCCTGCAATCAATGCCGAAGGCTTGATGAGGTCATCCAATCGGTACTCTTGGTTATCCGCGGTAAACGCATCTACATAATTCAAGGCAATAACAGCGACGTTACGTTTCGACTTGCTTGAAGCATTGGCTACATCCTGCAATCCGGCTTGTAGGTAACGTTCGGCCGTCTCCCAGACCCGGTCCCATCGAGTATAGCGTGTGCATTCCACGACAAGCTCTGCGCCGAATAATCTCAAAGCCCAAGCGGGAGAGCCATCTGGTCGCAAGTGCGAGAATTGCACCCCACCAATTCTACGTGGAACTGGAATTGCTCCAGGAGAGAGTTCGAACACATCGGGCGTTTGAACGGCCGGCAGTTCAGAAATCAAATCGGCACGATTGCGCAGAAGATTTATCGCGGAAGTGTGCACGGGTCCGTCGAGCGCGACGGTAAACGTCACCGCCTGAATGGCATGTTCGCTATTTAACGGCTGAAAAGGCATGGGCTACGCTGGCTACCAAATTTGCGTGGGCCGGTAAATGTTTCGCTACCAGTTAAATATGTCGCGCTATGTGGGCTTTTAGGGCCCATCGAAGTTCCACCCCCATTGCATGGATCATCGCTAAGAGGCTCCTAATCGAGGAGAGGTGGCCTGTTTGTAGCCTCTTGACAGCTTGAGGTCAAGGACTATATTCCTCTTCATCCCACCCACGCGAGGGGCGTTCTGCAGGACGCTGTCGAACGCGGGCGGGAGCGGCGCCTGCGGGCGGGGCTCGTCACCCCGCACCCGGGACGCCCTGGGTCGCCGTCCGTCCCCATTACGAGGGACTGCCTTCAATGGCTGGACGCGGGCCGGATGAAGGCGGGCGAAAGCCCGCCGGATCAGCTCCCACTGACGTGGGGCTCCGCCT
>JACAEG010000318.1 GCA_013388965.1 Pseudorhodoplanes sp. | reverse complement strand
CGGGTGAGGGGCCCTTGCCATGCCCCTCACCCGGCTTCCTCGTTTCACTCGGAAGCCGACCTCTCCGCGCATTGCGCGAAGAGGCAACGCTCCGATTCGCTTCCTCATGAACATCCTCTCGATTCAGTCACACGTCGCCTATGGCCATGTCGGCAACGACGCCGCGGCCTTTCCGCTGCAGCGGCTGGGCGTCGAGGTGTGGCAGGTCCATACCGTGCAGTTCTCCAATCACACCGGCTATGGCGCCTGGCGCGGCAGCGTCCTCGACGCGCCGATGATCCGCGAGGTAGTGGCGGGCATTGCCGACCGCGGCGTGCTTGGGCAATGCAACGGCGTGCTGTCGGGCTATATGGGATCGCCGGAGATCGGCGAGGCCATTCTGGACGCGGTCGCGCAGGTCAAGCGCGCGAACCCCAACGCGCTCTATTGCTGCGATCCGGTGATCGGCGATGTCGGCCGCGGGGTTTTCGTGCGCCCGGGATTGCCGGAATTCTTTCGCGCGCAAGCGATCCCGCTCGCAGACGTGATCGCGCCGAACCATTTCGAACTGGACCATCTGGTCGGCGGCGAGACGCGCACACTCGCGCAGGCGCTCGGCGCGATCGACGGCCTGCATGCGCAGGGCCCACGCGCGATTCTCGTCACTTCCTTGCACACGGATGAAACGCCGGCCGACGCCATCGATATCGTCGCCTCCGATGCCCGCGCGCGCCTGCGGGTGCGCACGCCCAGGCTGCCGATCTCGGTCAATGGTGCGGGCGACGCGATCGCGGCGCTGTTTCTCGCACATTACCTGCGCACGGGAGGCACGCTCGGCGAGGCGCTGAGCCGTGCCGCGTCCTCGATCTACGGCGTGCTGAAGAAGACCGCGGAGCGCGGCTCGCGCGAAATCCTGCTGGTCGAGGCCCAGGAGGAGTTCGTGGTGCCGAGCATCGTGTTTGAGCCGCAGCCGATATAGTGTGACGGCCGAATCTCGCTGAGTTACATGAGGCTTTCATGCGCCGGCAATTCTACACGCTCGATGTCTTCACCGACCGCCGCTTCGCGGGCAATCCGCTTGCGGTCGTGACCGAGGCGGGCAATCTGGACACCGCCGCGATGCAGGCGATTGCGCGCGAGTTCAATCATCCCGAAACCGTGTTCGTGCTGCCGCCGGACGATCCGAAGCACCGCGCCAGACTGCGCATCTTCACGCCGGCGGCGGAATTGCCGTTCGCGGGCCATCCGACCATCGGGACGGCCGTGCTGCTGGCGCGGCTCGACGGCGGCTCGAATGCGCGCGACTTCACGGTCGAGGAGAGGATCGGGCCCGTGTCCTGTCATGCGCAGCCGTCGCCGCCCGATGCCGGGCGCGCGCGCTTCACCGTGCCGAGCCTGCCCGTCATCGCCGACGGCGCATTTCGTGTCGAGGATGTGGCCGGCGCGCTTTCGGTGCGGCCCGCCGATATCGGCTTTGGCAACCACGAGCCTTCGCGCTGGTCGGCGGGCGTGCCCTTCAGCTTCATCCCGCTGCGCAACCTCGACGCGATGGCGCGCGCGCGTCCGGACCCCGCCTTGTTCGAGCGCGTGCTCGGCGTCGGCGGACCCGGCAAGGCCTATCTGTTCTGCGCCGAATGCGTGGACAAGGCGAACGACTTTCATGTCCGCATGTTCGCGCCCGCGATGGGCATCCCGGAAGATCCCGCCACCGGTGCCGCGGCGGCGGCCTTTGCCGGTCTCGTCGCGGCCTGTGGCGACCGTCCCGACGGCGAGCATCTCCTGCGTATCGAGCAGGGGATGGAGATGGGCCGCCCGAGCCTGATCGAGCTGGGGCTGACGATTCGCGACGGCAAGCTCGCTGCGGCCACGATCGGCGGCGGCGCCGTGGTCGTGACCGAAGGCAGGATCGAGGCGTGATGCTCGCCCCGCCGGACTTTCCGGTTCGCCGGGTCGCACGGCTCGAGCTCACCTTCGCCCCAAGCGAATGGCCGTTCGAACGCGAACGCGCCGCCGAGATCGCGGCGCATTTCGCGCGTCTGCGCGTCGAGAAGCCGTCGATCTGGGACGGCCGCGTGCTCCTGCTTCACAGGCATGCCCTCGAGGACGACACGTTCCGGGGTGCCTATCTCGAGACCGCCTTTGCGAGTTTCATCGCCTGGCGCGACTGGGGATGTCCCGACGTCGGCGTCAGGAATTGCTTTGCGCTCGCGGCCCTGCAGGGCTCGGACGGCGCCTTCCTGATGGGCGTGATGAGCGGGCATACCGCCAATGCCGGGCAGGTCTATTTTCCGGGCGGTACGCCGGACCTCAATGATGTCGTGGATGGCCGCGTCGACCTCGAACGCAGCATCCATCGGGAACTGGCCGAGGAAACCGGGCTGCAGGTGGACGATCTCGATATTGCGGCGGACTGGCGCGCGGTCCTTGCCGGCCCGCGCATCGCCATGCTCAAGATCATGCGCGCGCGCGAGACCGCGGAAATACTACGCGAAAAAATTCTTGCGAATATCGCGTCTCAGGCCGAGCCGGAGCTGTCCGACATCCGTATCGTGCGCGGACCGCAGGACGCGCATCCGCACATGCCGGAATTCGTCCGTGCGTTTCTGGCGTCAGTCTGGCGCTGACCGGGGAGAACAAACATGCCCGTCGCCGATCTCGCGAAGAAATACCGGATCGACAATCCGAAGACATTCCGGCTGACCGCATACGATCCCTCCGACACCGGCGGCCTCGATCTCGACAAGGATGCCGCCGCGCAGATCGTCGCCGACAACGCAAAGCAGCTGCGCGACTTGCAGGAGAAGCTGTTCGCGCAAGACCAGTGGGCGATCCTGATCATCCTGCAGGGCATGGACGCGGCGGGCAAGGACGGCGTGATCGAACACGTCATGTCGGGCATCAACCCGCAGGGTTTCCAGATCCACTCCTTCAAGGCGCCGAACGACAAGGAGTTGAGCCATACCTTCCTGTGGCGCGCGATGCGCGAATTGCCGGAACGCGGCTATATCGGCATTCACAACCGCTCGCACTACGAGGAATGCCTCGTCGTGCGGGTGCATCCGGAATATCTCAAGAAGCAGAAAATTCCGTCCAGGCTCGTGACCAGGAATATCTGGAAGGAGCGCTACGACGACATCTGCGCCTTCGAGCGTCATCTCGCGCGCAACGGAACGGTGGTACTGAAATTCCACCTGCGCATTTCCAGGGACGAGCAGCGCAGGCGCTTCCTCGAACGCATCGACGAGCCGGGCAAGCGCTGGAAATTCAACATGGGCGACGTCGCGGAACGCGGGCTCTGGGACAAGTACATGGCGGCCTATCAGGACACGATCCAGCACACGACGACGCCGGAGGCGCCCTGGTTCGTCGTGCCGTCGGACAAGAAATGGTTCGCGCGCCTTGTCGTCTCCACGGTGCTGCTGGAGACGATGAAGGGCCTCAATCTGCAGTTTCCTGCGGTCGAGGGCGATGCACTGGCCGAGCTGAAGAAAGTGCGCACCTTGCTTGCCGCGGAGACGTCGACAAAGGGCGGCAGGTCCAACGGCAAGCCCGGCAAGACCAACAATGCCTCGAAAGCCGGCGTGAAAGCCTGACGCGCATTGCCTGCCGGACCGGCCTGTGATGACTTTCTGAGGCTGCGTCAACCATTGCGATATTGTGTCCGGTGCCGTCCGGGGAGAATCGCAAACGACTCGCGGGAATCACGGTCGCTGGAATCACGGGGCTGGTACTGATCGGGTGGCTCGCAACTCTGCTGGGCGCCGCAGGAGAGGTCTGACGTCGACATCCGGCTCCGATCCGCAAGGGAGAATGGCAGGGCGTCCTTGCATGACGGGCTCCGGCGGCGGCAGGACGGGGGCCGCGATGTCATTCGTGGCGTGATCGCGTTCTTCCATGTTGCGAACGAGCGGGCGATCACGATGCGGATCGGCGAGGGCCCGACGCATCTCTTCAAGTTGCGCATCCCGCCGCGGCCCAGGTGTTCGCCGGAATTCCATGAGGCGTGGTTTCCCGCTGACCCGATCGACGATCATATGTCCGGCGCGGGCCAGCGTTCGCCGTTGGCGCACGAAATGTCGGAACTCCGATATTTCGTGACCGTGCCGGATTGATGCCTGGTTTGGAGGCGCGTGCGCCGACCGCCGAACTTTCGGTCTTGCCGCCGGGGTCGGGATTCCGGTAAAGAAAGGCCGTCAGGCCCAAGGGTTAACGCGGGATTTACCCTTCTCAGCCACCTTGAAGGCCTGCTTTTTGAGGGTTTTCGGCATGTCTCGGTCATTCGACCATCAGACCGTCCGGACCGCGGTTTCGCCCGCGGCCTGCGATGCCGCCCTCATTCTGGGTCTGCTTCTTCTTATCCGCCCCTGAGGGCCGGCAGGGCTATGCGCCTTGGCACTCAGGGGGTCACTTGAACCAGCACCCCTTATGAGCGCCGGAGCGGCGCATCGAATTGAAGAAGGACCCTTTCCATGACCTCGCAAGCCAAGTCCGAGAAGGACCGCGTCGTCATTTTCGACACCACCTTGCGCGACGGCGAGCAATGCCCGGGCGCGACCATGACCTTCGAGGAGAAGCTCGAGGTGGCCGCGCTGCTCGACGAGATGGGCGTCGACATCATCGAGGCGGGCTTTCCGATCGCCTCGGAGGGCGATTTCGCTGCCGTTCAGGAGATCGCCAGGCGCACCAAGAATGCCGTGGTCTGCGGGTTGTCGCGTGCGGCGCCGAAGGACATCGATCGCTGCGCCGAAGCAATCAAGCCTGCGGCCCGCAAGCGCATCCATACCTTCCTCTCCACGTCTCCCGTGCACATGAAATACAAGCTCCAGAAGGAGCCGCATGAAGTCTATGAGATGGTAATAGGGCAGGTGACGCGCGCGCGCGGCCACACCGACGATGTGGAATGGAGCGCGGAGGACGGCACGCGCACGGAGCACGATTTCCTCTGCCGTTGCGTCGAGGCCGCGATCAAGGCCGGCGCCACCACGATTAACATTCCCGACACCGTGGGATACACCGTGCCGGAGGAATATGCCGCGCTCTTCCGCATGCTCCGCGAGCGCGTGCCGAATGCCGACAAGGCGATTTTCTCGGCGCATTGTCACGACGATCTCGGCATGGCCGTCGCCAACTCCCTCGCGGGCGTCAACGGCGGCGTGCGGCAGATCGAATGCACCATCAACGGCATCGGCGAGCGCGCGGGCAACGCCGCGCTCGAGGAAATCGTCATGGCGATCAAGACGCGCAACGACGTGCTGCCCTACTGGACCAATGTCAATACGACCATGCTGACGCGCGCCTCCAGGCTCGTTTCGGCGGCGACCTCGTTTCCGGTGCAGTACAACAAGGCGATCGTCGGACGGAACGCCTTCGCGCACGAATCCGGCATCCACCAGGACGGCATGCTGAAGAATGCGCAGACCTACGAAATCATGACGCCCGAGAGCGTCGGCGTGAAGCAGACCTCGCTGGTCATGGGCAAGCATTCCGGCCGACATGCCTTCG
>JACAEG010000302.1 GCA_013388965.1 Pseudorhodoplanes sp. | reverse complement strand
GATGGATGCCGGGCGCGGGCGGTCCGGCCTGGAGCGTCCCGCTGCCGGACGGGCGATGGATCGTGGCGCGCGCGCCGCCGCGGCACAGCAGCCCGTTCGCGCGGCTGCTGTTCTTTCTCGGCGCCGTCGCGCTGGTGGTTGCGCTCTGCGCCTATCCGGTCGTGCGCGGACTGACGCGCCGGCTGGAACGGCTGCAGGCCGGCGTCGAGACGCTCGGCGCCGGCAACCTCGCCGCGCGCGTGAAGGTCGAGGGTCGCGACGAGGTCGCGCAGCTTGCCGAAAGCTTCAACCGTGCGGCCGCGCGCATCGAAGGCCTCGTCGACGCGCACCGCATGCTGCTCGCCAATGCCAGCCACGAATTGCGCACGCCGCTCTCGCGCATCCGCCTCGGCGTCGAATTGTTCCGCGCGGACGGCGACCCCAGGCACAGGGCCGATCTCGAGCGCGACATTGCCGAGCTCGACGCGCTGCTGGAGGAAATCCTGCTCGCGAGCCGGCTCGATGCCAATCCCGCCTTGCACAAGGAGGATGTCGACCTGCTCGCCCTCGCGGCGGAGGAGGCCGCGCATTACGAGCGATGCGAGGTGCGGGGCGAGCCGGTGACGTTTCATGGCGACGCGCGCCTGCTGCGGCGGCTCGTGCGCAACCTGCTGGAGAATGCGCGCCGGCATGGCGCGCCGCCGATCCGCGTCGAAGTCCGCCGCGAGGCCGACAGCGCCGTCATGGAGGTGATCGATGCCGGCGCAGGCATTCCGCCGCAGGAGCGCGAGGCGGTGTTCGCGCCGTTTCATCGGCTCGGCACCGAGGCGACCGGCTCGGGCCTCGGCCTGTCGCTGTGCCGGCAGATCGCGCGCCTGCATGGCGGCGACGTGACCGTGCAGCCGCGGCCGGACGCGCAAAGCTGCTTTCGCGTCACGCTGCCGCTCGCCGCCTGACCGGCTTCCTCCCGTCCGTGAGACACAGACCCGGAAAAACCGCCAGCGCGGGTCCGGGCGGACCGGCACGCACTTCTTTTTCGGTGCGTCACCGTCTAGCGTGCGGCGCGTGCAAGGTCCCTCCCGCTCCGTCATCACCGCCTTCGGTCTCGTGCAGATTCTCGGCTGGGGCTGCTCGTTCTATTTTCCCGCCGTGTTCGCGCCCGCCATCGTCGCGGAGACCGGCTGGCCTCTGCCCTGGGTGGTAGGCGGCGCCTCGCTCGGGCTGCTCGTTGCCGGCCTGGTCTCGCCCGCGGTCGGCGGCGTCATTGCGCGGCATGGCGGGCGCAAAATCCTCGCAGCCAGCGCGCTGCTGTTCGCCGCCGGCCTGACGACGGTCGGCCTCGCAAACGCGCTGCCGCTCTATCTCACGGGCTGGGTTGCGATCGGGCTCGGCATGGGCACCGGCCTCTACGACGCGGTGTTCGCGACGCTCGGGCGCATGTACGGGCTCGCCGCGCGCGCGCCGATCACGACGCTCACCTTGTTCGGCGGATTTTCGAGCACGATCTGCTGGCCGCTCAGCGCCTGGCTGCTGGAGCTGGTGGGCTGGCGCGGCGCCGCGCTCGCCTATGCGGCGTTGCAGATCGGGCTTGCGCTGCCGCTCATGCTCTATGCGACGCGCCCCGGCCGCGCCGCCGCCGATGCGCCCGCCACACCTGACGCACCCGTGCCGCATCGCGAGGCGCCGGCCGCACGGCGCATGCCGATCCTCGTCCTGCTCGCGGCGATCATGTCGCTCGCCGCCGGCATCGGCGCGATCGTGATCGTGCATCTGTTGATCGTGCTGCAGGCGCGCGGGCTCGATTTCGCCGCCGCGGTCGCCGCCGGCACGCTGTTCGGCCCCGCGCAGGTCGGCGCGCGCATCGTCGAGCGGCTGTTCGGCGCGCGCTATCATCCGCTCTGGACGCTCGCCGCCGCCGTCGCGCTGATGGCCGCGGGCCTTGCGCTGTTCACGACCGGCGCGCCGCTCATCCTCGGCGCGGTCGCGATCTATGCGGCGGGCTACGGCATTTCCTGGATCGCGCGCGGCACGGTGCCGCTCGCGCTGTTCGGCGCGGCCGATTATCCGCGGCTGATCGGCCGCCTCGCCTTTCCGAGCCTGATCGTGCAGGCGCTCGCCCCCTCCGCCGGCGCGGCCCTGATCGCGGCGCAGGGCGTGAACGCGACCATCGCCGTGCTGATCGTGCTTTCGCTCGTCAACGTGGCGCTGACGCTCGCGCTCGTCGCGCTGGTGAGGCGGGAAGGATGACATCAACCGCCGTCATGCCCCGCGCTTGTCGCGGGCATCCACGTCTTGGCGACACGGTAAGACGTGGATGGCCGGGACACGCCCGGCCATGACAACGGAGGGATTGGCAGGCAGCCGCTTGCCCCTTCGCTGTTCTAGGTCTATATTCCTTTGGATGGCTCGGAGCAGCAGCCGGTCGATGCCGAGCGTCTTCCCGGACAGGCAAGCGCAGTTGCAGCACTGGGCCCCCGCTTCTGCGGGGACGAGCGGAAGGAGTCACTCCTCCTTGTATCCATAGGCCTGCGCATTCCCGGTCGCGCCGTAATACTTGAACGGCAAAAACTTGCCGGTCATCGCGAGCTTGACGCGGTCGCCTTTCGGGTCGGGCTGGCGGTCGATGGTCATGTCGAAGTCGATCGCCGACATGATGCCGTCGCCGAATTCCTCCTCGATCAGAAGCTTCATCGCCGGCCCGTTCACCAGCACCAGCTCGTACAGCCGGTAGATCAGCGGGTCCGTGGGCGGCATCGGCGTGGCCGTGCCGCGCATCGGCACCTCGTTCAGCATCGCCTCCTCCGTCTTCGACAGGCCGAACAGCTTCGCTGCATTCGCCGCCATCGGCTTGGTCATCTTGTGCTGGCCGAGCACGCCCCCGACGATCAGCACCGGCGACATGCCGCCGATCTCGTCGCAGATGAATTTCCAGCTCCAGCCCTTCTCGCGCTTGATGTCGAGCAGCTTTTCGGTGAGGTCGGCGCGTTTCATCTTGTTCTCCCTGAATATTGTCCGGTCATGCGAGACTGAAGTCCGCTAGCGCAAAGCCGGGCCCGTGATCCTGAGGCGCGTCCCCCGCGCGAGCGCGGGGCCGCGAGGGATGAACGGCCGGGCCGTCGCCCTTCGAGGCTCGGCCTGCGGCCGAGCACCTCAGCGACTGTCTTGGCAGTCAAGCGCTTTGCCATTGTTTTTGGTCCCTGAGTATTGCGTTGAGGATGGTGAGCATCTTGCGGGCGAGCGCGATGAGGGCGACCATTTTCGGCT
>JACAEG010000283.1 GCA_013388965.1 Pseudorhodoplanes sp. | reverse complement strand
GCTCGTTGTTGCTGACCGAGGAGCCCTGTGCGACGCAGAGCAGCGCGTCATGCGCCCCGTACATCGCCTCCGTCGAGAACAGACAGTCGTTGGTCGCGACCAGCGGCAGACCCAGGGCATAGGCGAGATCGATCAGCCGCTGCTCGATCGCCGCCTCGGCCGGGACGCCATGCCGCTGCAGCTCGACATAGAGGCGGTCGCCGAAGACGCGCGCCGCCGCCTCGCAGCGCGCGGTGGCGAGGTCGATCTGGCCCTCGGCGATGGCGCGATCGAGAAAACCCGAAGGCCCGCCGGTCAGCGCGATCAGCCCGGCCGCCTCTCCCTCGAGCCAGTCGAACCGGATGCGCGGCTGCTCATTGGACGGGGTTTCGAGAAAGGCGCGCGAATTGAGGCGCATGAGGCTGCGATAGCCCTCCGCGCGCGCCGCGAGGAGGACGATACGCGGCCAGTGCCGCAGGCCGTTGGGATTGCGCGGGTCGCGTTCCTGGTCGCCAAAATCGATGGCGAGGGTGCAGCCGACGATCGGCTGGATCCCGGCCGATGCCATCTTTTCGGAGAATTCGAGCGCGCCGAACATGTTGTCGGTGTCGGTCAGCGCCAGCGCCGGCTGGGAATCGGCCTTGGCCAGTTCGGCCAGGCGCGCGATCGGCAGCGCGCCCTCCAGCAAGGAATAGGACGAATGCACGTGCAAATGCACGAAACCCGGATCGGCGGCCACGCTGTCCCTCGCGAATCTGTCCGCGCGATGGTGCGGCGCCGGCGCCCAAAGTCCACCCCCAACCGGAATTTCCCGCGCGGATCGCCCGCTTTCCCCACACTGCGCTCAGGCCACCTCTAGAGAGAGGCGAAAACCTGCGCCCAGATGGCGATCATGCCCAGGAACAGGGCCAACGAGGTCAGGGCGGCAGCTTCTTCGACAACGGCGCGGATCATGGCTTTCTCCCGAGAACATTGAGAGAACATAGTTCATGTTCTGTTCTATCGTCAAGGGCCCCGCGCGATTGCCGCAAGCATTTGAAAAACTATGCCAATTCGACGATGTAGCCGTCCCGCAGCGTGACGCGGCGGTCCATCCGGCCGGCCAGCTCGAGATTGTGGGTTGCGATCACCGCCGCGAGCCCGCTCGCGCGCACAAGCTGGGTGAGCGTGTCGAAGACATGGGCGGCGGTATGGGGATCGAGGTTTCCAGTCGGCTCGTCGGCGAGCAGGATGCGGGGCGCGTTGGCGACGGCGCGGGCGATCGACACCCGCTGCTGCTCGCCGCCGGACAATTCCGCCGGCCGATGCGCGAGGCGCTCGCCAAGTCCGAGATAGGTCAGAAGCTCGTGCCCGCGTTTCTCGGCCACCCGGCGCGAAAGCCCGCGGATCATCTGCGGGAGCATCACATTCTCGATCGCGGAAAATTCCGGCAGCAGATGGTGCGCCTGATAGACGAAGCCGATTTCGGTGCGGCGGATGCGGGTGCGTTCGGCGTCCCCCAGACCGGAGGTCGCCGCGCCGTCGATATAGACCTCTCCGCCATCCGCGTGCTCGAGCAGGCCGGCGATATGCAGAAGCGTCGACTTGCCGGCGCCGGACGGCGCGATCAGGGCGACCGACTGGCCGGCCCAGGCGCCCAGCTCGATGCCCTTCAGGATATTGAGGGTCGTGCCCCCCTGGCTGTAGCGGCGCTCGATCTTGTCGAGAAACAATACCGGATGGTTCGCGCCCGCCATCGCGCTCACTCGTACCGGAGCGCTTCGACGGGATCGAGGCGGGCTGCGCGCCAGGAGGGATAGAGCGTGGCGAGAAGCGAGAGCGCGAGCGCCATCACCACGACGGCGGTGGTCTCGCCCGTATCCATCCGGGCCGGCAGATGGGAGAGAAAGTAGAGCTCCTGCGGGAAAAGCTCGGTATTGGTCAGCCAGGACAGGAACTGGCGGATCGATTCGATGTTGAGGCAGACGATCGTCCCGACGAAGAACCCGAGCAGCGTTCCGACGACGCCGATCGAGGCGCCGGTGATCAGAAAGACACGCATGATGGCGCCCTGCGTCGCCCCGATCGTCCGCAGGATCGCGATGTCCGGCCCCTTGTCCTTCACCAGCATGATCAGGCCGGAAATGATGTTGAGCGCCGCGACGAGAACGATCAGCGTCAGGATCAGGAACATCACGTTGCGCTCGACCTGCAGCGCATTGAAGAACGTCGCATTGCGCTGCCGCCAGTCGATAATGAAGACCGGACGCCCGGCGCCTTCGGCGACGAGCTTGCGGAAATCCTGCACGCGGTCGGGGTTGTCGGTATAGACCTCGATCGCCGTCACGTCGCCCGACCGGTTGAAATAGGCCTGGGCCTCGGGTAGCGGCATGAACACGAAGGCGGAATCGTATTCGGACATCCCGATCTCGAACACGGCCGCGATCTTGTAGACCTTGATGCGCGGGGTCGTGCCCATCGGCGTCACCGCGCCGCGCGGCGCGACCAGCGTGATGTTGTCGCCGGCGCGCAGCGACAATTGGTCGGCGAGTCTGCGGCCGATCGCAAGTCCCTGCCCCTGGTCGAATCCCTCGAGCGTGCCCTGCTTGATGTTCCTGGCGATCGAGGTCAGCCGTTCGAGATCGGCGGAGCGGATGCCGCGCACCAGCACGCCGGACGCATTGAACGGCGATGAGGCGAGCGCCTGCCCTTCGACGATCGGCGTCGCGAGCCTGATGCCCTCGAGCTTCGAAATCCGGTCGCTCACCTGCTGCCAGTCGGTGAGCGGGGATTCCAGCGGCTGGATCAGCAGGTGGCCGTTAAGGCCGAGAATCTTGTCCAGCAATTCCTGGCGAAAGCCGTTCATCACCGCCATGACGATGATGAGCGTGGCGACCCCGAGCATGATTCCCAGGAAGGAAAAGCCGGCGATGATCGAAATGAATCCTTCCTTGCGCCGCGCGCGCAGATAGCGCGCCGACAGCATCCACTCGAAAGGTGCAAAGGGCCGCGTTCCCGTCGGCTCGCTCATGACATCCCGTCCAGCCTTTTCGATTTCAACAGATTCTGGCCGATTCAAGCCACCGCTGGATACCGCGGAGGGGCAGAAGCACACAATTTCGTGGGCTCAGGACAGGCGGACCACGGCATCGTCAGGGCTCAGCGCTTCGCGCATTCCGTCGCTGCGACGTTTCAGCTCGACCTGACCGGCCGCCAGGCCTTTCGGGCCGACCAGGATCTGCCAGGGCACTCCGATCAGGTCGGCGGTGGCGAATTTGGAGCCGGGCCGCTCGTCCAGATCGTGATAGAGCACCTCGATCCCCCTCGCCTGCAAAGCGGCATAGAGCTTTTCGCAGGCTGCGTCGGTATCAGCCGCGCCCTGCTTGAGGTTGAGGAGCGCGACCTTGAAAGGTGCGACGGTCTCCGGCCACTTGATGCCGGCATCGTCGTGGAACGCCTCGATGAGCGCGGCCACCAGCCGGCTGGGCCCGATCCCGTAGGAACCCATATGGACCGGGTGCTCGGCGCCGTCGGGGCCGGCCACCACCGCTTTCATCGGCGCGGAATATTTCGTGCCGAAATAGAAGATGTGCCCGACCTCGATGCCGCGCGCGGAGACCTGCTTGTCCTGCGGCAGCGCCCCGAAGGCCGTCGCATCGTGTTTCTCGGATGTGGCGGCATAGAGCGACGTCCATTTCGAGACGATCTGCTGCAGGGCGGGCCCGTTGTCGAAATCGACATCGTCGCCCGGTACCGCAAAGTCGAGATAGTCGCGATGGCAATACACCTCGCTCTCTCCGGTCGAGGCGAGAATGATGAATTCATGGCTGAGATTTCCGCCGATCGGCCCGGTTTCCGCGACCATCGGGATCGCCTTCAGTCCCAGGCGCGCGAAAGTGCGAAGGTAGGCCACGAACATCTTGTTGTAGGAATGCTCGGCGCCCGCCTGGTCGAGATCGAAGGAATAGGCATCCTTCATCAGGAATTCGCGTCCGCGCATCAGACCGAAGCGCGGCCGCACCTCGTCCCGGAATTTCCACTGGATGTGATAGAGGTTGAGCGGCAGGTCCTTGTAGGAACGGACATAGGACCGGAAGATTTCCGTGATCATCTCCTCGTTGGTCGGACCGTAGAGCATGTCGCGCTCGTGCCGGTCCTTGATGCGCAGCATCTCCTTGCCGTAATCGTCGTAGCGTCCGCTCTCGCGCCACAGATCGGCGGACTGGATGGTCGGCATCAGCATCTCGATCGCGCCCGAACGGTCCTGCTCCTCGCGCACGATCCGGCAGACCTTGTTAAGGACCCGCAGCCCGAGCGGCAGGAAGGCATAAATTCCTGCCGCCTCCTGACGCATCATGCCGGCCCGCAGCATCAGCCGGTGGGAGACGATGTCCGCTTCCTTGGGCGTTTCCCGAAGGATGGGCAGAAAATAGCGAGAAAGGCGCATGGACACCCGGAATCGTGCGAAATGGCAGGGAAGCGAGTGAAAGCGGATCGGTGGTGAAAAGACAAGCGCAGGATGCCCGTTTTCTGGAAGCTTGCTCTTGCGAAATTTGCCGCCTTTGGGCTAGTTTGCTGGCGCTTCAGGGTGGGACCCCTGAAGCGGTCCAAGTCTTGGGAGGACCTGCGAGCGCTAAAAATCGCGCCGCGGACGCTTTTGACCAACAAAGACCGAATGTAGGCATTGGGCAGGGTCGCCGGTTGCACCCTGCCTTTTCTTTTGGGAGTTCGGAAAAAAGAGCGCCGAACGGCCGCAGTCGGGGGGAGGGGTAAAGGCCGTCCGGCGCTTGGTCGTGTCCTTGTGGGACGCGCCTGAGCAAAACGGGCAGCCTCTCCGGGGGTTCCGGATCGCGTGCAAATATTTCGAAGCCGAGGCCGGGAAAGCCGCGGCTAGCGGGGGAACTTGTAGATGGAACTGATCGCCTCGAGGGTCACGATCCCGCTTGTATAGACAAAGTAGAATATGCCGAACACCACGGCCGAGACGAACGTCGTCCAGAGCAGCTTGCGGCCGAGCCGCGGCAGCGCCGGAGCTCCCGGATCGGTTCCGGGCTGTCGCCCCTCGCCCTGCGGACGCACCCCGAATGGCAGGACGGCAAACAGCACGACCCACCAGATCAGAAAATAGATTGCTAGGGCGGTACCGACTGACATCGACGCGAAGGCTTATGCCTGCTCCAGCTCGACCAAGGTGCCGCAGAAATCCTTCGGGTGAAGAAACAGGACCGGCTTGCCGTGCGCGCCGATCTTGGGCTCGCCGTCTCCCAAGACCCGCGCACCTTCCGACTTGAGCTGGTCGCGGGCAGCCCGAATGTCGTCGACCTCGTAGCAGAGGTGATGCATCCCGCCGTCGGGATTGCGCTCCAGGAATTTGGCGATCGGTGAATTCTGCCCGAGCGGTTCGAGCAACTCGATCTTGGTATTGGGCAGCGTGATGAACACCGTCGAGACGCCGTGATCCGGCTGCGGGACAGTCTCCGACACGGTGGCGCCCAGCGTCGTGCGATAGACCTCGGCAGCCCTGGCAATATCCGGGACCGCGATGGCAACGTGATTGAGCCGTCCGATCATCTCACCCTCACCTCTTCTCCGGCCATCATATCGCCAGAACCTGCACATGGCATGCCGGCTTCTTGCCCCAATGCGCAGCGATGGCGGCCCGCACCGCGCGGCGGATGGATTCGGCCACGGAATCGGGATCGCGGCGCCGCGCCCTGGGCAAGGTCTCGAAGGTATCCAGCACCGCATCGTGGGCGAGTTCGGCCAGAAGCTCACCATTTGCGCCGGTTTCCGGAACGCCGATCAGCTCGACCTGGGGATCGGCCGACAGCTCGCCCTTGCCGTTGACCGCCAGGCACACCGAGACGAAGCCCGCGAAGGCAAGCCGCCGCCGTTCCGCCACGGTCCGGCTTTCCGCCGAGACGAGCAGACGGCCGTCCTTGTAAAGCCGGCCGGCCGGCAATTCATCGACGATCCCCGGCGTCCCCGGCGCGAGCTGCACCACGTCGCCGTTGCGGCAGCGCACGACATGGGGAATGCCGAGCGCCCGGCCGAGCGCCGCATGTTCGGAGAGATGCAGGGCCTCGCCATGCACCGGTATGAGCGCCTGCGGGCGCACCCAGCCGATCAGGTCGGTCAGTTCGTCGCGGCGCGGATGGCCGGAGACATGAACGAGATGCGTGCGGTCGGTGATCACCTGGACGCCCTGGTCGATCAGCCCGTTGATGACGCGGCCCACGGCCTTCTCGTTGCCGGGAATGGTGCGCGAGGAAAAAATGACCCGATCGCCCGGTGCAAGCGTCACATCGGGATGCTCGTCGGCCGCGATCCGCGCCAGCGCTGCGCGCGGCTCGCCCTGACTCCCGGTGCAAAGCGCCACGACCTTGTCCCGCGGCAGATAGCCATAGACATCGACGGAGCGAAAATCCTGCACGCTGTCGAGATAGCCGGTCTCGCGCGCGACCTGGATCGTCCGCTCCAGCGCACGGCCGACGACGATCACCTCGCGATCGGCGGCGCGCGCGGCATCCGCGACCGCGCGAATGCGGGAGACATTCGAGGCGAAGGTGGTCACCGCGACCCGCTCCGGCGCCGATCGGATGAGCTCCGCCAGCGTCCTGGCGACATCCTGCTCGGAGGGCGAGCGCCCTTCCCGCGGCGCATTGGTCGAGTCGCCCACGATGGCCAGCACGCCTTCGTCGCCGAGCTTGCGCAGCTTTGCCTCGTCCGTCGGCAGGCCGATGAGCGGGGTCGGGTCGATCTTCCAGTCGCCGGTGTGAAGCACATTGCCGAGCGGCGTCCGGATGATCAGCGCATTCGATTCCGGAATCGAATGCGCGACCGAAACGAGCTCGACGTCGAAGGGGCCGACCGGGAAACGGTGCCCGAGCGGCACGACCCTGACATCGATTTCGGGCGCGCCGGGCTCGCTCTGCCGCTTGGCCTCAAGCAAGGCCGCCGTGAACGGCGTCGCATAGATCGGGGCCTTGAGTTTCGGCCACAAATCGATCACGGCGCCGAAATGGTCTTCGTGGGCATGCGTGAGCACGATGCCGGCGAGGTTCTTGCG
>JACAEG010000332.1 GCA_013388965.1 Pseudorhodoplanes sp. | reverse complement strand
GGTAGAGGCTCATCCCGGCCTGGCAGAGGGATTGCGGCGGCGTTTCGCGGGCCACGTTGCAAACGAATCCCTTTTTATCGTGGAAGCTGCCATTTCAGACCGGCGCGGGCACGGTGACTTCTTCATCTTCGGAGACAGCGTGTTCGGCACGATCTCTCCCGATTGGGTCGATCGAAATGCGCAAATGGGACTGAAAGGCGAAAGGATTGCCGTCAACTTCACGACGCTCGCCGACATCTATGAGCAATTCGGCGTGCCCTATTATCTGAAGGTCGATGTGGAGGGGGCCGATGCCCTGTGCATCGACGCGCTCAAGACGCTCGAGAAGCCGGAATATCTTTCGATCGAGGCGGAGAAGCACAACATCGACGAGTTCATCCAGCAGGCCACCGTCATTTCGCAACTGGGATACGACCGCTTTCAGGCCGTTCAGCAGGAGCTCGTGCCGTTCCAGCGGGTGCCCGACCCGCCGCGTGAGGGGCTGCCCGCAAAGCACCGGTTTCCGTTTGGCTCGTCCGGGCTGTTTGGCAGGGAATTGCCCGACGCGGAGTGGAAAAGTCTCGAGGGCATCATTCAGGAATACCGGCCCATCGTTCGCCGGCACGCAGTATTCGGCGATTTCGGATGGGGGAAGCGCTGGGCGGCGCGCCAGGCCCTTCGGCTGGTCAGACTGTATCCCGGCTGGCACGACCTGCATGCCGCCAGGGCTTCATCCGCAAGCCGGGCGTGAGGAGGCAGGTGCATCATAGGCGACAGGACGAAACCCGCCGGACGCCGCCCAGCCGAACCGGCGAGCGCAGGCGTGGCACCGTGCCCGGTCATCCCGCTTTCTCGATTGGAGCGAGGCCGAAGCCGCAGACGGATCAGCGCGCCAGCGCGCGACCCTGACGCTGGCGGGCGGCCATCATCTCCCTGAACATCCGCTCGACCGTCGACCGCGCCGACGGGCCGTCATCCAGCACACGCCGGGAGGTGAGAACCTGGACGCCCGCATCGATCATTTCCGGCGTGATTTCGATTTCCACCCGCAGGTTCATCTGCAGCGAATTGGAGCCCCCGTCGAGCGAGCCCGTCGTCTCAACCGGAGTCTCCGTCGCAGCGCTTGCCAGCTTTCCGTTCTGCTGCACGGACACGATATCCGACCTTCGGCCCCAGCGATCGACCACGTAGTAAATATCCTTGTCGCGGTAGAAGAGATCGCGTTGCTCGTTGCGGGGTCCCCAGTTGATCTGCAGGATGTTTCCGGACGGAATCGTGTAGCGCGCTTCGGCGCGGGTCTTTCCGAGCTTGACGCTCGAATAAACGCCATCCCTGCTGAGAGTGACACGCCTGCCGTCGGCAAAGGTGATCGTCGAGCCGACGAATTTCGCCTCCATCTCCGCCTTGGAAAGGGCCTCGACGGCCTGCGCTGGGGCCAGCGCCAGGAGGGATATCGTCACTGTCGCGAAGACGCGCGGTATCAACATCGTCGATGTTTCCTAGTCGCCGGGAGCGATAAGTGTCTGAAAAATGTAATCTTCTTAGTGTTTTACTGTTCATATTGCTGCGGAAAAGTCAAGTTCGGGCCGCTTTCCCGCCAGCCCGTGCTTATTGTTTTGTCTCAAGAGGTTAACGCGTATGGGTGACGTGTAGCGCAGCGGCAACAGGGATTCCAAATACGGCCCGAATCGCCATCCCCATCGCAATTCGCACTAGCTTGAATAATAAGCAGTTTTTACGATGGCAGCGTACCCGGAGATTCTTCTGGTGGGACGAATTGCGGTGAGAGTGTGTGTCGCGACCTTGGTGGCGGCCGCGTTGTGCGGCTGCTCGATTCTGCCCTCAGACGGGCCGAAGTCCACCGACGTTTATGCCAAGGCCGATGTCACCGTTGGGGATGCATCGAATCTCGGTTACGCGCTTGTCCGTCTGACGCCGGGCGTGGTCAGCGTCTCGCGCAGCGTCCGGTCGGGTCCCGCGCTTTCGGCAAAGGCGGTCGCACCGCCTGCGGATGTGAAGATCGGTTACGGAGACTTCGTCACGGTCACCATCTTCGAAGCCGGCGCAGGCGGCCTGTTCATTCCGGTTCAGGCCGGCGCGCGGCCCGGCAACTTCGTCACCCTGCCGCCGCAGCAGATCGACCAGGCAGGCACGATCTCGGTGCCTTATGCCGGCGCCATTCAGGCGGTCGGCAGAAGCGTGGCCGACATCCAGCGCGAAATCGAGCAGAAGCTGGCGAACCGCGCGATCGAACCTCAGGTCGTCGTTTCCCTTGGCGAGCGGCGCGCGAACGATGTGTCGGTGCTCGGAGAGGTCAACAAGCCCGATCGCTTCCCGCTGGATCCCGGCGGGATCAGGCTGCTGGGGGCAATCGCGCGGGCGGGAGGACCTCGTTATCCCGCGCATGAATCGCTCATAACCCTGCAGCGCCGCGGACAGACCTATCAGGTCACGATGACCTCGATAGTCAAGGATCCCTCGCAGAACGTGAATCTCGTCGCGGGCGACGTCGTCTACATTTCCCGGGAGCCGAAATACTTTCTCGCGCTTGGCGGCACGGGGCCGTTCAATTCGCTCGGAGGATCGACCAATCGTCGAATTCCATTCGACGACGACAATCTCACGCTGGCCGACGGCGTTGCGAAGGCTGGCGGCTTGCATCACGACCGGTCGGATTCGCGTTCAGTGTTTCTGTACCGGCAGGAGGATCGTCGCATCCTGGAGCGGCTCGGCGTCGATCTGACAAATCTTCCGGCCAACGCGTCCGTCCCGACGATCTATACCGTCGACCTTCGGCAACCGGACGGCTTCTTCCTGGCCAACGAATTCTTCCTGCAGGACCGGGATATTCTGTTCGTGTCGGATGCTCCGTCCGTCGATCTGCTGCGCTTCATGCAGATCGTGCGTTCGATCACCGCTCCGATCGCAGACGTGGCGGTGGCCACGCATGACGTGACCGGCGCGATCCGGGATATCCAGCTGATCAACCGCGGCCAGTAATCCGAGGTTGCTCGAGTCGCCGAAGCCGGGCGAAGGGTTCTGGGGCGATCGCCGGGGGGCGACGGTCGCGCTCAGCCGAGACGCCGGTGGCCGGCAACGCGCCGGTTTAGACCCGCATGGTGTCGGGTATCGAGCCGTCTCGATTGGCGGCATGCCGGCCGCCTGGCATCGCCACTACCAGCGAAAAATGCTCGTGTAGGCCGGGGTCGCCCGACGAGGGATGAACGGCACCGAGTCATAGCGGATATAGGCCGATGACTCGGCGTAACGGTCAGGAGCGCAATGAAGGACAAGCGCGTGTGGCGATTCGTAGCAGGGAGGCATGAAATAGGCGTAGCGGGGGTAGGGAGCGGCGGAGCGAACCACCCGGACATCCGCTGCCTGTGCAGCTGCCGAGCCTGTCACGACGGACACGGTGGCGCAGAGCAAAAGTTTTCTAAACACGGGTCAGTCCTGTCCCTGATATTCGATTTCAGTCTAGCGACCTGCCGTTTGGGTGTCCAGCAAGGGTCCGGCGGCCGAGCCTGCAACGATCCGGTTAAGAAATTGCGCCGCCGCGGTCAGCGGCGGCGCAACGGCATCGTCAATTCAGAAGGATCAGCACCACCAATCGTGGTGACCCCAGCATCCGTATTTGGAGCTGCTGGAATAGTCCCTGGCTGCATCCGACAGCTTGATCTCGTCGCCGGAGGTGAACTTCAGGATGACGTCCTTCCCCGAGATCGATGCGCTCACATAGGCATTGGCATCGACGAAGGCCTTGAGGTCCTTGATGGACGTGATCGTGGTGTCCGCCCCGACCAGATCGCGGGCAAACTTCAGCGAATCGCCCTTGCCGAAATCCGTGATGACATCCTTTCCGGAGCCCTTGGCGAAAACGAACTGATCGCAACCGTCGCCGCCGGACATGGTGTCGTTGCCCGTGCCGCCGACGATGACGTCGTTGCCCTTGCTGCCGTAAACCTTGTCGTTTCCAGCGCCGGCCTCGATCGTGTCGTTGCCCCTTGAATCGAAGCCGTATTTTCCGAAGCTGAACTTGAAGCAGCCGCCGCCGTAGCTCTTGCCGCCGTCGCCGTAAATGATGTCGTCTCCGTCGCCGCCCTGGAGGCTGTCGGAGCCGCTCCCGCCATAGACGGTATCATTGCCATCATGCGCATTGACGCGGTCATTGCCTTTGCCGGCGAAGATCAGATCGTCGGCATCGAAACCTGCGATCTGGTCATCGCCCTTGCCGCCGAACAGCTTGTCGTTGCCTTCGCCTCCGCTGATCGTATCGTTCCCCTTGCCACCAAGGATGGTGTCGTTGCCGTTTCCGCCGCGCAACCGATCGTTGCCGTCGAAGCCGAGCATGAGGTCGTTGGACAGGCTACCGTTTGGACCATCGGGACCGAACAGATCGTCGTCGCCCGACGTGCCGAAATAATTGGCCATAGTTTACTCCCGAGACGCATGCAGCGCACGCGCTACACTGAATAAAGCTAGGCCCCGAGCTTTATTTCGACTTGCCGTATCTAGGGTTGAAGAAACTTGACGATATCCGACGTGGTCATGACTGTCCAGCCGACAATGGAATTTGTCGTGGAACCGCAGTCGGTCCGGGAGCAATGGGCGGCGTGGCATTTCATAGGTCCGCGCTGTGAAATTGCGCCGGCGCGCGCTTTGCCGATTCCGGGTCTCGCGATGAGATTTTCGGTGAGCTTGTTGAATTGGCTATGGTAAAGGGCGCTTCAATTCACCCTGTCCATGCCTTGCTCGAGGAAATCCCAGGCCGTCCAATGCACATCAGTATTTTTGGCCTGGGCTATGTCGGGACCGTCTCCGCGGCGTGCTTCGCGGCGCGCGGGCATCAGGTCGTTGGAGTCGACGTCAACAGGAGCAAGGTCGATCTTCTCGCCTCCGGCAAGGCGCCGATCGTGGAGCAGGATGTCGAGCAGCTGATCGCAGAGAATGTCGCGCGCAAGAGACTGTCGGCGACGGCGAGCACGGCCGACGCCATCGCCGCCACCGATCTCTCCATCGTCTGCGTCGGAACCCCGAGCGCGCCGAACGGCTCGATCGACACGGGGGCGCTTGCCGCCGTCTGCACCGAGATCGGTGCGGCGCTCGCCGGGAAATCCAGCCGCCATACGGTCGTGATCCGCTCCACGATTCTGCCGGGCACGTTCCGCAATGTCGTGGTCCCTGCGCTCGAGGAGAGTTCCGGACGGCGGGCCGGCACCGACTTTGCGGTTGCGACCAATCCCGAATTCCTGCGCGAAGGCACCGCCGTTGCCGACTTCCGCAATCCGCCGAAGACGGTGGTGGGCGCCGACGATGCCGCGACCGCCGATATCGTCGCCTCGCTTTATGAAGGTCTGCCCGGCGCGGTCATCAGGACAACGCCGGAAATTGCAGAAGTCGTGAAGTATGTCGACAATCCCTGGCACGCGCTCAAGGTCGCTTTCGCCAACGAGATCGGCAATATCTGCCAGGCCGTGGGCGTGGACAGCCATGCCGTCATGGACATCTTCTTCCACGACACCAAGCTAAATATTTCGCCCGCCTATCTCAAGCCCGGCTTTGCCTTCGGCGGCTCCTGCCTGCCGAAGGATCTGCGCGCCATCACCTATCTCGCGCAGCGGCTGGATCTGAAGATTCCGGTGCTGCAATCGATCAACACCAGCAACATGCTCCAGATCGAGCGCGCGCTCGACTGGATCCTCGGGCTTGGAAAGAAGGACATTGCGGTGCTCGGCGTGAGCTTCAAGGCCGGCACCGACGATCTGCGGGAGAGTCCGTTCATCATCCTGGTCGAGCGGCTGATCGGAAAGGGATGCCGCATCAGGATTTTCGATCACAACATCAAACTTTCCATGCTGACCGGCGCGAACCGCGACTACATCAATGCGACGATTCCGCATATCGCCTCGCTGATGGTGGACAGCGCCGAAGCGGCGCTCGCGGATGCCGGCCTGGTCCTGATCACCGCGAACGTGCCGGAATACGTCTCCGCCCTCGACCGGATGACGGATCATCAGCACCTTCTCGACTTCGCGCGCGTGAATGCGCCACAGCGTCTGGGCGCGCGCTATCATGGCATCAATTGGTGAGCCGCCCCGGACCGGTCCGGACAAGTTCCGGGCATTAAGGATGCGCAGGCTTTCGACCGTCGGAGGCGGAAAACGCCCAAGCCGCATGTTGAACACTGGCACCGGATTTGCTTGAAGTTGGTTCGGGGCGCAGGCCTGCGTGACATTTCCCGTCTCGGCGGGAACAGTATCCAGAGGCGTGGTTCCAGAAGACGATGCGCAGATTAAGGGGCGGTCGTCCCTCCCTCCCACCCGGTCAGCGGATTTACGCCGTCGGCGATGTGCACGGCAGGCTCGACCTGTTGTCGGGGGTTCTCCTGCGCATCGAGAATGACCTGCAGGCCCGGCCCGCCGCGGACCCGATCCTCGTTTTCCTCGGGGACTATATCGACCGCGGGCCGCAATCGCGGCAGGTGATCGACAAGCTGGTCGAACTGGCGCGGATCAGACATTGCGTATTCCTCAAGGGGAACCATGAGGAGTTCCTGAGCAAGTTTCTCCAGGACGCGGCCGGCTGGGATGTCTGGGTCAACAACGGGGGACGCGAGGCGCTGGAATCATACGGCCTGTCGTGGGTGTTCGACCGCCCGAGCCTCACGCCCAGGCTGATCTCGCAGCAGCTTGCGCTGTTCCTGCCATACACGCACCGCAAGTTTCTTTCCAATCTCAAGTCCAACTTTTCGACCGGCGACTATTTCTTCGTCCATGCGGGTGTGAAGCCGGGCCGCCCGCCGGCGGACCAGAACGAGGCGGACCTGTTCTGGATCAGGGACGAGTTTCTCTCGCATCGCGGCCAGTTCGAGAAGATGATCGTGCATGGCCACACGCCCGTGTCCGAGCCCGACGTCCGGCCCAACCGGATCAACATCGATACCGGTGCCTTCATGACCGGACGTCTCACCTGCCTGAAGCTCGAGGGGGACTCGATCGACTTCGTGTGACGGACGGCGATGCCGCCGTCAGCGAATGAGGTTGCCGTCGCTCAGGAAGCGCCACACGTCGACCACGGGCTTGGACTGAAGGTCGACGCTCCGGTAGCAGGCATGCGGCGTGCACAGCACCAGAAGATCGCTTCGCTCGACCACCTCGTGCAGGGGGAGGATGTCGGGATCCGACGTCACATACGGATCGGTCGTCAGAACGTTGCGCGCGTGCAGCTTCAGCACCTTCTTGAACTTGTAGCTGAGCGAAGCGCGGATATCGTCGCTCTCGGCCTTGAAGGCCATCCCCAGAAGGCCGATCGTCATGTTCGGGATGTCGAAACGCCCCAGCAGATCGGCAACGATATGCAGGACGATCCCCTCGTTGATCATGGTGGCCGCGCGGCTCAGGCCGAATTTGTGCCCGGCATAGGCGGTGACCTTCTGCGTATCGAGCAGCAGGTTCGGCCCGGCGGCAAAGCCGGGATTGGGAATGTTGCGGGCACGGGGATTGTTGTGCTGCATCCCGAGCAGCACCCGGTGATAGTCGACGCCCGCGGATCTGGCGATCAGGTAGAATTCGTTGGTGGCCGCAATGTCGATGTAGCGATAGGCATTGTTGAAGAGCCGCGCGAATTCCGCCTCGATGGGGGTGAGCGCGACAAATTCGGATACCACCGGCGCAAACAGCGCGATCGCCTTTTCCTCGCCCTGCGCGGTGGCGCTTCCGACAAGCTGAGGAACCCATTCGTTTTCCCTGACTCCATACCCCTGCACGACGCGCTCGGGGCAGAACACGACGGGATTCGAAAATCCCCGGTCCCTGAGATAGGCCGCCACCCAATCCGTCGTGCCGGGCAGAACGCCGGCACGCAGCACGACCAGCCTGTCATCCGTCAGATGCGGCAGCAGATTCTCGAGGCAGCGCGTCAGGCGTTCGCGATCGGGATTGTCGAATTCGTCGACGTCCGTACCGACCGCGATGATGACGGGTCCCGTCGGGCTGATGGCCTGCGGGCTGTTGGTGAACACCAGGCGCTTGCCATCGAGGGCGTCGGCGAGGATCTGGGTGCCGCCATGTTCGACGAAGGGCAGGCGCCCCGAGCGCAGCATCTCGGTCGCGGCTGCGTCCGCATCGTTGACGTTGACGCGAAGTCCCGCATTGGCAAACGCCAGAACCGTGGCAAGGCCGTCGCGGCTGGCGCCGCCGATGACCGTCACATCCGCGACCAGTTGATCGCCATCCACGCGCGCGTCCGGCATCGTCTAGCGCACCGCTATGCGATGTTCGGTCGCCGGGACGGTGCGGCTCGACGCATAGGCCCAATTCATGCGGATTCTCAATGCTTTGAAAACAGCAGGCGTGCTTGACTATACTAGCGGCCGTCTGTAGACGACGCAAACCGGGTTCGGCGCTCAAACCACTGACCGAAAGTTAGGTCCGGCTGGTTATGTTCGACTATCTCTTCAGGTTTGCGACGGAAGACGAAGCTCGGCGTGCGCTACCGAACTATCGCGACAAGACCGGATGGATCAGGTCCGCCGCGCTGGAGACGAGGTGGTTTCACGACGACAAGGCGGCGGACGGCTTCTATGTCCTTGTCGCCGCGCGCGCGGGAGACGACGCGCTCTGGTCGAAGTCGCAATGCGTGCTGGAGCTGGATCGCCGGGCGGCCAAGCGGGGGGACCTGTTCATTCGCAAATCCCGCCTCACGGACAACGAATTGCAGGGCGGCTATTTCATGCCGGCCTTCCAGGACTCCGATTATCCGAGACCGCTGATCCGCTCGGCGCGGGGGAGCAGGAAGCCGCAGGTGTGGCGTCCCTGACGAGCGCCGTTGCGGCGCTGCAGTTCGCGCTCAGCTTTGCCAGTGGGACGCCTTGGCAGGCGCGCGCTTCGGCTCGTGCCCGGCATCGGCATGGGGGGCGACAGGCAGCAAGAATGCGCAGGCGCCATAACCGACCTGCAGGCCGATCGCGGCAATAGCAACGCTCAGGGCGGAGCTCGCGGCCGTGATCCCCGAGCCCGCGAGCATCGGGCCGGCCAGCGCCAGAATCGCGATCGAGGGCAGCAGGACGAATACCCTCCAGCGCATCGCCATCAGCGCGCCGGCCAGTCCCGCCACAATGAAAAGCGACAGCATCGTGAACTCCCGCAGGATGCAAGGCTAGGCGCGCGCGCTTACTGTCGGCTTAATCCGGCTTGCGCAATTTGACATGCTTGCTGTGCAGATCGCCCGGCCACTCCGCCGTCGCGTGGCCAAAACTGCCGCATTTTACGAACAAAATGGACGATTGGATTTCGTTTACCTTGAGATATCGCAACACCTGCGACGAGGTGGTAGCGTGCCTCGGTGTTGTCGGGATTGACGGATGAGTGAGGATGCCCCGTTCCCGCGGGACGATCCGCGGCCGCAGCCGGATGCCGTGGACGATTACGCGCTCGTGCTCATGCGGCTTGTGGAATCGGCGAGCGCCGATCCGGTGCTGATGCGGAGCCTGATTTTCGAGCTATCGCGCATCAAGCTGCAAAAGGAGGTCTACGTCCGCTATCCGCGTCCCAACAGTCCGGAAGCGCAACGACATCTCGCCGCGCTCGACACCGCGATCGAGCGAGTGGAAAAGGTCTATGCGCGCGTCGGCGGGCCCTCGCGTGGATCGGCGCCCACCATCCCGTTTCTGGCGGACGGAAGCGAGCCGTTGCATGCCGCGGACGGCGGGCCTGACGACTTCGCTCCTCGGGTCGAGGATCGGCCGGAGCCGCGCGAGCCCGTCGCCGCTCACCGTGAGCCTGTCGCTCCCCAGCCCATGCCCAAGAGCGACATGGTCCAGAGCGATGTGTGGCAGCGCGCGCGCTCCTGGGCGGCCGCCGCCCAGATTCTGCTCCTCGTCGTCATTGCGGGCGGAATTTTCTATCTCATCGTGCCGACAGAAATGTCCCGCACGCCGCCGGCACGGAAGGCCGAGATGGCCGCGCCTGCGCCTGCCAGCCCTCCCTCGCCCGAGAGGCCCCCGGCCGTTGCCCAGGCCGTACCCGAAACCGATACGCCGGCCTCGATCCTGCGCGGGCTCGTTCCGACGACATATGGCGTTTACGCCATCGTGCAGGGCCGGCTCCACAGGCTGGGAGCGCTGTCCGCCGGCATTCCCGACGAACGCATCTCGATCGGGCCGCTTCTGACCGGAGACAGCGAGACGGTATTGCCGGACGGGAAGGTCGCGTTCGTGGTGTACCGGCGCGACGCCCTGTCCGCGATGCCGGAGCGGGTCAAGCTGCGGCTGATCGCGAAGGTCATGCGGTCGCTGACCTTCAGTTCCGGGAAGGCAAGACAGGGGGAGGTCGGAAATGTGTGGGCGATACGCGGAAAATCCTTCGAACTGGATGCAAGCCGCTTCGGCCAGAACAAGGACATGATCCTGCTCCGGCCGGCCCGCGAGGACTTTGTTCTGCCACCGGGCCGCTACGCACTGCTGCTCGACGACGGGGCTTATGACTTTCTCGTGGACGGGGTGATTTCGGATCCCTCCCTGTGCCTGGAAAGCGTGCAGACGGTGCAGGGCACGGTCTACAGCGAGTGCCAGAAATCCTGATCGCGCTCCCGTTCCGGCAAGATTTGCATGGTTTCCGCGACGGAAGGGCCGCGGCCGGCACCGGCAGGTCGCGCCGCCGAGTTCGGGCTTGACTATGCGGCGTCGGGAATTTCTATGGCCGTTACCAAGACATGCCGGACAGGCGCGTGCGCGTGCCCCGGCACGGCTATCCTGCCTTTTCCCTGATGCGCCGGATTTTGCTGGGCGCTGCCGGGTCACCGAACCACAGGTCTCGCGAGCGAATGTCCAAGACCGTTCTTGTCACCGGCAATGCAGGCTTCATCGGATTTCACGTCGCCATGCGTTTGCTGGAAGCCGGGCACAGGGTTTGCGGAATCGACGACCTGAACACCTATTACAGCATCGACCTGAAGATGGCGCGCCGGGAGCGGCTGCTGAGGCATCCCTTCTTTGTCGACGGCACCTTCAATCTGGTCGAGCGGGACAAGGTCTTCGACCTCTTCGAGCGGCACCGCCCCGAAATCGTGATCCATCTCGCGGCGCAGGCCGGGGTGCGCTACAGCCTGGAAAATCCGGGGAGCTACACGCAGAGCAATGTCGAGGGCTTCCTGTCCATTCTGGAAGCCTGCCGACGCTACCCGGTCAAGCATCTGGTCTATGCCTCGACCTCCTCGGTCTACGGCGCCAACGTCGCCGTGCCGTTCTCCGAGCACAAGATGGCGGATCATCCGCTCACGATCTACGCCGCCACCAAGCGCGCCAACGAGCTGATGGCGCACAGCTACAGCCACCTGTTCCGCATTCCGACGACCGGCCTGCGCTTCTTCACGGTCTATGGCCCCTGGGGGCGCCCGGACATGGCGCTGTTCAAGTTCACGGAAGCGATGCTGTCCGACAAGCCGATCGACGTCTTCAACAACGGCGACATGGAGCGCGACTTCACCTTCATCGACGATCTGGTGGAAGGGCTGATCCGCGTCTGCGACGTGATCCCGGGCGACGATCCGGCCTGGAACGGCAATGCGCCCGACGGTGCGACCAGCGGCGTGGCGCCCTGGCGCATCTACAATATCGGGAATTCGAAGCCCGTCAGCCTGATGGCGTTCATCGATGCGCTTGAAACCTGTCTCGGGCGCAAGGCGAAGAAGAACTTTCTGCCGATGCAGCAAGGGGACGTGCCGCGCACCTGGGCGGACACCACCGATCTCAGGCACGCGATCGGATACACCCCCTCGACGCCGGTGGCCGAAGGCGTGCAGCGCTTCGTCGACTGGTATCGCGATTTCTACAGGATCAGGCCGGATTGAGCGGCGCGCCCGCGCGCGCTGCTACCGCGCGCCCGGAGGCTGCCGGCGCTCATAGGCGGCACGGACTTCCTCCTCCAGGCGGCGAAGATCGTCGCTGGAAAACGGCTGCGGTGGTGAGGCCCTGCGCGCGGCGGCCGCCGCCCTGGATTGCGGGTTCAAGACGTCCTGAAACCATTCGACCAGAATGCGCAGCGCATTCATCGCCTCGTCCCCCAACGCGCGCGAACATTACCAATTGCAGGATGCGGTAAAATGATCCCCGCGCGAAACCGGGCGAAACTCACAACTTTCTTTCCGGCTTTCGAGGGCGCAGGGAAATCTACAGATCGCGTCTGTAGAGGGGTCACACGCCGAGATAGCGGTGCTGGATGTCCGGGGCAGCGGCGAGCTCGCGCGAATTGCCGGTCCATACGACGCGGCCGCGCTCGATCAGATAGTGCCGGTCGGCGATCTGCGTCAGTTTCTCGACATTCTTGTCGATGACGAGGATCGACTGCCCCTCGGATTTCAGTCTCGTCAGGCAGCTCCAGATTTCCTCGCGGATCAGCGGCGCCAGGCCCTCCGTCGCCTCGTCGAGGATCAGGAGACGCGGGTTGGTCATCAGCGCGCGACCGATGGCGAGCATCTGCTGCTCGCCGCCCGAGAGCTGGTTGCCCATGTTCGAGGCCCGTTCCTGCAGGCGCGGGAAGAACTCGCCGATGCGGGCAAGCGTCCACGGCTTGTCCGTGCCGGACCGGTTGGCGGCCGCGGCGACGAGGTTTTCCCGCACGGTCAGGTTGGGGAAAATCTGCCGTCCTTCGGGCACGAGGCCGATGCCGAGCTTGGCGATGCGGTAGGACGGCATGCCGCGGATTTCCGCCTCCGCCAGCCGGATCGTGCCCGCGCGCGCCGGCGTGAGCCCCATGATCGAGCGGACGGTCGTGGTCTTGCCCATGCCGTTGCGGCCCATCAGCGTCACCATCTCGCCGGGCGCGATCGACAGCGACACGCCGAACAGCACCTGGGAGAGGCCGTAACAGGTCTCGATGCCCTCGAGCACGAGCAGGGGGGAGGCGCTAGCCATGGCGCGTCGCGACCTGTTGCTCGCCCAGATAGGCACGGCGGACTTCCGCGTTCTGCCGGATATTCTCCGGCGTGTCGCAGGCGATCACCCGGCCGTAGACGAGGACGCTGATGCGGTCGGCCAGCGCGAACACCGCCTCCATGTCATGCTCGATCAGGAGTATGGTCAGTTCCTTCTTCAGTTCGCGCAGCGTCTCGACCATGCGCGCGGATTCCTCCGGCCCCATCCCGGCCATCGGCTCGTCGAGCAGGAGCATGCGGGGCCGGGTCGCGAGCGCCATCGCGATTTCGAGCTGGCGATGCTCGCCGTGACTGAGCCGCGAGACGAGGATATTGGCGCGGTCGGCAAGGCCGACGCGCTCGATCGCGGCCATCGCGGGATCCCGCAGCGCGCGCTCGGCGCGCACCGGCTTCCAGAACCGGAACGAATGCCCGGCATGGGCCTGGACGGCGAGCGCGACATTGTCGAGCGCGGTGAAGTCGAGGAACAGCGAGGTGATCTGGAAGGAGCGCGCGAGCCCGAGCGCGCTGCGCCGATGCACCGGCAGCGTCGTGACATCGTCGCCGTTGAAGATGATACGCCCCCCATTGGGCCACAATTCGCCCGTCAATTGCCCGATCAGCGTGGTCTTGCCGGCGCCGTTCGGGCCGATAATGGCGTGCAATTCGCCGGGCGGGATCGCAAGCGAAAGCTGGTCGGTCGCGACGATGCCGCCGAAGCGCTTGGACAATTGCTCGACAAGAAGGATCGGCTCAGGCATGGCGCAGCCTCGCAAGGATGCCGTCGATGCCGCCGCGCGCAAACAGCACGATCAGCAGCAGCATCGGCCCGAGAATGATCTGCCAGTATTCTGTGATTCCCGAGAGCGCTTCCTCCAGCGCGAGCAGCGCGACGGCGCCGATCAGCGGACCGAATGGCGAGGCCATGCCGCCCAGCACGACCATGATGATGAGGTCGCCCGAGCGCGTCCAGTGCATCGCCGCGGGGCTGACGAAGTCGGTGAAATTGGCCAGCAGCGCCCCGGCGAGGCCGCAGATCGTGCCCGCAATGACGAAGCAGACCAGCCGGTAGCGATAGACCGGAAAGCCGATGGCGCGCATGCGCCGTTCGTTGGAGCGCGCACCCTGGATGACCATGCCGAAGCGCGAATTCACCAGCCGCCAGACCAGAAAGATCGTCGCGAAGAGCAGAGCAAGGCACAGATAGTAGAATGCGGTCTTGTCGTTGAGATTGATGAGGCCGGCAAAGCGGCTGCGCGCCTCGAGGATCATGCCGTCGTCGCCGCCATAGCGGTCGAGGCCGATCGCGACGTAATAGGCCATCTGCGCGAAGGCGAGCGTGATCATGATGAAATAGACGCCGCGCGTCCGCAGGCTCAGCGCCCCGATCACCAGCGCGAATAGCGCGGATGCCGCGATCGCGAGCGGCCATTGGACGAAGCCGGATTCCACGCCCTCGAACGCACAGATGCCGACCGCGTAGCTGCCGATGCCGAGATAGACGGCATGCCCGAAGCTGACCATGCCGCCATAGCCCATGATCAGATTCAGGCTCGTCGCCGCGATGGCGAGAATGACGATGCGCGTGAACAGCGTCAGCAAAAAGGGGCTGCCGGCCACCTGCGCATAGATCGGCAGCAGGAGCAGGCCGGCCAGCAGCACGACAACCACGAGATTGCGCAGCGACAGGACGGTCATCGGCCGCCCGCCGGGAACAGGCCTTCGGGACGGACCACCAGCACCAAGGCCATCAGCAGGTAGATCAGCATGGAGGACATTGCAGGCCCGGCCGTCGCGGCCGCTTCGTTGCTCAGGGCGAGCTTGAAAAATTCGGGCAGGTAGGAGCGACCGACCGTATCGATCAGGCCGACCATGATCGACGCGATGAATGCGCCGCGGATCGACCCGATGCCGCCGATGATGATGACCACGAAGGCCAGAATGAGAATGTTCTCGCCCATGCCGATCTGCGCGGTCAGGATCGCGCCCTGCATCAGCCCGGCAAGCCCCGCAAGCGCGGCGCCTACCCCGAAAATCAGGGTGTAGAGGAGTTTGATATTAACGCCCAGCGCCCCGATCATCTCGCGGTTCGACGCGCCCGCGCGGATCAGCATTCCGAGCCGCGTGCGCATGACGATCAGGTAGAGCAGGAACGCCACCGCCAGCGCGACCACGATGATCGACAGGCGATAGGCGGAATAGGGCACGCCGGGCAGCAACTCGATGGACGTGTTGAGCCAGGAGGGCAGGGGGATGTTGCGCCCCTCCGGTCCCCAGGCCAGCCGCACGAATTCATTGAAGAACAGGATCAGGCCGAAGGTTGCGAGCACGTGATCGAGATGGTCGCGGCCATAGAGCCGCCGCATGGCGATGACTTCGACCGCCATGCCGACGACAAGCGTCGCGAGCATCGCCAGCAGCGCGGCAAGCACGAAACTGTCCGTCATCACCGCGAAGGTCGCCGCGAAATAGGCGCCAAGCATGTAGAACGAGCCGTGGGCCAGATTGACGAGATCCATGATCCCGAAAATCAGCGTCAGCCCGGCCGCAAGCAGGAATAGCAGCAGCCCGAGTTGCAGCCCGTTCAGACATTGTTCGATGAACAGCAGCATGGTTTTCGGCCTTCCCCCGAAGGCCGTCCCAATCCCGTTCCGGTAGCGCGAAGCAAGACGGCAGGAGCGTCGCTCGCTCCTGCCGTTGCCGGATTCAGCCCAGCGATCACTTCATCGGGCATTTTTCATGGAAGCGATCCTGATCGTTCTCGACGATGGTCGACACCGTCTTGAGCGCGAGCTTGCCGTCCGGGTTCTTGACCGCTTCCTGCAGGTAGAAATTCTGGATCGGGAAGTGATTGTTGCCGTACTTGAAGTTGCCGCGCACGGACTTGAAGTTCGCCTTCTTGAGCTCGGCGCGCAAGGCGTTCTTGTCGCTCAGATTGCCCTTCGTGCCCTTCACGGCCGAGTCGATCAGCATGGCGGCGTCGTAGGACTGCGCGCCGTAGAAGGTCGGCCCCGGCACGTCCGCGTGCTTCTTGCGGTAGTCGGCGACGAATTTCCTGTTCGCGTCGTTCGGCAGGTCGTTGACCCATTCCTGCGCGCCCGGCACGCCCAGCGCGGCATCGCCCTGGCGCGGCAGCGTGAGTTCGTCGATCGTGAAGGCGGTGTAGAGCGGAATTTTTCCCTTCAGTCCGGCCTGCACATATTGATTCAGGAATTGCGCGCCGGCCGCGCCGGGATAGAAGACGAAGATCGCTTCGGGATTGGCGGCGCGCGCCTTCGACAATTCGGCCGAGAAGTCGAGCTGGTCGGGCCACTTGGTCAGGTCCTGGCCTACGATCTGGCCCTTGAAGGTCGAGGCGACGCCCGCCAGCATGTCCTTGCCGGCCGCGTAGTTCGGACCGATCAGGTAGACGCTCTTCACGCCCTTCTGGTTCATGTAGAGACCCATCGCCTGCGGCGTCTGGTCGTTCTGCCACGATGTCGAGAAGAAGAACGGGGAGCATTGCTCGCCGGCGAGCTGATGCGGTCCGGCATTGGCGCCGATCAGGAAGGTTTGCGACTCGACGACCGGCTTGTAGGAGGCGAGCAGCACGTTCGACCAGATATAGCCGACGACAAAATCGACCTTGTCGGACTGAATGAGCTTCTGCGTCTTCTGCAGACCGACTTCCGGCTTCTGCTGGTCGTCTTCGTAGATCACCTCGACATCCTTGCCGCCCATCTTGCGGCCGAGATGGTCGAGCGCGAGCTCGAAGGAATTGCGCATGTCGTTGCCGATCACGGCAGTCGGTCCGCTGAACGTCGACACGAACCCGATCTTGATCTTGTCCTGCGCGGCGGCGGGGGCTGCGGCCAGCGCCAGAACTGCGCCCGCGGCGCATAATGCCATTTTCATTTTTTGATCTCCCTAGTGGAAGGCTGACTGTTCGGGTGCTGCATGGTGCTGGAATTCGGCCCTGTTGCCCATACAATCATTGTCGTGGAAGCGGGTCGCAGCGACACGGATCCCGGGCCAATTGATATGCAATATATTTCACGCGCCCCGGATGCGGTCAATGTCTCTGGATGAATTATAATTCCAGTATACAATCGCCTGACACGGAAGGGAGTTCGCCCGCCATGATGAGCCAGGAACAGAATGATCTGATCACCCGCGTCGGGCCCAAGACACCGTGCGGGAAGCTCATGCGGATGTACTGGCAGCCGGCCGCGCTCGTGGAGGAACTCGATCCCAGGCGGCCGATCAAGGCGGTGCGGCTGCTCGGCGAGGACTTCGTGATTTTCCGGGACGACAAGGGCCGCTACGGACTGATGGATCGCGACTGCCCGCATCGCGGCGCCGATCTGGCCTTCGGCCGGCTTGAGGACGGCGGCCTGCGCTGTTCGTTTCACGGCTGGCTGTTCGATCATGCGGGCCAGTGCCTGGAAACGCCGGCGGAGCCGGAAGGCTCGACCTTCTGCCAGCGCATCCGGCAGCGCGCCTTTCCGGTGGTCGAGCGCAACGGCATCCTGTGGGCCTATCTTGGCGAGGGCGAGGCGCCGGCCTTTCCCGCCTTTGACTGCTTTGTCGCGCCCGACGCCTACACCTTCGCCTTCAAGGGCCTGATCGAATGCAACTGGCTGCAGGCGCTGGAGGTCGGAATCGATCCCGCGCATGCCTCGTTCCTGCACCGCTTCTTCGAGGACGAGGATCCGTCCGGCGGCTACGGCAAGCAGTTCCGCGCGGTGTCGGCCGACAGCGACATCCCGATGACGAAGATCATGCGCGAATACGATCGGCCGCAGATCGACGTCGAGCAGACCGACTGGGGCCTGCGGCTGACCACTTTGCGCAAGATCGACGAGCAGAAGACGCATGTGCGCATCACCAACCAGGTGTTCCCGCACGCCATCGTCATTCCGATGAGCGCCGAGATGGTGATCACGCAATGGCACATGCCGGTCGACGACGAGAATTGCTACTGGTTTGCGATCTTCACCAGCTTCGGAAGGAAGGTCGACAAGGCGCAGATGCGCGCGCAGCGGCTGGAGCTTTACGAATTGCCGCATTATCGCTCGCGCAGGAACCGTTCGAACGATTACGGCTTCGATCCGCACGAGCAGGAAACCGAGACCTATACCGGCATGGGCCACGACATCAACGTCCACGACCAGTGGGCGGTAGAATCGCAGGGCCGCATTCAGGACCGCACCCGCGAACATCTCGGCCAGTCCGACAAGGCGATCATCGCCTATCGGCGGCTCTTGCGGGCGTCGATCGAGAAGATGGAAAGGGGCGAGAAGCTGCCGGTCGATCCGAATGGCGGCAACGCGCTGCAGGGTCCGATCACGCTCGACGGCCTCGGACCGACAACCGGTTGGGAGAGATACTGGCGCGAGATGGATCGCCGCCGCCGCGTCGCCGCGCCGTGGTCGCCGCCGATGATCGAGGCGGCGGAATAGTCCTGAAGCATCCGCTCGATGAGCTTTGTCGAACAGCACGCGCTCTGGTCGGTCGAACAGAAGGACGCGGCGAAGCGCATCGAAAGCGCGCTCGCCTCGGGTGAAATCGACCTGTTGCGCTTTGCCTTCGCCGACCAGCATGGATTGCTGCGCGGCAAGGCGCTGCTGGCGGACGACGCGCGCTCGGCGCTGCGTTCGGGCGTGACGGCGACCACGACGATCCTCGCGAAGGATTCCGCGCATCGGACGGTCTATCCCGTGTTCACCGCGGGCGGCGGATTCGGCATGGCGCATATGGAGGGCGGCGCGGATTTCCTGATGATCCCCGATCCGCTGACCTTCCGAGTCCTGCCCTGGGCGGAGAAGACCGGATGGGTGCTGTGCGATCAGTATTTTCCGGACGGGTCTGCGGTGCCGTTCTCGACGCGCGGCATCTACAAGGCCGCGCTCGATGACCTCGCCGCGCGCGGCTACGATTTCGTCGCGGGGCTGGAAGTCGAATTCCACGTCTTCAGGCTCGCCGATCCGAAACTGGCGCCGCAATCGGCGACCCAGCCCTGCGATCCGCCGGATGTCGGGCTGCTGTCGCATGGCTATCAGTATCTCTCGGAGCAGCGCTTCGACCTGATCGAGCCGGTGGTCGAATTCCTGCGGCGCGACATTCTGGCGCTCGGCCTTCCGCTGCGCTCGGTGGAAGTCGAGTTCGGCCCGAGCCAGTTCGAATTCACCTTCGGCCCCACCAGGAATCTCGCGCCCGCCGACCTGATGATTCTGTTTCGCAGCGCGGTCAAGCAGATCTGCCGGCGGCACGGCTATCACGCGACCTTCATGTGCCGGCCGAAAATCCAGAACACGTTCGCGTCCGGCTGGCATCTGCATCAATCGCTCGCGCGCCGGGACGGCGGCGCCAACGCCTTCATGCCTGCCGACAAGGGCGAGATCCTGTCCGACACCGGCCGCCACTATCTCGCGGGCCTGCTGGACCATGCTCTGCCGGCGACGGTGTTCTCGACGCCGACGATCAACGGCTACAAGCGCTATCGTACCTATTCGCTCGCGCCCGACCGCGCGATCTGGGGGCGCGACAATCGCGGCGTGATGCTCCGCGTTCTGGGCGGGCCGGGGCAGGCGGCGACGCGCATCGAGAACCGGGTGGGGGAGCCGGCGGCCAACCCCTATCTCTACATGGCCTCGCAGATCGTCTCGGGCCTCGATGGCATCGACCGGCGCCTCGAACCGGGGCCGTCGGCGGACACGCCCTACGAAACCCGGGCGCCGCTGCTTCCGCGCAGCCTGCGCGAGGCGCTCGACTCCCTCAAGGCCGACTCCTTCTTCGGCGCCAGGTTCGGCAAGGGATTTGTCGACTATTACGCCTTCCTCAAGGAGGCCGAGCTTGCCCGCTTCCAGCAGGAGGTCACGGACTGGGAGCAGCGTGAATATTTCGAAATGTTCTGACCGCCTCGGGCGCGGCCCGGGACGTTGATTCCGCCCATGAAATTGCCGGATTGTCGGGCCATCCCCTTGTGGGACTGCCCGCCAATCGCCGTTAACGGCGTCCCGCCCTGCGACCGGCGTTTTTTTCACCATTTGGCGATTCGACCGTTATAGGGGATGCGCTAAACCCGGCCTCGCTGCGGGGTCGCCCAGGGACCTCCATTTTCATAGACCATGCTCAAATCAACCGTCGTTGCGATCGTCACTTTCTCAACCCGATTTGCCTGGGCCGTCGTGCTGGCGGCGGTGCTGCTGACCGCGGCGTCGGTCTATTATGCGGCGACGCATTTCGCGATCACGACCGATGTCAGCAAGCTGATCTCGTCGAAGCCGATGTGGCGGCAGCGCGAGGATGCGTTCGAGGAAGCCTTTCCGCATCGGCGCGACCTGATCCTTGCTGTGATCAATGCGCCGACTCCCGAAGCGTCCAAGCAGGCCGCGAATCTGCTGACCAAAAAGCTGTCCGAGCAGCCGAAGCTGTTCAAGTCGGTGCATCAGCCGGGCAGCGGCTCGTTCTTCGAGCAGAACGCGCTTCTGTTCCTGCCGACCGAGGAGGTCGGCCGCACGCTCGGGCAGCTGACACGCCTGCGTCCGCTGCTGCAGATCGTCGCCTCCGATCCGACGCTGCGCGGCGCCGCGACCTTGCTGAATACGAGCCTGATCGGCATCCGCGCCGGCCAGGCCAAGCTCGACGACTACACGCGCCCGCTGACCATGATGTCGGACGCGCTCGAAAATGTGCTGGCCGGAAAGCCCACGACCTTCTCGTGGCGCGTGCTGCTGTCGGGCAAGGCGGAGCCGCGCGAATTGCGCCGCTTCATCGAAGTGGAGCCCGTTCTCGATTACAGCGCGCTGGAGCCGGGCGGCGTGCCCGCGCAGGCGATCCGCGACGCGGCCACCCAGCTCAACCTTGCCTCGGAATTCGGCGCCACGGTGCGCCTGACGGGTCCCGTTGCAATTTCGAATGAGGAATTCGCGACCCTCAAGGAAAACGCGCTTCTCAATCACACGCTGACCATCATCGCGGTCCTCGTCATTCTGTGGCTCGCGCTCGGGTCCCCGCGCATCATCTTCGCGGTATTCGCAAGCATGCTGGTGGGTCTTGCGATCACCGCCGCCATCGGATTGATGATGGTCGGCGCGCTGAACCTGATCTCGGTGGCTTTCGCCGTGCTGTTTGTGGGACTCGGCGTCGATTTCGGCATCCAGTTCAGCGTTCGCTATCGCGAGGAGCGCCACAAGAAGGACGACCTCATGGTGGCGCTGCAGCGCGCCGCCGCGCGTGCCGGAATGCCGCTGACGCTCGCGGCGACCGCGACCGCGGCCGGCTTTCTGTCCTTCCTTCCCACCGAATATCGCGGCCTGTCCGAACTCGGCCTGATCGCCGGCGTCGGCATGATCATCGCCCTGATCACCAGCATTACGCTTCTGCCGGCGCTGCTGCGGCTGCTCAATCCGCCGGGCGAGCCGGCGGAACTCGGCTACAGGGCGCTCGCGCCGGTCGACCGCTTCATGGAGAAGCACCGGATTCCGATCGTGCTGATGACCGGCATCGTGGCCTTTGCCGGCCTGCCGCTGCTCCTGAAGCTGGAATTCGATTTCAACCCGCTCAACCTGCGCAGCCCCAAGGTGGAGTCGGTCGCCACCTATCTCGAATTGCGCCGCGATCCGGACACCAACACCAATTCGATCGAGGTGCTTGCGGATTCTCCCGCGGAGGCGGCCGAAGTCGCCACGAAGCTCGCCCGGCTGCCGGACGTCTCGCGCACGATGACGCTGCAGAACTTTGTGCCCGAGGGACAGACCGAGAAGCTGGCGCAAATCCGTGCAGCGGCACGTACCCTCGATCCAGTGCTCAATCCGGCCCGGCCGGCCGCGCCGCCTTCGGACGCCGATGTCGTGGCCGCGCTCAGGACGGTTGCCGATTCCCTGCAGAAGGCCGCCGGAAACAATGAAGGGCCCGGCGCCGACGCCGCGCGCCGCGCCTCCGACCTCCTGGGCAAGCTCGCGCAGGCAGAGCCGGCCGTGCGGGAACGCGCGACGCAGGTCTTCATCCCGCCGCTGAAAACGTCCCTCGATGACCTGCGCAACATGCTGAAGGCGCAGCCGGTCACGCTGCAGTCGCTGCCCAGGGAAATCACCCGGGACTGGACGACACCGGACGGCAAGGCCCGCGTTCAGGTCAGCGCCAAGGGCGACCCGACCAACAACGACGTTCTGCGCCAGTTCGCGCGGGCGGTGTCGGCGGTCGAGCCGCGCGCCACCGGCGCGCCGGTCTCGATCCAGGAATCCGGACACCTCATCGTCAGCGCATTCCTGTGGGCGGGATTCTGGTCGCTGCTGTCGATTGCGATCCTGCTCTGGATCGTTCTGCGGCGGATCACGGATGTGCTGCTGACGCTCGTGCCGCTGCTGCTGGCCGGCGTGCTGACGCTCGAAATCTGCGTGCTGATCGGCCTTCCGCTCAACTTCGCCAATATCATCGCCCTGCCGCTCCTGCTCGGCGTCGGCGTGGCGTTCAAGATCTATTACATCATGGCCTGGCGGGCGGGGCAGACCAATCTGCTGCAGACCAGCCTGACCCGGGCCGTGGTCTACAGCGCCCTGGCGACCGCGACCGCGTTCGGGAGCCTTTGGTTCTCAAGCCATCCCGGCACGTCGAGCATGGGCAAGCTGCTGGCGCTGTCGCTGGCGACCACGATGCTTGCCGCCGTGCTGTTCCAGCCGGCCCTGATGGGCCCGCCGCGCGAGCAGAAAAAGCCTTCCGGGAAGAAGAAAAAGCCCTCCGCCCAACCGTCGGAGACAGCGGAGAAGGCGTCGGAACACGCCGCCGCCTGAAGCATTGTTGTTTCGGCTTGAATCGGTGGCGACTTCACCTCTCCCTTCGGGAGAGATCGACGCGCAGCGCGCCGGGTGAGAGGTTGCGGGGTGGCAATCGGCATTCGTGACCCCTCGTCCCGACCCTCTTTCGGCAGGGGAGGGGGCACGGTCCTTCCGCACTGCGAGGCCATCGCCTCAATCTCAAACGAACATGCTTTAGCGCGGGGCCGGTTCGCAGATCGGTGCCGAGACATTGCGGGCCGGCGGCTTGCGCTGCGCCAGCGGCTTGCCCGTCTCGTCGAGCGTGGCGCGTGTCCACGTCTCGCCGCCGCACAGGAAGCCGAGGACGCAGCCCTTGATCTCGAGCTGATCGTCGCTGACCAGCGTTACGCTGGAATCGTAGAACTTCCCGTTCTGCGCGTTGTAGACCTTGCCCTCCCAACGGTCCGGCTTGGTCGGCTTCATCTCGAGAAGGATCGGAACCCCGAGAATGGGTCGGCTGCGCTTGGCCGGGTCCGGATTGTTGGAATCCGTCCCGCCGGGGTTTTTCGTCCACGAAATATTGCCCTGCAGGGCGGTCGGCGGCGCGGATTGCTGTTGCGCGGCCGTCGCGCCATTGACGCAAGGCTCGATACGAATGCGCGCGGTGCCGTCCTTGACCAGCCATTCGCCGTTCGGTTCGGCGGCAAGACCCGGGGTCGCAAGTCCGGCGACAAGAAGGGAGGCGAGAAGGGATGGACGCATCGGTCGGTGGTCTCCGGTGTGGTCGCGAAACAGGCGGCCCTCCCGTGCTGAAGTCTTCTTGGGCCGGGCGCCGAATCTGTCGCCCGACCATGCCTTATTGCCAAAGTTTGGCATAATCAGGAAATCGCGGGAGTGTCTTGTCGTGCTGGGTGGGTTCCAGAAGCGGCAACAGCCAGGTCAGGGCTGCATTCAGAACCTTGTTGGTGTGCCGGACATAGAGGTCCAGCGGGTACAGCTCCGACCGGAATTGCAGCTTGGGTTCGTAATTCAGCCCGCTACTGCAGAACCACTTGCAGCCGTGCTGCATGCCCCAGCTCACGACGTCCCGGAAGGCGTAGAAATACAGGTGCCGGTCGAGCGCGACCTTGTAATCCAGCCCGAGATATTCGCCGTAGATTTCATCGCCCTGGATCATGCACAGGCTGAAGGCGATGACGCGACCGCGCTGCCGCCACACGAAATAGCGCACCTTGTCGGGCATCGCCTGCCCGATCTGGACAAAGAATTCCTTGGTCAGCTTCTCGAAATGGAAGTCCGACCGGTTGTAGACGTCGAGATAGAGCGGATAGACCTCGTCGATCAGCGGCGCGATGTCCGTCACCACGGAGAGCTCGATCGGATCGCCGGCGGCGGCGTCGCGGAATTTGCGGCGCAGGCTCGAGCGCATCTTGCCGTTGATGGCCTGGCTCATGAATTCGTCGAAGCTTGCATAGTCGATGTTGAGCCGCGTCATCGGGAAGCTGGGGATGCGGGTAAAACCGCGGTCGCGGAAGCATTGCAGCGCCTCGCGGTAGTCGGCCGGAAATTCCTTCATCACGATCATCGGCGCGCCGAGCGCATTCGCATGATCCTGCACCGCGCGCGCCAGCATGCGGGCGTGGATGCGGCGCGCCTTTTCATCGCTGTGATCGAGATGGCCCTCCCCGGCGACGCAGCCGACCATCAGCGTGCGCATCTTCAGAAGCCGCGGCCAGACCTTCCGCAGCCGCTCGCAGAACGCGCGAATGCGCGGGCTCGAGCCCTGCAGCAGATCCTGGTCGTGGATAAAGAACGGCTGGACGGCGATCACCTGGCCCCAGATGTCGCGGATGGCGAAATAGCGGTAGTCGAATTCGTTGTGCAATGTCTGTTCGACGATTTCGTAGAAGCGGCGATCCTTGCGCTGCCCGGCAAAGGCCTCCTGCCAATGCGGGCAATTGAGGAGCTGCTCGCGCGTCAGCACCTCGACGCGGCCGGCAACCTCGTCCAGCGACGAGGAACTCGAAACGTTGCGGCTTGGGGCAAAGTTCTGGACGATCCTGGTCATGGGGAGCCCTGCTTGGCAGCTATGGCCTCGACTTATGGCCTCGATTATCGAACGGAAAGGACGTGGAAATGGGACGGGCCGGACGCCGGTAAAGTTCAACGGAAGGGGCATGCGGCTCCGTGACACCGGTCACAGAACGCTCCATTCGCGCTATACTGCCGAAAATCGATTATGATCTCTCCAGCCAACTGAGCACACGCAACTAGGAGCCCGGTGCCATTGCGGTTCCGGGGACGCCGGTCTAATCCCTCGCCAGCAGCGTCCCTCCGGGCACGCGATCACAGGAAATGCCGCCTATGTCCGTCGATATCGCATTGCTGTTTGCCGAGCGGGAAGGCGACCGCTACACGCTCAATTCGCGCCACCTCAACGAGCAGATGGTGCGAGTTCTCAAAACGATCGGCTTCGACGTTCGGTTCCAGAAAGGCCGCGGCCAATACCTGTTCGATTCCAATGGCACCCGCTATCTCGATCTCCTGAGCGGGTGGGGGGTCTTCGCGCTCGGGCGCAATCATCCCACAATCGGCGCGGCGCTGAAAGACGTCCTCGCCTGCGAATTGCCCAACCTCGTGCAGATGGACGTCTCCGTGCTGGCCGGCATTCTGGCCGAACGGCTGCTGAAATTTACGCCGTATCTGGAAAAGGCCTTCTTCGCCAATTCCGGGACCGAGTCGGTCGAAGCCGCGATCAAGTTCGCGCGCTCGGCGACCGGACGGCCGGGCATCGTCTATTGCAGCCACGCCTTTCACGGGCTCACCTACGGGCCGCTGTCGCTCAACGGCGACGAGATTTTCCGGAAAGGCTTCGGCCCGCTGCTGCCCGATTGCGCCGAAGTGGAATTCAACGATCTCGCCGGACTGGAACGCGCGCTCGCATCGCGCCAGGTCGCGGCCTTCTTCGTCGAGCCGATCCAGGGCAAGGGCGTCAATCTGCCGGACGACAATTACCTTCGCGACGCGCTCGCGCTCTGCCGCAAATACGGGACGCTGTTCGTCGCCGACGAAATCCAGACCGGCATGGGCCGCACCGGGAAATTCCTCGCGGTCGAGCATTGGGGCGTCGAACCCGACATGGTCACGATCGCCAAGCCCCTGTCCGGCGGCCACATCCCGGTCGGCGCCGTATTGGCGCGCAAGTGGATTTTCGAGAAGGTGTTCAATCGCATGGACCGCGCCGTGGTGCACGGCTCGACCTTCTCCAAGAACGACATGGCGATGGCGGCCGGCCTTGCAACGCTCGACGTGATGGAAGCCGAGGACGTGATCGGCAATTCCGCGCGCAAGGGCGAGCGGCTGCTCAAATCCTTCCGCGACATGGCGCAGCGCTACGAGCTGATCAAGGATGTGCGCGGCAAGGGCCTGATGATCGGTGTCGAGTTCGGCAGCCCGCGCTCGCTCAAGCTGAAAGCCTCGTGGAATTTGCTGGAGGCGGCCAATAGCGGCCTGTTCTGCCAGCTCATCATCATTCCGCTGTTCAAGGACGAGAAAATCCTGAGCCAGGTCGCCGGCCACGGCAATCACACGATCAAGCTGCTCCCGCCGCTGATCATCACCGACGAGGATTGCGACTGGATCGAGAAGTCTTTCGACACGGTCATCGCGGATGCTCATCGCGTGCCCGGCGCGGTCTGGTCGCTCGGCAAGACGCTCGTCGACAACGCCATGCGGCAGCGCGCGAGCTGATCGTCGGGCCGCGATGATTGCCCTTGTTGCAGCCGCGCTGTCGCTCGCGATCTGGCTCTATCTGCTGCTTGGACGCGGCTTCTTCTGGCGCACGCAGATCCGCGACGACGATCGCGCTTTCCCGGAGCCTCCCCGCTGGCCCTCGATCGCCGCGGTGATTCCCGCGCGCGACGAGGCGGACGTGATCGGGAGGAATCTCTCGTCGCTGCTGGTGCAGGATTATCCGGGCGAGTTCCGAATCATCCTGGTGGACGACCAGAGCCGGGACGGCACCGCGGAAGTCGCCCGCGCGGCGGCCGCCCGGATCGGCGCGGCCGACCGGCTCACCGTACTCTCCGGGCGGGCGCTGCCGGCCGGCTGGGCCGGAAAAGTCTGGGCGATGAAGCAGGGCGCCGACCACGCCAATGCCCTGCCGGAGGCGCCCGACTGCATTCTCTTCACCGATGCCGATATTGCCTACGAGGACGGCACGCTCCGCCGGCTGGCTGCGCGGGCGGAGGCGGGCGGTCTCGTTCTCACCTCTCTGATGGTGAGGCTGCGCTGCGAAAGCTTCTGGGAGCGCATGCTGATCCCGGCCTTCGTGTTCTTCTTCGCGATGCTCTACCCCTTCGCATGGGTGAATAACCCGGCCCGCAGGGAGGCGGCCGCAGCCGGGGGCTGCATGCTGGTGCGCCGGCAGGCGCTGGCCAGGGCCGGCGGCGTCGAGGCGATCCGGGACGCCCTGATCGACGATTGCGCGCTCGGAGAGCGGCTGAAGTCGGTCGGGCCGGTCTGGCTCGGGCTGACGCAGCGCGTCCACAGCCTGCGGCCCTACCCGGACCTGGGAGACATCCGGCGCATGGTGGCGCGCTCGGCCTATCACCAGCTCCGCTATTCGCCGCTCCTGCTGGCCGGGACCATACTGGGCATGGGGCTGGTTTACGTCGCCCCGCCGGCTCTGGCGCTGTTCGGGGCGGGATGGGCGCAAATCCTCGGATTTTTCGCCTGGGCGGCGATGGCGGCGGCCTTTCAGCCGATTTTGCGCTTCTACCGCCTTTCGCCGCTCTGGGGGCCATTTCTGCCCGTCATTGCGGCCTTCTATATGGCTTTCACGCTCGATTCCGCCTATCAGCACGCCGTGGGCCGGGGCGGGCTCTGGAAGGGCCGGGTACAGGCGAAGGCATCGGCGACCCAATGACGGAACAGGGCGGCATCGCGCCGACCAAGACCCATCGCGGCGAGAATTTCCCGGTCGCCTCGGCCCTGATCGCGCCGCGGCACCGGCCGGTGGTCCTGGCCTTCTACCGCTTCGCCCGGGCGGCGGACGACGTGGCCGACCACCCGACCCTGTCGGAGACGGAGAAATTCGCCCGGCTCGATGCGCTGGAACAAACCCTGCTCGGCCATTCGGACAGCGCGCAGGACGCGCTCCCGCTGCGCGCGGTGCTTGCCGAGCGCAAGCTCTCCCCGCGCCACGCCCAGGACCTGCTGACCGCTTTCCGCATGGACGTGACCAAGCGGCGCTACGCCAACTGGGACGAATTGATCCATTACTGCACCTATTCCGCGATGCCCGTGGGGCGTTTCGTGCTCGACGTGCATGGCGAGAGCCGCGACACCTGGCCCGCCAATGACGCGCTGTGCGCGGCCTTGCAGATCATCAATCACCTGCAGGACTGCGCGAAGGATTTTCGCGCGCTCGACCGCGTCTATATTCCGCTCGACGCGCTCTTGCGCGACGGACTGACGGTCGATGCGCTGGGCGAGCCGACGGCGTCGCCCGCGCTGCGCCGGGTGATCGCGCAACTCGCGCAGCGGACCGACACGCTGCTCGATCAGTCCGAGGCGTTTGCCGCGCGGATCCGGGATCTCCGCCTCGGCATCGAGGTCGCGGTCATCCAGCGCGTGGCGCGCAAGCTGAATGCCGGGCTGAAGGTGCGCGATCCGCTGAGCGAGCGCGTGCATCACAGCAAGGCCGAATTCCTCGCCGTTGGCGCCGTCGCCGCGGCGGGTGAATTGCTGCGCCGCCTCACGCGACCAACCCCGCGGACGGGCCACAAGGCGCAGGACGCGTGACCATGCAGGCTGCGACCGAGAGCACGGCCGACCTTGCCGCGCGCCGCGCGTCCGGCTCGTCGTTCTATGCCGGCATGCGCATCCTGCCCAAGGCGCAGCGCAAGGCGATCTACGAAATCTATTCCTTCTGCCGCGCCGTCGACGACGTGGCGGACGAGGGCGGCCCGAAGGACGAGCGGCTCGCCGAGCTCAATCGCTGGCGCGCGGATGTCGATGCGCTCTATGCCGGGAGGCCCACGCCGCGCATCGCCGGCCTTGCCGGTCCGCTGCGCGCGTTCAAATTCGCGCGCGAGGATTTCCTCGCCATCATCGATGGCATGGAGATGGACGTCCATGCCGACATTCAGGCGCCGGACTACAGGACGCTCGATCTGTATTGCGACCGCGTTGCGAGCGCGGTGGGGCGGCTATGCGTGAAAGTGTTCGGCATGGGCCGCGAGGACGGCATCGCGCTCGCCTATCATCTCGGCCGCGCGCTGCAGCTCACCAATATCGTGCGCGACATCGACGAGGATGCTCAGATCAACCGTCTTTATCTGCCGCGCGAGGCGCTCGATGCCGCCGGTATCGCGGCAAGCGATCCCAGGACCGTGCTGGCGAGCCCGCAGATCGGTCATGCCTGCGCCTGGGTGCTGGAGCGCGCGCAGAGGCATTTCGACGAGGCCGACTTCGTCATGGCGCGCTCGCCGCGCAAGACCGTGCGCATGCCGCGCGCGATGGCGGAGGCCTACAAGGTGATGCTGTCGCGCATGATCGCGCGCGGCTTCGCCCCGCCGCGCGAGCGCGTGCGGCTCGGCAAGCCGCACCTGATCTGGATCATGCTGCGCTACGCGCTGTTCTGATGCCCGAGCCCACGATCCATATCGCCGGCGCCGGCTTGTCCGGATTGGCCGCAGCCGTCAGGCTCGTGAAGGCGGGCCGCCGCGTGCGCGTCTACGAGGCCGCGCGGCAGGCGGGCGGGCGCTGCCGCTCCTATTTCGACCAGACGCTCGGCATGGAGATCGACAACGGAAATCATCTGCTGCTCTCGGGCAATCGCGCCGCGATGGATTTCCTGCGCGCCATCGGATCGGAGGACAAGCTGCGCGGGCCGCAGAGCGCGGAATTTCCCTTCGTCGATCTCGCCACCGGCGCGCGCTGGGTTCTGCGCCCGAATGAGGGCCGCATCGGCTGGTGGATTTTGGATGCGAAGCGCCGCGTGCCGGGCACGCGCGCGCTCGACTATCTCTCGATCCTCGGGCTGCTGCGCGCCGGGCCGGACGCCACGATCGGCGACGTCATGACCTGCGAGGGCATGCTCTATCGCCGGCTGTGGGAGCCGCTATTCGTCGCCGCGCTCAACACCGATGTTCCGGTCTCGACCGCAAGGCTTGCCGCCGCGGTGGTGCGCGAGACGCTGCTCGCGGGCGGGCGCTCCTGCCGGCCGCTGGTCGCGCACCAGGGCCTCGCCAAGGCGTTCGTCGATCCGGCGCTGCAATTCCTCGGGACGCATGGCATGGCCGTTGAATTCGGCCGGCGGCTGCGGGCACTCACTTTCGAGGGCGGACGCGCGACCAGGCTGGATCTCGGCGACGCCATGACCGACCTTTCCCCCGACGACCGGATCGTCCTGGCCGTACCGCCGCCGGTCGCGGCCGATCTGCTGCCGGGCCTCACGGTTCCGGACAATTTCCGCGCCATCGTGAACGCGCATTTCAAGGTCGCGCCGCCCCCCGGCACGCCGCTGATCACCGGTGTCGTGGGCGGGCTGGTGGAGTGGATTTTCGCCTTCCCCGACCGCATCTCGATCACCGTCAGCAACGGCGACCGCCTGCTGGAGACGCCCCGCGAGGCGCTGGCCCCGCAAATCTGGGCGGACGTGGTGAAGGCGCTGGGCGTTGCGGCGGACCTGCCGCCGTGGCAGATCGTGCGCGAGAAACGCGCCACTTTTGCCGCATTGCCTGCGCAGGAGCGCAGGCGGCCCGGCGCCGAGACCCGCTGGTCCAATCTGGTTCTGGCGGGCGACTGGACCGACACGGGCCTGCCCGCGACCATCGAGGGTTCGATCCGGTCGGGGTACAAAGCCGCCGAGCTTGTTCTGCGCCTCAAGCAGGGATCATGAAGCACCTTTCCATTTTGCAGTCATTCCGGGGCGGCGCGCGAAGGTTAGCCGAACGCGGAATCCCGATGCAGGGGCATTGCCCGCGTCCGGATTCCGGGGCCGGCGCCACGCGCCGTGCCGGAATGACAGAGAATCCGCAAGAAGCCTGATGACCATGAACGACATGTCCGGACTTGCCGAACTCGCCGCGACACCCGCGGCCGCCGAACTCGAGGAGCGCATTGCCAGCGCGACCAGGGCGATTCTCGACCGCCAGCAGCCCGACGGGCACTGGGTTTTCGAGCTTGAGGCCGACGCCACCATTCCCGCCGAATATGTGCTGCTCGTGCATTATCTCGGCGAGCGCGCGGACGAGGAGCTTGAGCGCAAGATCGGCGTCTATCTGCGCCGCATCCAGGGCGCGCATGGCGGCTGGCCGCTGTTCCACGCCGGCGCGTTCGACATGAGCGCGAGCGTGAAGGCCTATTTCGCCCTCAAGATGATCGGCGATTCCGTCGACGCGCCGCACATGCAGCGCGCGCGCGAGGCGATCCTCAGCCGCGGCGGTGCGGCGGAAAGCAACGTGTTCACGCGCGTGCTGCTTGCGCTATACGGCATCCTGCCCTGGAGCGCGGTCCCGACCATGCCGGTCGAGATCATGCTGCTGCCGAAATGGTTTCCCTTCCATATCGACAAGATTTCCTACTGGGCGCGCACGGTGATCGTGCCGTTGCTGGTGCTCTATGCGCTGCAGCCCAAAGCACGCAACAAGCGCGGCATCGGCATCGACGAGCTGTTCGTGCAGCCGCCGTCCACGGTCGGCCCGAAGTCGAAGGCGCCGCATCAGAAATGGTTCTGGTACTCGTTCTTCCGCGGCGTCGATATCCTGCTGAAAATCGCGGAGCCGCGCTTCCCGAAAGGCTCGCGCAAGCGGGCGATCGACAAGGCGGTCGAGTTCACCCGCGCGCGCCTGAACGGCGAGGACGGGCTCGGTGCGATTTTCCCGGCGATGGCGAACTCGGTGATGATGTTCGACGTGCTGGGCTATCCGGAAAGCCATCCCGACCGCGCCATCGCGCGCAGGTCGCTCGACAAGCTGCTCGTCGTCAAGCAGGACGAGGCCTATTGCCAGCCCTGCGTGTCGCCGGTCTGGGACACGGCGCTGACCGCGCATGCGCTTCTGGAAACGAACGACCCGAAGGCCGTCGCACAGGCGCAGCGCGGGCTCGACTGGCTGAAGCCCTTGCAGGTGCTCGACGTGAAGGGCGACTGGATCGCGCAGCGGCCGGACGTGCGGCCGGGCGGCTGGGCCTTCCAGTACCGCAACGACTATTATCCCGATCTCGACGACACTGCGGTCGTCGTGATGGCAATGGATCGCGCACAGAAACTCGACGGCTCGCATCGCTTCGACGAGGCGATCGCGCGCGGCGACGAGTGGGTGAGGGGACTGCAGAGCAGGAATGGCGGCTGGGGCGCCTTCGACGCCGACAACAATTACGACTATCTCAACCACATCCCGTTCTCGGATCACGGCGCGCTGCTCGACCCGCCGACCGCCGACGTCTCCGCGCGCTGTCTCTCGATGCTGGCGCAGCTCGGCGAGAAGCCCGCGACCAATCCGGACATGGCGCGTGCGATCGACTATCTGCGCCGCGACCAGCTCAAGGACGGGAGCTGGTACGGCCGCTGGGGCATGAACTACATCTACGGCACCTGGTCGGTGCTGTGCGCGCTCAATGCGGCGGGCTTCGACCGCTCCGAGCCGATGGTCGCCAGGGCCGCCGACTGGCTGATCGCGATCCAGAACGAGGATGGCGGCTGGGGCGAGGACGGCACGAGCTACAAGCTCGACTACAAGGGCTATGAGAAGGCGCCGAGCACGTCATCGCAGACCGCCTGGGCCTTGCTCGCGCTGATGGCGGCGGGCGAGGTCGATCATCCGGCCGTCGCGCGCGGCATCGCGTATCTTTCAAGGACGCAAGGCAAGGACGGGCTGTGGCCGGAGGAGCTATACACCGCGACCGGGTTCCCGCGCGTGTTCTATCTGCGCTACCACGGCTATTCGAAATTCTTCCCGCTCTGGGCGATGGCGCGCTTCCGCAATCTGAAAGCGAGCAACAGCCGGCGCCCGGCATTCGGAATGTGAGACGCCACGCGCGACCGGCGGCTGTCTTCCCCGAGGCGCGGGCGGCTCCTTGTGATTCCCGACCCCCCACCCGGCCCGAGCGGGCGGGAAAACGCGACAATATTGATATAGGGTATCGATACAGGGCGGCTGTTACGTTGGGATCTGGATGCTCGCAGGCTTGCTCGCACTCGTCGTTGCGTCGGTATTTGCCGGCGCGGCGATCTACATCAACGTGGTCGAGCAGCCGGCGCGGCTGACGCTCGAGAACAAGGCTCTGCTGCGGCAATGGAAGCCTGCCTACAAGCGCGGGTTCGTCATGCAGGCCTCGCTGGCGGTTCTCGGATTCGTGCTGGGCATGTTCGCCTGGTGGCAAACCGACAACTTCGCCTTCGTGCTCGGGGCGATCATGCTGATTGCGAACTGGCCCTATACGCTGATCGGCATCATGCCGACCAATGCCATGCTGATGAATACGGAGACCATGTCGGCCGACGCGGACAGCAGAGCCCTGATCGTGAGGTGGGGGCGGCTTCATGCCGTGCGCACAGCGCTTGGGTTCGCTGCGGTCGCACTATTCGTCATCGCGCTGGCGCGCGGGTGAAGGTATCAGCGCCTTAGCCATGACCCGCTCCATCCTCATCGTGACCGGCATCGCCCGTGAGGCCGCGATCGTCGAGGGGCCGGGCATTCATGCCGTCAGGAGCGGCGCCGATACGCCGGCTTTGCGCCGCGCGCTGGCCTCGCTCGATCCGAAGGACTTTGCCGCCGTCATCAGCTTCGGGCTTGCCGGCGGGCTGCATGCCGATCATCCGCCGGGACGGATCGCGATCGGCCGGGACGTCATCGCGGGCGGGATGCGCTGGTCGGCGTCGCCCGAAATCGTTGCGGCGCTCGAGCGCGCGCTGAAGGCTGGAGGTCACGACCATGCCGTTGTGAGCTTTGCCGGGGTCGATGAGGCGGTCATGCAGCCCGCGCACAAGCGAGCCCTGCATGAGAAGACCGGCGCGCATGCCGTCGACATGGAATCGCATGCCGCCGCGGCCTACGCGCAGACGCACGGATTGCCGTTCGGGATATTGCGGGCGATCTGCGATCCGGTCACGCGCGCGCTGCCGGAGGTTGCCGCGACGGCGCTGAAGCCGGACGGCAGCGTGGACTATCTCGCGGTGGCGAAGGGACTGGCGCGCAACCCGTTCCAGATCCCGTCGCTGATCGCGACGGGGCGGGATGCGAATGCGGCGTTCGAGGCGTTACGCCGCTGCCGTGGTGGTCTGGGCGCGGGCCTTGGCCTCGGCTTCCTCGCGGCGCATTTCTGACAGCTTCTTCTGGACCTGCTCGGAAAAGACGTATTGCGCCGGCCGCTGGTTGGCCATCGAGATTTCGGGCGCCATGTCGCCTTCGGTCTTGATGCCGAACAAGGCGGTCTTGAGCGCCTTGAATGGATTGCTGAAGGTCGCGTCGGCCGCGGTCGGCTCGTAGCCGCAATGCGCCATGCAATTCGCGCATTTCTCGTAGCGGCCGGTGCCGTAGAGGTCCCAGTCCGTCGTTTCCATCAGCTCCTTGTAGGTGCTGACATAGCCTTCGCCGATCAGATAGCAGGGCTTCTGCCAGCCGAAAATGTTGCGCGTCGGCATGCCCCAGGGCGAGCAGAGGAATTCCTGGTTGCCGGCGAGGAAGTCGAGGAACAGGCCGGAGTGAGAGAGATTCCAGCCCTTGCCCTTGCCCATCGCGAAGACTTTCCGGAACAGCTCCTTGGTCTTCTTGCGGTTCAGAAAATGCTCCTGGTCGGGCGCGCGCTCATAGGCATAGCCCGGCGAGATCGAGACGCCGACGCCGAGCTCCTTGGTGAAGTCGAGATAGGCGGCGATGTCCTCGGCCTTGTGGCCGTCGAAAATCGTGGCGTTGACGTTGACGCTGAAGCCCGCGGCCTTCGCGGCCTTGATCGCGGACACGGCGCGGTCGAACACGCCCTGCTGGCAGACCGCCTTGTCGTGATGGTCCTTC
>JACAEG010000204.1 GCA_013388965.1 Pseudorhodoplanes sp. | reverse complement strand
TTCCCTTTCAGGGGGAGGGATCAGAGCGCGAACTCCTCTCGCCGATATCCCTGCACGTAGAGCAGGGCCGACAGGTCGTTGTGGTCGATGCGCGCATGGGCGGCGGCCGCGACCGCCGGCTTGGCGTGATAGGCGATGCCGAGCCCGGCCGCGCCCAGCATGGCGAGATCGTTGGCGCCGTCGCCGATCGCCAGCGTTTCGTCGAGGCCGATCCCCTGCCGCGCGGCGAGATCGAGCAATGTCGCAAGCTTCGCCTCGCGCCCGAGGATCGGCTCGCCGACCGTGCCGGCGAAGGTCTGGTTATTCGACAGGGCGAGAATGTTGGCGCGCTGCTCGTCGAAGCCGATCATTCTGGCGATGGGCTGCGTGAACAGCGTGAATCCGCCGGACACGAGACATGTATAGGCGCCGTGCGCGCGCATGGTTGCGATCAGCGTGCGCCCGCCCGGCGTGAGCGTGATGCGCGTCGAAAGCAATCGGTCGACGACCGCGACGGGCAGGCCCTTCAGCAGCGAGACGCGCTCGCGCAAGGCCGGCTCGAATGCGATCTCGCCGCGCATCGCCCGTTCGGTAATGGCCGAGACATGCGCCTTCAGCCCGACCAGGTCGGCCAGCTCGTCGATGCATTCCTGCGCGATCATGGTCGAATCCATGTCGGCGACAAGGAGCTTCTTGCGCCGGTGCGCGGCAGGCTGCACCACGATATCGACCGGAATCTCGCCGAGCGCGGCGCGCACCATGTCGGCGATCTCCCGTTGGTCCGCGCCGGGCCGCGGTGTAAAGGGAATGTCCGCCGCGATGCCGCGCTCGAGCCATTGCACGGCGCCCGGCGCGGGCAGCGCCGTCAGGGCGCGGGCGAGCGGCGCCTCGTCGAGCGCGAAGCGGGCCGGATCGGCGATGAGCGTGGCGATGTGGGTCATGGAATGAGCGTTGAAACGAAAGCGGTGCTTATTGCAGGGCCGACCGCCAGCGGCAAGTCCGCGCTCGCGCTTGAACTGGCCACGAGGATCGGCGGCGTAATCGTCAATGCCGACTCCATGCAGGTCTATCGCGATCTGCGCATCATCACCGCGCGCCCGACGCCGGAGGAGGAGGCGCGCGTGCCGCACCGGCTCTACGGACATGTCGATGCGGCGGAGAATTATTCGACCGGGCGGTGGCTGACCGATGCGAAAGCCGCTCTCGCCGAAATCCGAGAAGCCGGCATGGTCCCGATCCTTGTCGGCGGCACCGGCCTCTATTTCAAGACGCTGACGTCCGGCCTGTCCGACATTCCCCCGGTGCCCGCCGACCTGCGGCAGCATTTTCGCGACCGTTTGGAGATTGAAGGCGTGGAGGCGCTGCATCGCGACCTGCAGAGGCGCGACCCGGCCTCGGCGGCGCGGCTGATGCCGCGTGACCGTTCGCGCATCCTGCGCGCGCTGGAGGTGGTCGAGGCAACCGGCCGCACGCTGACCGACTGGCATCGCGAGGGGATGCCGCCGCTCGTCGATCCGCAGCGCGCGGTCAAAGTGTTTCTCGATCCCGAACGCGGGGCTCTGAAACAGGCCATCGCGCGCCGCTTCGAGGCCATGCTGAAAGCCGGCGCGCTGGAGGAGGTGCGGGCGCTCGATGCGCGCAAGCTGCCGGAAACGCTGCCGGCGATGAAGGCGCATGGCGTACCGTGGCTGCGCAAGGTCCTTCGCGGAGAGATGACGCTCGAAGCGGCGGCCGAGCAGGCGATCGTCGACACGCGGCAATACACCAGGCGGCAGGCGACCTGGTTCCGCAACCAGATGCCGGGCTGGGCGTGGGTGAAGCCGGAGGAGGGGCTGATTGCGATTGAAACCCAATCAAGCCCGCCAATGCCCAAGCCTTCCCGCAAGGGGGAGGGTGGCGCCGACTACTTCATCGCGCGGAAGAACAGGTCGTAGATCGTGAACAGCACCTCGACCACGATCAGCGCGACGATCATGATTTCGAGCCGCGTGCTGCGCGAGGCGTCGATCAGGTCGGTCAGCCCGCGCGCGGTCTCCCCGACCACTTCCAGCTTGCGGGACAGCACGCCCGCACGCTCTTTCAGTTCGTACTCGTCGACGAGCCGCGCGTGCAGGCGCTCGAGGTCCCAGCGGTCCCACAGGACGTCCGGCTTCTCCTCGATCTCCACCCGGCCGGTGAGCCGGTGGCGCACCAGCAGGGCCTGTCCGATGATCCGCAGCATCTCCTTGCGTGCGACCGGCGTGCGGCCGGTCTTCGAAAGATCGGCGGCCAGCGGCTCGATCACATCGAATACGCGGCTCATCTCGCGCTCGCCGCGGGCCAGCGCGACGTTCTTGGCCAGCACGTCCGCGATCACCACGAGGCGCTGCGGCGACAGGTCCTTGACCTGGATCGGTCCGCCCGGAGGAATGTGATCGTCGTGGCTCGGCGAGACCTCGATGATCGCCGATTCCTCCTCGAACCGTTCGAGTTTGCCGACGATGCGCGCATTGAGGCCGCGCACGGTTTCGTCTTCCTCGATCGGAGACAGGCCGACCAGCACGGCGACGCCATAGCGGAACAGGATCGCGTAGCCCTGGCCCACGCGGAAGGCGAGCGGAGCGGTGTTGATCACGTCGCTGCGCTCGAGACCCATCGTGTCGATGCGTTCCCCGACCAGGAGCGCATGCGCGCTCAGGCGGATCGGCGGGGCCACGGACTGCGCGGCGATCGGCGGGGACGAGGTGTCGGTCATCGCGCCATCCTACGACATCGCCCGTCGGTTTCGCGAACCTCGCCGCCGGGTTGCCAAGGCCCGGCGGGCCTCCCCGTTTGCCGGAAAGTTAGCCAGACCGGCCGCTTGACCGCGGCGTGGAGGGCCACTATAACCCGCGCAACATCGTAACGGGGTGACCTCGTGTCGCGCAATTTTGTTATCATTCTCGTAAGCGGGCGCACCGTCGCGGGCGAGTGATCGCTCACGATTGGCGGTGCGCTGTCAGGGGTCCTTCGGGACCCTTTTTGATTCCGGAAGGTCGCGTATGTGGAGCGGACAATGACGAAGGAAATGACCGGGGCCGAAATGGTCGTCGAGGCGCTCGCCGATCAGGGCGTGCAGCACATCTTCGGGTACCCCGGCGGCGCGGTGCTGCCAATCTATGACGAGCTGTTCAAGAACACCAACCGCCTGCAGCACATTCTCGTGCGGCACGAGCAGGGCGCGGTGCATGCGGCCGAAGGCTATGCGCGCTCGACCGGCAAGGTTGGCTGCGTGCTCGTCACCTCCGGCCCGGGCGCGACCAATGCGGTCACCGGGCTGACCGACGCATTGATGGATTCGATCCCGCTGGTGGTCATCACGGGCCAGGTGCCGACGCATCTGATCGGCAACGACGCCTTCCAGGAATGCGACACGGTTGGCATTACGCGGCCCTGCACCAAGCACAATTACCTCGTGAAGAACGTCAACGACCTGTCGCGCGTGCTGCACGAGGCGTTCTACGTCGCCTCGCATGGCCGGCCGGGGCCGGTGGTGGTGGATATCCCGAAGGATGTCCAGTTCGCGAGGGGCAATTACACCGGCCCGCAGAACATCAAGCACAAGACCTACAATCCGAAGGTCAAGGGCGACCTCGACAAGATCAAGGCCGCGGTCGAGATGATGGCGCGCGCCAAGCGCCCGCTCTTCTATACCGGCGGCGGCGTGATCAATTCCGGCACGGAAGCGAGCCAGCTTCTGCGCGAACTCGTCAAGCTCACCGGCTTTCCGATCACCTCGACGCTGATGGGGCTCGGCGCCTTTCCGGCCGCCGATCCGCAATGGCTCGGCATGCACGGCACCTTTGAGGCCAACATGGCGATGCACGACTGCGACGTCATGATCTGCATCGGCGCGCGCTTCGACGATCGCATCACCGGCCGCGTCGATGCCTTCTCGCCCGGCTCGCGCAAAATCCATGTCGATATCGATGCCTCCTCGATCAACAAGAACGTCAAGGTCGATATCGGCATCGTGGGCGATTGCGCGCATGTGCTCGAGGACATGACGCGCATCTGGCGCGCATCGGGTCTGAAGTCCGACGCCAGGGCGCTGAAGGACTGGTGGGGCCAGATCGACAAGTGGCGGGCGCGCAAGTCGCTGAGCTACAGGAATTCGTTCGACATCATCAAGCCGCAATACGCCATCCAGAGGCTCTACGAGCTGACCAAGGATCGCGACACCTATATCACGACCGAGGTCGGTCAGCACCAGATGTGGGCGGCGCAGTTCTACAATTTCCAGGAGCCGAACCGCTGGATGACCTCGGGCGGGCTCGGCACGATGGGCTACGGCCTGCCGGCCGCGATCGGCGTGCAGATGGCGCATCCGAATTCGCTCGTGATCGACATCGCGGGCGAGGCGTCCATCCTCATGAACATGCAGGAGCTGTCGACGGCGGTGCAATACCGGCTGCCGGTCAAGATCTTCATCCTGAACAACCAGTATATGGGCATGGTGCGCCAGTGGCAGGAATTGCTGCATGGCGGGCGCTATTCGGAGAGCTACACCGAGGCGCTGCCGGACTTCGTGAAGCTCGCGGAGGCCTATCACGCCGTCGGCATTCGCTGCGAGAAGCCGGGCGATCTCGATGCCGCGATCATGGAGATGATCAAGGTCGACAAGCCGGTGATCTTCGACTGCGTCGTCGACCGCAACGAGAACTGCTTCCCGATGATCCCGTCGGGCCGCGCGCATAACGAGATGATTCTGGGCGACAGCGCCGAGAGCATCGACGATGCCGTGACGGAAGAAGGCAAGCTGCTGGTTTAGTCGCCGTCATGCGCGGGCTCGGTCCGCGCCTTCCGCTTGGCAGGGCATTGCGCCCGCCCAAGCGGGATGGCCGAGACAAACCGACCATGACGGATTGAATGCTCAAAGGATGCCTCCGTGAACACTGCCGCCACCACCACCCATTATCCCGCCGCGACCGTCGTCGAGAAATCCGGCTCGCACACGCTCTCCGTGCTGGTCGACAACGAGCCCGGCGTGCTCGCGCGCGTCATCGGCCTGTTCTCCGGGCGCGGCTACAATATCGACTCGCTGACGGTGTCGGAGACCGAGCACCAGAAGCACCTGTCGCTGATCACCATCGTGACCAGCGGCACGCCAATGGTGATCGAGCAGATCAAGAACCAGCTCGAGCGGCTCGTGCCCGTGCATCGCGTGGTCGATCTCACCGTCACCGGCCGCGCCATCGAGCGCGAGCTCGCGATGGTCAAGGTGCGCGGCAAGGGCGACCACCGGGTCGAGGCCTTGCGGCTCGCCGACGCCTTCCGCGCGCGCGTGATCGACGCCACGACGGAAAGCTTCGTGTTCGAGATCACCGGCAAGAGCGACAAGATCGAGCAGTTCGTCGAGCTGATGCTGCCGCTCGGTCTGGTCGAGGTCTCGCGCACCGGGGTGGTCGCGATCGGGCGGGGCCCGGACGCGATGTAGGGCGCGAGCGCGAGGCCGGGTTTCTCCGAATTGCTGAGTTTGCTGCCATCAGCAATCGACAGTTCAGGTCGTCATTGTAGCCGCCGCAAACTGACACCGAGCCAGCGTGAAATACAGCTATTCGCTTCGCCCCATCCTCATCGCCCTTGCCGCGCTCGGTCTTGCGGCCGGTTTTGCATTGCGCGTGGCGGGCCTCCCGGAATGGTCCGGTCCCCTCTGGGCGGCGACCGCGATTCCGGTGCTGATCGCGCTCCTGTTCGAGATCGTCACCAGCCTGCGCGCGGGAAAGGTCGGGCTCGATATCGTGGCCGCGCTGTCGATGACGGCAGCGCTGGTCTTCGGGGAATATCTCGCCGCCGCGATCGTGGCGCTGATGTATTCAGGCGGCCAGTATCTCGAAAGCTTTGCCGAAGGCCGCGCGCGGCGCGAGATGACGGCGCTGCTGGCGCGCGTGCCGCGCACGGCGATCATCCACCGCAATGGCGGGCTGGAGGAGGTGCCGATCGACAAAGTCGTGGAGGGCGACCGGCTGCTGATCCGCCGCGGCGACATCGTGCCGGTGGATGGCGAGGTGGCGGAAGGACTTGCCGTGCTCGACCAGTCGGCGCTGACCGGCGAATCGATCCCCGTGCAGCAGCGGCCGGGCGAATTGGCGATGAGCGGATCGACGAATGTCGGTGAAGCCTTCGATCTCGTCGCGACGCGCCGCGCCGCCGAAAGCACCTATGCCGCGATCGTGCGGCTGGTGGAAGCCGCGCAGGCGTCCAAGGCGCCGATGTCGCGGCTCGCCGACCGGTTCTCGCTCGTCTTTCTGGCGGCGACCGTGATCATCGCCGCGGCGGCCTGGTTTCTGACCGACGATCCCATTCGCGCGGTCGCAGTGCTGGTCGTGGCGACGCCATGTCCGCTGATTCTCGCCGTGCCCGTCGCGATCGTCTCCGGCATGTCGCGCGCGGCCAAGAGCGGCATTCTCGTCAAAGGGGGCGGCGCGCTCGAAATGATGGCGCGGGTGCGGGTGCTGGTGATCGACAAGACCGGCACGCTGACCACCGGCACCGCGCGCGTGATCGCGGTCGAACCTGCGAGCGGCATGGATGCAGATCAGGTCCTGCAGCTTGCCGCCTCGCTCGACCAGGCGTCGCAGCATGCCATCGCGGAGGCGATTGTCGCCGATGCGCGGCGGCGCGGCTTCGTGCTCGCGGTGCCAGGCGAGGTCGTGGAATCCCCCGGAGAGGGAATCGAGGGCAAGGTCGCGGGATGGCGACTCGCTGTCGGCGGCCGCCGCTTCGTCGCCTCGAAGATCGGCGCCGCGGCTCCCGCGCGGCGCGCATCGGCGCCGGGCGCGGTCACCGTGTCGGTCGCCATCGACGGGCGGCATGCCGGGGAAATCGTGCTGGCCGACGAATTGCGCGCCGGCGCGCAGGCTTTGCTGGCGCGGCTGCGCGCGCTCGGCATTGCCCGCATCGTGCTCGCCACCGGCGACCGCAGGGACGTGGCTCGCGCGGTTACGGCGGGTCTCGATATCGATGCAGTGCGCGCCGAACTGACGCCGGACCAGAAGGTCCTGGTGGTGCTCTCGGAGCGCAAGAACGGACCGGTGATGATGGCGGGCGACGGGGTCAACGACGCCCCCGCGCTCGCAGCCGCCGATGTAGGGGTCGCGATGGGCGCCCGCGGTGCCGCCGCCTCGGCGGAGGCCGCCGATGTCGTGCTGCTGGTGAATCAGGTCGACCGCATCGCTCCCGCCATCGCGATCGCGCGCCGCTCCCGGCGCATAGCGCTGGAAAGCGTCGTGGCGGGGATCGGCCTCTCGGTCTGCGGCATGATCGCGGCCGCGTTCGGCCATCTGACCCCAGTGCAAGGCGCGCTCCTGCAGGAGGTCATCGACGTGGCGGTGATCCTGAATGCGCTGCGGGCGCTGGGGGAGGGATGGTGGCCTGCGGTCGCCTCCAGGGGATAGCCGAGCCCCCGCCCCGCGTCCGGCCCGAGCAAGTGTCCCCGAATCGCAGAGCGCCGGAGCCGGAACCGGGGCTTGGCGCGACTCTCGCGATCCCCTAGAGGGGAGTCATGCTTTCCCGCCGCGCCAAATATGCCCTCCGGGCCCTGATCTACCTCGCCGGCCAGCGCGGGGCCGCACCCGTGCCGGTGCGCGACATGGCCGAGGAACTGGACATTTCGCACGCCTTCCTCGAGCAGATTTTCTCCGAGCTGAAGCGCTACAATTTCGTCGTCGCGACGCGCGGCAAGCAGGGCGGCTTCGTGCTCAGCCGCAATCCGAAGGACATCAATTTCGCGGAAATCATCCGCCATATCGACGGGCCGCTGGCGCTCGCGCCCTGCGCCAGCCAGACCGCATTCCGGCCCTGCCCCGAATGCGAGGACATCCATACCTGCCGGCTTCGCCCGGCCCTGATCGCCGCGCGAGACGCCACGGCCAGGGTTCTCGAGAAAATCACGCTCGCGCAGGCGGCCGGAGCAAGAAAACCCATAAAGGCGCTCTTATAATAATATTATTCTGATTGAATTAGTCAGGATTAGATGCTGGACTTGGACCCGCCGGGGCATTGGGGGTGGGACATGGATTCAGCGTGGTGGCTATTCTTCGGGGTCGGGATGGCGGCACAGCTCGTCGACGGTGCGCTCGGCATGGCATTCGGCGTGACAGCGACGACCTTCATGCTGAGCTTCGGCACACCGCCCGCGCAGGCGAGCGCGATGGTTCATATCGCGGAGATATTCACGACGGCGGCGTCGGGTGCGTCGCATTGGAAGCAGCGCAATATCGACTGGGCAATGGTGCGCCGTCTCGCCATTCCAGGCACCATTGGCGGGGGGCTCGGCGCGACGCTGCTTGCGAATGTGGACGGCAGGTTCATCGCGCCTTTCGTGTCGGCCTATCTCGCGGTGATGGGCTGCGTGATTATCGTCAAGGCCGTGCGCAGGGTGCAGCGCCTTCAGCCGAGCTGGCGCGGAATTCCGGTTATCGGCTTCCTTGGCGGGCTGCTGGACGCGATCGGCGGGGGCGGCTGGGGCCCGATCGTCACGAGCAGCCTGATCGGAGGCGGCCACACCCCGCGCCTCGTCATCGGATCGGTCAACCTGACGGAATTCCTGGTCACGGTCGTCACCTCGGCGGCGTTCGCCGTGTCGCTTGGCTTTGCCGATATCCTGCCGGTGGTGCCCCTTATTCTGGGGGGCCTGATCGTCGCGCCGTTTGCCGGCTATCTGACCCGCATCGTCCCCACGCGGATTCTGATGCTGGTGGTGGGCTGCCTCGTGCTGGGCCTGAGTATCCGGTCGATCCTCAAGGTTGTCGGCGCAATTTGACGCGGCCGGCCGCATGGCAGGTGCGTGGGGCGGCATTCTCGCTTGATTTTCCGGGCCGTTTGACGTTTCTGCCCCCATCCATTGTGCCGGAAAGGGGCTTGTGACTATGCGCGTTTATTACGACCGCGATGCCGACCTGAACCTGATCAAGGGCAAGAAGGTCGCCATCATCGGCTATGGCAGCCAGGGCCATGCCCATGCGCTCAACCTGCGCGACTCGGGCGTCAAGGAGGTCGCGGTCGCGCTGCGCAAGACCTCCGCCGGCGTGAAGAAGGCCGAGGGCGAGAAGCTGAAGGTGATGGACGTCGCCGAGGCGGCCAAATGGGCCGACGTGATGATGATGCTGACGCCCGACGAATTGCAGGCCGACATCTATCGCGACCATCTGCATGCCAACATGAAGAACGGCGCCGCTTTGATGTTCGCGCACGGTCTCAACGTGCATTTCAACCTGATCGAGCCGCGCGCCGACATCGACGTTCTGATGGTCGCCCCCAAGGGCCCCGGCCACACCGTGCGATCCGAATATCAGCGCGGCGGCGGCGTGCCCTGCCTGCTCGCGATCCACAGGGACGCCTCAGGCAACGCGCACGATCTCGGCCTGTCCTATGCCTCGGCGATCGGCGGCGGCCGCGCCGGCATCATCGAGACGAGCTTCCGCGAGGAATGCGAGACCGACCTGTTCGGCGAGCAGGTGGTGCTGTGCGGCGGCCTGGTCGAGTTGATCAAGGGCGGCTACGAGACGCTGGTGGAAGCGGGCTATGCGCCCGAGATGGCGTATTTCGAATGCCTGCACGAGGTGAAGCTGATCGTCGACCTCATCTACGAGGGCGGCATCGCCAACATGAACTACTCGATCTCCAACACCGCCGAATACGGCGAATACGTCACCGGTCCGCGCATCATCACCGACGAGACGAGGAAGGAGATGCGCAAGGTGCTGGCCGACATCCAGAGCGGCAAGTTCACGCGCGACTGGATGCTGGAGAACAAGGTCAACCAGACCTCGTTCAAGGCGACGCGCGCCAAGCTCGCGCAGCACCCGATCGAGCAGGTCGGCGAGAAGCTGCGCGACATGATGCCCTGGATCAAGAAAGGCGCGCTGGTCGACAAGAGCCGGAACTGAGATCGACGCGCGCACGCACAGGCAAGGAAGCGGGGCCGACATGGCCCCGTTTTCTTCTCCAGTCCCAGCGGGCTGAAGTCGCGCGGTCCGGTCAACTCAGCCGTCAGTTGACCTGGCAGGTCTCCTCATACCTCGTGCACGAGCGTGCAACGCCTCTCCGGCACTCGGTCTGCCAGGTCTTGCAGCCGCCCTTCTTCCACGGCGCAATTTCGAAACCCTGCCTGTCCTGGGGCCAGACGCATTTGCCGCCCTGCATCCTGTAGCCCTTGTTGCAATAGCAGTCGCCCTCCGGGCTGCGATAGGCGTTCGGCCCGCAATTCTGCACCAGCACGCAGTTGCCGTTCTGCAGCCTGTAATTCTGGGCGCAGACGAGCGGCTGCACGGCTTTCGGCAGGGGCGGGGCCGCCGTCCCGGGCGCCGGCGGACCGTCGGCCTTGAGACGGACAAGTTCGACAATCGCTGGCTCCGCAGCCGCGGTGAAAATCTGCAGGCAGTCGCCCGGGCCGGTCACGATCATCCACGCATGCGCGCGAAAGGTATCGTAGGTCACCTGGTCGCCCGAATTGACGCCGCCATAATCCTGCAGCATGCCGCGATGGTCGATCCACATGATGCCGCGATACATGCCGGACTTGTTGACGAAGGTGATCTTCGTCGACTCGATCGATTGCGCCGAGCGCAGCGCCTTGCGCTCGGAACAGTCGCGCTGTCCCGCCCGCGCGGAGGAGGGCACGAGCGAAGGCGGCTGTGCCTGTGCGGCGGGAACGGCGGTTGCGGGCGGCGAGGCCGTCTCGGGCTGACCGTCCAGCTTCTTGAGATAGGCC
>JACAEG010000203.1 GCA_013388965.1 Pseudorhodoplanes sp. | reverse complement strand
TGATGACCGTAGTGGACCGCGTAGACCTCGTAGATGTCCTCGTCGCTCATGACCGCGACCCGGCTGGCTTGACCTCCACGCCGGCCCATTGCTCGACGGGCTGAACGATTTCCGTGATGTCGGAGCCGGGACCCTTGAGCGCCTTGGCGATGCCGACGAGCTGCCGGACGGCGTTGCCGACGATCATCGGAACGCCGAGCCTCTCGCCTTCCTCCAGGCAAAGCCGCACGTCCTTGTAGAGCAGGTCCGTCGCAAAGCCGAAGTCGAACTTGCGCGGCAGGACGCAGCGCGGGAACTTGTCGGAGGTGGCTGTGTTGCGGCCGCTGCCGGCGTTGATGACGTCGAGCATGACAGCGGGATCCAGGCCTGCCTTCGTCCCCATCACCAGCGCTTCCGACGTGATCGTGATCGCGGTGGCCGAGAGCAGATTGTTGCAGAGCTTCATGGTCTGTCCGAGGCCCGGCTTCTCTCCGACCCAGAAGACCTTTCCGATCACGCTGAGGACCGGCGTGAGCTGCTCCGACAGGCTCTTGGGCCCGGACACCATGACCGCGAGCGTGCCCTTTTCGGCGCCAGCCGGACCGCCGCTCACCGGCGCATCGACGGCGACGATGCCCTTCGCCTCAAGTTTTTCGGCCACCTCGCACGCGGTGCGCGGTCCGGTCGTCGACAGATCGATGAAAATCTTTGCCTTGGAGCCCTCAAGGACCCCTTTGCTGCCAAGCGCAACCGCCTTGACGATGTCGGGCGTCGGCAGGCTGGCCAGCACGATCTCGGCCTGCGAGGCCACGTCGGCCGGAGAATGAGCCGCACTTGCGCCGTCCGCAGTCGCCTGCTGCAGGGCGCGCGCATCGGCGTCAAAAACCACCACCTTGTGACCGGCCGCGACCAGCCGCCGCGCCATATGGTTGCCCATGCGGCCAACGCCGATGAACCCGAGCATCTTGTCAGTCATTCTTCTTGTCCCTGAACGTTTCCACCCAACTAACGCGACGAGGGCTCCAGAGACGCGAGCGCGACCTTGGAGGCCTCCTTGATATGGTGCAGCGATGCCTTGAATGCCGCCTCCGGATCGCGCTGCTTGATCGCGTTCAGCACCGCCCGGATTTCCTGCAGGCTGTTGACCGCGCGCTCGGGCGATGACAGCGACACGCGCCGCAATTGCGTGATCCTGGCATTCATCGTGCGCAGAAGCGCTGGCAGGATGCTGTTGCCGCTGCCTTCCAGCATCACATCGTAGAATGCGCGCTTGGCAACGACGATCTTTTCGATGTCGCCGGTCTTGTAGGCCGCCTCGAGCTCCGTCACCGCAACATCGAGCCGCGCCACCTGCTCATCGCTTGCCACCGCCGCAAATCGTTCGGCTGCGAGCGCCTCGAGCGCGCCGCGGACTTCATAGATGCTCGCGACATCGCGCGGCGACAATTGCGACACGATCGGACCGCGATTCGGGATGGTGACAATGAGCCCTTCGCTCTCGACCTGACGCAGCGCCTCGCGCAACGATGGACGGCTGACCCCCATCATGTCGCACAGGTCTTTCTCGACCAGCCGCTGGCCGGGCGAGAACTGGCCGCTGGTGATTGCGGTGCGCAGCATTTCGATGACCTGGCTGCGCACGGGCGCGGCGACGGTCGCAACACGCTTGATGTTCGCCGCATTGGCCGGGCGGCTCACGGTCGGCGGATTTTTCATCGGCAATCTGCTTGTCGCGTCAAGAGGGCGCGCTCCCCAATAATCGCCAATTCCCACGGGCCCAAGAGGATTTCGCCCCGGCTGGTTTTCCGCATCTCGGCTGAGAACAACCGACGCACTACATTGACAGCTGATCATCCTGTCTGTCAATCTGACGATAAGATGGACAGTCAAGCTGATCCATCAGGCCGGCCTCAACCGCCGCCACACAAAAAATCGGGGAGGACATGCAATGCCGAAAGCTCGGACGGGCCCACGCCAGAGACACGCGCGACTGACGGATCTCGACCGCAGGCCGGCCTGAGGTCGCCGCATGTTCAGCGTCCAGGTGGTCGAGAATGTCCTGCAGTCATTGAGCGCAGGCCTTCTCCTCGGTGCCCTTTACGGACTGATGTGCGTCGGCCTGGCGCTCATCTTCGGCGTCATGCGCGTCATCAATTTCGCCCAGGGCGATTTCATGATGCTCGGCATGTACACCGCCTATTACGCCTTCGTGGCGCTGGGCGTGAGCGCGCTCTTCGGCAGCTTCGTCGGGCCCTATCTTGCTGCCTTCGTCGCCGGGCCGATCCTGTTCGTGGCCGGCTATTTCATCCATCAGCTTCTGATTTCGAGAGTCAGCGGCACGCGCACGGCGCAACTTGAGGGCGAGGGCCATTACGCGCAGCTCATTCTCACCCTCGGTATTGCGCTGATCCTGGAGAATGGGGGCCAGATCGTATTCGGCTCGATCCTGCACTCGGTGCAGACGCCGCTATCGAGCAGCGCCTGGAAGATCGGCCCGATCTGGGGCGATATGATCGAGATTTTCGTCAACCGCGCGCGCGCCCTCGCCGCGCTGCTCTCGGTCGCCATCATCTGCGTGCTGGCGGTGGTGATTGCGAAAACGCGGCTCGGCAAGGCGCTTCGCGCATCCGCCGACAACCCCACGGCCGCCACGTATATGGGCATCGACGTGGACTTCGCGCACCGCATCGCGTTCGCGCTCGGCGTCAGCATTACGGCACTGGCCGGCGGCCTGCTCGCGCCGAACTATCCGTTCCACCCCTATGTGGGACTCGAATACGTGATCATCATGTATGCCGGCGTGGTGCTCGGCGGCATGGGGTCGATCCTCGGCGCCTTCTGGGGCGGCATGACGATCGGACTTGTGCAGCAGCTTTCGACGCTCATCCTGCCCACCCAGTTGCAGAATACTGCGATCTTCGTCGTCTTCCTGCTCATCATCTTCTTCCGGCCGCAAGGGTTCTTTGGCCGCGTGGTCGAGAGGACGTGAGCAATGGTGGACGCGCGCGCTTTTCTCCCGATCGCGATCTTCGCAGTCGTCTATGCGGTGATCGCCTTCTCGATCACCAACTCCTACTACCAGCTGATGATGACGCTGGTGCTGGTGTGGGCGACCTTCGGCCTCTCCTGGAACATCCTCAGCGGCTATACCGGCCTCATCTCCTTCGGGCATGCCGCCTTCTTCGGCATCGGCGCCTACACCACTGCGCTCGGCCAGATGTATTTCGACCTTTCACCCTGGCTGCTGATTCCGATCGCGGCGGTTCTGGGTGCGCTGGCGGGACTGCTGATCGGCTTTCCGACCTTCCGGTTGCGGAGCCACTATTTCGCCCTGGCGATGCTCGCCTACCCGCTTGCCCTTCTCTACGTGTTCGAATGGCTTGGCTATCAGGAAGTCACGCTGTCCATGAAGCATGAGAACGCATTCGCGTACATGCAGTTCTCCGACCCGCGAATCTACACTCTGCTCGCACTCGCGCTGATGATCATCGTCGTATTGATCTCGCGCGCGATCGAACGCTCGCGCTTCGGCATGTCGCTGATCGCGATCAAGCAGAACGAAGCCGCTGCGGAAGCGGCCGGAATCAATACGCTGCTGTGGAAGCTGCGCGCCATTGCGGTCAGCGGCGCCATCGCCAGCGCGACGGGCGCCTTCTATGCCATCGTGCTGCTGGTGGTCACGCCGGTATCGGTATTCGGCATGCTGATCTCGGCACAGGCCCTCACCGTCGCGATGTTCGGCGGCGTCGGCACGGTGTGGGGGCCGGTGATCGGCGCGACTATCCTCATCCCGCTTTCGGAAATCCTGCATGCGGAGTTCGGCGCGCGCTTTCCGGGCATTCAGGGCGTCATATTCGGCATCGCCATCGTGGTCGTCATTCTCGCGGCGCCGGAAGGACTGTTCTGGAAAGGGCAGGAATTCGTTCGGCGCCGCTGGCCGCGCCTGGTTGCCAGGAAGCGCGTCAAGCTGGCCGACGCGGCGGCCCCTTCGGCTTTTCCGGTCCCGCAACCGGCGCCCTTCGCGGTCCGAGCGAATCAGCAAAGCGACCCGATCCTTTCGGTGCGCGGATTGTCAAAGAGCTTCGGTGGATTGAAGGCCGTTCAGAACGTCAGCTTCGACGTCAAGCGCGGATCGATACTGGGCATCATCGGCCCCAACGGCGCCGGCAAGACCACCGTATTCAATCTGCTCAACGGGTTTCTCAAGCCGGATGCCGGCAGCGTCGTCCTGGAAGGCCGCGACATCGTCGGCTGGCCGCCCTACCGGATATGCGATGCCGGCGTCGGCCGCACCTTTCAGATCATGCGACCGTTTCCGCGGCTGTCGGTGACCGACAATGTCACGGTGGGCGCTTTCGTCCACGCCCGCAATGACAGCGAGGCGCGGCGGCTCGCGGAACAGGCCGTCATGCGTGTCGGACTTTCGAACGTTGCCGATCAGATTGCGCTCGAGCTCACGACCAAGGAGCTACGCCTGATGGAGCTTGCGCGCGCACTGGCCGGTCAGCCGCGCCTTCTGCTGCTCGACGAGACGCTTGCAGGTCTCGGAACCAACGAGGCGGCCGAAGTCGTCGCGGTGCTTCGCAAGCTCGCGAGCGAAGGCATCACGATCGTCATTATCGAACACACGATGCACGCGATGGTCCGTCTGGTCGACCGCTTCGTCGTGCTGGATCACGGCGCCGTGCTGATGGAAGGAGAACCCCAGACCGTGACACGCGATCAGCGCGTGATCGAAGCCTATCTGGGCACGAAGTGGAGCGCTTATGCTCAAGGTCGATAACATCCGCGCCGGCTATTCCTCGGTTCCGGTCCTCAAGGAGGTCTCGATCGAGGTCGGCGCCGGCGAGTTCGTGGCCGTCGTCGGCCCCAATGGCGCCGGCAAGACGACCCTTTTCAAGACCATCTCCGGCACGGTGCGGCCGCGCAACGGTCGGATCGAGTTTGACGGTATCGATCTGCTTGCCGTCAAGCCGAGCCGGCGCCCGCATCTCGGCATCGCGCATGTGCCAGAGGGCCGCCAGGTCTTTCCCTCGCTCACGGTGATGGAAAATCTCGAAATGGGCGCCTACACGGAAGCCGGTCGCCGCGACTGGAACGCCAATATCGAGCGCATTCTCGGGTTCTTTCCCGTGCTGTCGGAACGGAGAAACCAGTTTGCCGGCACGCTGTCCGGCGGCGAACAGCAGATGCTGGCGATCGGCCGCGGGCTCGCGTCGTCGCCGAAGCTGTTGATGCTCGACGAACCGTCGATGGGCCTCTCGCCCGCCATTGCCGATTTCATCTTCGAGCGGCTGATCGAGATCAGGCGCCAGACGAAACTGACAATCCTTCTGGTCGAGCAGCGCGTCGCCGAGGCTCTGGAATCCGCAGACCACGGCTACGTGCTCGAGGCGGGCCAGGTCGTCCTGAAAGGCACCAACGAGACATTGCGCGCGGATGATCGCGTTCGCGCCGCCTATCTTGGCATGTGAGGAATAAACTGCCCGCGTTCAAGCGGGATCACGCAGAGGAGACGACCCATGATTAGCAGAAAATTGGGACTATTCGGCCGGCTGCTGTTGCCGGCCGCACTGGCGGTGGGACTGGCCGTGCCGACGGCACAGGCGCAGCAACCCAAGGAAGTCAAGGTCGGACTGATCGTGCCGCTTTCGGGCCTCTATGCGCGTCCGGGCGCGGTGATGCGCATGGGCGCGGAGATGGCGGTCGATCGCATCAATGCGGAAGGCGGCATCAAGTCGCTCGGCGGCGCCAAGCTCAAGCTCGTCGTGCTCGATTCGGGCGACTCGACCGAGAAGGCAAAGAACGCCGCTCAGCGCATGATCGCCGAAGAGCCGGACATGGTTGCCGCCACCGGCGCCTATCTGAGCTCGTTCACGCTGGCCGTGACCGAAGTGACGGAGCGGGCGAAGCTGCCGATGCTGACCCTGTCCTACTCCGATCTCATCACGCAACGCGGCTTCAAGTACATCTTCCAGACCTCGGCCAGTTCGGCCGCCCAGGCGGAACAATCCCTGCCCGTGATTCTGGCCACCGCCAAGGCCGCAGGTGCAAACCCGAAGACTGTCGCCATCGTTACCGACAACACGGCCGCCTCGGTGTCGTCCGTCAAGCCGATGCGTGAACGTCTGCTCAAGGAGCTCGGGCTGCAGCTCGTGGTGGATGAAACCTTCACGCCGCCGCTCGCCGATGCCACGCCGCTGGTGCAGAAAATACGCGCGGCGCGGCCGGATCTGCTCTTCTTCCTGCCCACGGTCATCTCGGACGCCAAGCTCGTCCTCGAAAAGATGAACGAGTTCGGCATGGGCAAGGGCAAGGTCCCGACCATCGCCTTCGGCATCGCGATGTTCGAGCCCGACATGCTCAAGACCATGTCGCCCGACCTTCTCGACGGCATGATGGGCGCGGTCGGCAGCTGGGGCTCGAAGGGCCACGAGGAAATCATCGCCGAGCTCAAGAAAAGGTATAACGAACCCTGGATGACGCAGAACGCGATCTCGACCTATGCCGACATGCTGGTCATTCGCGACGCCCTGGAGAAGGCAGGCAAGGCCGATCGCGAGGCGGTCGCCGAGGCTCTGCGCACGATGGATGGCGGCCCGTCCAGGTATTATCCGGGCGGCAAGATCAAGTTCGAAGCCGACGGCCGGCGCGAAGGCGCGGGCCTAACCATCATCCAGTGGCAGAACGGCGTGCCGGTCACGATCTACCCGCCCGATCTCGCGATGGCGAAAGCCAACTGGCCAAAGAACTAGCCGCACGAAAGACAGGCTCCGGCGGCCGGGTCCGGCCGCCGGAATGCCCTTCCCTGGCGTCGTTGAGTGCGCGTTGAGGATTTCCAGATGAAAGACTATCCGGGTGCCGACTGGCTGTCCCGCTATCGCGACAATGTCAATGCCGATGTTGAGCTCGATGTCATCGGCCGGTGGTTCACGACGACCTTCACGCTGACCTTCGGCGACCGGCGCTATGCGGTGAAGGTCGACAAGGGGCGCATTGTCGACATCGTGGCCGAGCCTCGCCTCGACGTCCGCTCCGAATTCGGATTTCGGTCGCCGATCGAGGTCTGGGACAAGTTCCTCAGTCCCAACCCGCCGCCGCTGTTTCACGACTTCTTCGCCATGCTGATGCGCGTGCCCGAGTTCGTGCTCGAGGGCGACAGCCTCGCCGCCATGCAGAACGCGCGCGCGCTGCACCGGATGATGAATATCATGCGCGAGACGGGAGCGCCCCATGCCTGAATTCGAGCCGATTACCGGCCGCTATCTCACGATCGACGTCGCCGGCGAGCAGCACCGAATCTTCGTCGAGGAAGCCGGTTCCGGCGTTCCATTGCTGTGCCTGCACACGGCGGGCAATGACAGCCGGCAATACCGCCACATGATGAACGATCCGGCGGTGACCGAGCGCTTTCACGTCCTCGCCTTCGACATGCCGTTTCACGGCCGTTCGACGCCGCCCGACAGATGGTGGCTCAAGCGGTTCCGTCTTACGACACGGTCCTATCTCGATACCATCCGTGCAGTCTGGAAGGCGCTCGGTCTCGAACGTCCCGTCGTGCTTGGCTGCTCGATGGGTGGCGCGATCGTGCTGAAGCTCGCAGCCGACTATCAGAACGAGTTGCGCGGCATCGTCGGACTCGAAAGCTCGGCCTATGCGCCGGGCCGCTACAACGAATTCCTGCATCACCCCGCCATTCACGGCGGCGAGTTATGCGCGAGCTACACTTACGGCCTCAATTCGCCCTACAGCCCCGAGGTCAACCGGCGCGAGAACTGGTGGTATTACAGCCAATCCGGTCCCGGCGTGTATCAGGGCGATGTCCATTTCTACAGTCTGGACTGGGACGCGCGCGAGGACATCAAGCGCATCGATACCTCGCGCTGCAAGGTCGCGCTGCTGACCGGCGAATACGACTATTCCTGCACGCCGGCCATGAGCGAGGCCGTCGCGGCGGCGATCCGCGGCTCGCATTACCAGCTCATGAAGGGCATGGGGCACTTTCCGATGATCGAGAACTATCCCGATTTCCGGCCCTATCTGCTTGACGCGCTCGAACATGTCGTGCCCGTGCAGGCAGCGGCCGGGGCTCCGGCGCCCATGCAGAGGGCCGCGCGATAGTCCTTCCCGCACTTCCTCGAACCGACAAGATCAATCAAGCCAATGGAGAGAAACATGGACAAGGCCACTTTCGAGCGCGGACTGGAGATCCGCAAAGCCGTGCTCGGTGCCGAGTTTGTCGAGAATTCGTTCAAGACGGCCGACGACTTCAACCGCCCGATGCAGGAACTCGCGACCGAGTATTGCTGGGGCTATGTCTGGGGCCGGGACGAACTGCCCCGCAAGACACGCAGCATCATCAACCTGGCGATGATCAGTGCGCTCAACCGCCCGCACGAGCTGAAGATGCATATTGCCGGCGCCTTGCGGAACGGGCTGACCCGCGAAGAAATCCGCGAAATCTTCCTGCAGGTCGCGATCTATTGCGGCGTGCCGGCAGGCGTCGACTGTTTTCGCATCGCGCGCGAGGTCTTCGCGGAAATCGACAAGCAGAAATGAGCCAGGATCGGGCTCCACGGCGGGCGCCCACGCGCTTGCGCGCCGGAGCTTGACCGCAGGCGAAGGTCGGTTACGGCCGCTGGAATGCGAATGCGCCGCCTATTGGCCGCGCATCGCGTGAAAAGAAGCAATCGAGATTGGGATCATGCAAACGAAAACGCTCGCAGAGTGGCTGACGTCAAACCGTCTCGAGGACATTCCCCAGGATGTCCGTCACGAGGCCCGGCGCGCGCTGCTGAACTTCGTGGGTTGCGCCATTGGCGGATGCCGCGAGGCGGCGAGCGATATCGCCGTGCGCACGGTCGCTCCTTATTCCGGCCCGCCGACGGCGGCCGTGCTCGGGCGCAGCGAGAAGCTCGATCCGCTGCGCGCCTCGCTGATAAACGGCATCTCGTCCCACGTTCACGACTATGACGACACAACGCCGAAAAACTACATCCATCCGTCAGCGCCGACACTCTCGGCGCTGTTCGCCTATGCTTCGACCACGCCGGTCTCCGGCGCGGCCTTCATGCATTCCTTCATTCTCGGATTCGAGGCGACGTCCCGCATCGGAAACGCCGTCTATCCCGCCCATTATGATGTCGGCTGGCACATCACCGGCACGGCCGGCGTGTTCGGGGCGGCCGCCGGCATCGGGCGGCTGCTGAATCTTCCTCTGCAGAACATGATTTGGGCGATCGGGCTTGCGGCGACCCAGGCCGCCGGCATCCGGGAAATGTTCGGCTCAATGGGAAAGGCTCTCCATCCCGGCCGATCGGCCGAGGCCGGCTATCTCGCGGCCCTGCTCGCCTCCAACGGCTTCACCAGCGGCATATACGGACTCGAGGGTCCGCGCGGCTTCGCCGCCGTCCTAGCGGCGCGTTCCGATCTCAGCAAGGTGACGGACAGGCTCGGGACCGATTTCGACCTGCGCGAGAACACCTACAAGCCCTATCCCTGCGGCATCGTCATTCATCCCACCATCGAGGCGTGCAGCATTCTGCATGACGAGCACAAGTTCGCGCCCGGCGACGTCAGCGAGGTCAGGCTGACGGTCGCACCGATCGTGCTCGACCTCTGTAACAAGCAGCGCATCTCGGTCGGACTGGAGGGCAAGTTCTCGGTGTTTCATGCAGCAGCCATCGGGCTTGTGCGCGGGCGCGGCGGATTGCGGGAATTCACCGACGAGGCCGTGAACGATCCGGACATCAAGCGCATTCGCGAGCTTGCGGTCGCGAAGGCCGATCGGGCCATTGCCGACGATGCCGTCAAGGTCGAGGTCGTGCTCAGGGACGGACGCCGCCTGTCCTTCTACAACGAGCATTCCATCGGCAACATCGCGCGCCCGATGACCGACAGGCAGCTGGAGGAAAAGACACTCGACCAGGCCGGCATGGTGCTGCCCAGGTCACAGGTCGAGCGACTCATCTCAAAATGCTGGACGATCGACGATCTGGACGATTGCCGCACGCTTATCGCCGACGCCGTGCCTGCAGGGTGACATACTGCGCTCTGCGGCTACACTGCGAATAACAAGGCCCGCTGCACGGGTCACCCAGAAAGCCGAACGACAGGGAGGAAGATGATGAAGGGATGTCTCGCACTGCTCGTGGCAGGCGGTCTTGCGCTCGCGCCGCTTTCGGCGCAAGCGGAGCCCAGCGAATTGCGGATTCCGCTGGGCGCCGGCGGATTCGGATTTCTGCCGCTCCACATGATGAAGAAATATGAGCTGATCGAGAAGAAGGCAGCCGAAGCCGGCCTCAAGCTTACCGTGAACTGGGCCAATATCGGCGGTCCGTCCGTGATGAACGACGCGCTGCTCTCCGGGTCGGCCGATTTCATCTCCGCCGGCCCGCCGTCCTTCCTCATCCTGTGGGACCGCACCAGGGGCAATGCCAACGTCAAGGGCGTGGCCGCGATGAGCACCATGCCGATGTTCCTCAACACCCGCGCCGAGCACCTGAAGACGATCGACGACCTGAGGGATGGCGACAAGATCGCCGTCACGGCGGTCAAGGTATCGATTCCAGCGATCATCATGCAGATGTATGCCGAGAAGAAATTCGGCAGGGATGCCACCTTCAAGTTCGACAAGAACACCGTCTCGATGCGACACCCGGACGGCGTCGTTGCCATCCTGTCGGGCAACGAGCAGATCACGGCGCATTATACATCGCCGCCATTCCATCATCAGGAACGGCGCGACGCATCCGTTCGCACCATCCAGACGACGAACGACGTGATGGGCGGACCGCAGACCTTCACGATGATCTCGACGACGACGAAATTCCACGACGAGAATCCGAAGGCCTATGCCGCCTTTGTGGCGGCGCTCAAGGAATCCTTCGCGATGATAAAGGCCGACAGGAAGGCGGCCGCCCAGGTGCTGCTGGATTCGATGGGCGGCAAGGGCTGGACGGTCGAGCAGCTCGTCGAGATCCTCGACGATCCGCTGATCTACTACACGACGAAGCCTGAAGGCGTGCTGAAGTATGCGGACTTCATGAACAGCATCGGCACCCTGAAGAACAAGCCGACGTCGATCAACGAGCTGTTCTTCAGTGGCGCCGACATAGCCGGGGGAAACTGAATTCCGCCAGACCGCGCTCGCCGGCGGAGCGTCGGGCGCTCCGCCGGATTCTGCCACGGAGCTTTGAGACGATGAGTGACGGCGCCAGCCCGCTCCTGTCCGTCAAAGGCGTGACGTTGCAATACCGGACCCGCGATCATCTGGTCACGGCAACCTATCGGGTCAGCTTCAACGTCTACCAGTCGGACCGTTTCGTCATCCTCGGCCCCTCCGGCTGCGGCAAGTCCACGCTGCTGAAGGCCGTCGGCGGATTCATTCGCCCGATCGAGGGCGAAATGCGGCTCAATGGCGTCGAGATTTCGAAGCCCGGCCCGGATCGAATCCTGGTGTTTCAGGAATTCGATCAGCTGCTGCCGTGGAAGACGGTGAAGGAAAACATTACCTTCGCGCTCGTGGCCAGCCATACGCTGAATGCCCGAGAGGCGGCGCAGCGGGCGATGTTCTACATCGAGAAGGTCGGCCTGACCGAGTTCGCGGACAACTACCCTCACACGCTTTCGGGCGGCATGAAGCAGCGGGTCGCCATTGCGCGCGGCATGGCGATGGAGCCGGCCATCCTCCTGATGGACGAGCCGTTCGCGGCGCTCGATGCGCTGACGCGCAGCAAGATGCAGGAGGAATTGCTGCGGCTTTGGGACGATACGAAATTCACGGTCCTGTTCGTAACGCATTCGATTCCGGAGGCGGTCCGCATCGGCAACCGCATCCTGCTGCTGAGCGCACATCCCGGCCAGGTCAAGGGCGAGATCAACAGCAGCGGCGCCGACATCCCGCACGCCGACGGAACCACGCTGTCCGGCCGCATCGAGCGGCTCCTCTTCGAACGATCGGTCACCGAAAAAAGCTCGGCCCATGTCTGACACGCGCGCAATCCAGCACGAACGACCGGAATTCGTCTGCACCATACAGACCAGCGGATACGGCGTGGTCGAGAAGCCGCTTTCCACCTGGGAGAAGCTCGCGGATTTCGGCGGCCTTCGAAAGACCCTGATCCTGCTGTTTCTCGCGCTGATCTGGGAGGTTTATGCGCGCTGGCTGGGCAACCCGCTGGTCTTTCCCACATTCACAGCAACCGCGCTCGCCTTCTGGAACGGACTCGTCAGCGGCGAGATCCCGTCGGCCACCTTTCACTCGATGAAGGTGCTGTTCCAGGGCTACCTGATCGGTCTCGTGCTCGCGGGATTGTTCACGGCTTTCGCCAGCGCAACCCGCATCGGATCGGACCTGCTCGAGACGCTGACGGCGATGTTCAACCCGTTGCCCTCCATCGCGCTGCTGCCGCTCGCGATGATCTGGTTCGGGCTCGGCACCGGCGGCATCATCTTCGTGCTGATTCATGCCGTGCTGTGGTCGGTCGCGCTGAACACGCATGCCGGGTTTCGCAGCGTCAGCCCGACCTGGCGGATGGTCGGCCAGAATTACGGCCTCTCGCGGATCGGCTATGTCACGCGCATTCTGATCCCGGGCGCGTTTCCCAGCATTCTCACCGGCCTCAAGATCGGCTGGGCCTTCGCCTGGCGCACACTGATCGCAGCCGAGCTGGTGTTCGGCGCGAATGCGGGCGGGGGCGGACTGGGCTGGTACATTTTCGAGACCAAGAACGCGCTCGAAATCCCCTCGGTCTTCGCGGGCCTGCTCACGGTCATTCTGCTCGGCATCGTTGTCGAGAATGTCGTGTTCCTGACCATCGAGAAAAGGACCGTGCGCCGCTGGGGCATGCAGACCTGATCGCCGGATTCCGCGCCACGCAAACAAGCAGGAGACAACACCATGCCGTCTGACTTCAAGGGAACCGCCCTGCTCACCGGCGCGGCCGGCGGCATGGGCACGGCCATAGCGAAGGCCCTGGTGGCGGCCGGCCACCGCGTCGTGCTGCTCGATCGCGACGAGCGCAAGCTGTCCGCCCTCGCGCAGACGCTCGGCGCCGACGCCATTTCGCTCACAGCCGATATCACCGACGGCAAGAGCGTCGAATTGCTCCCCGAACGCATCCCGGAGGCATTCCGCCCCATCGATATTCTCATCAACAATGCCGGGCACGATATCGGCGGGCGCAAGCGCTTCGATGTCGGCTCGGCCGACGACTGGGCCGCCATCGTCGAGACCAACCTGATCGGCCTCATGCGCGTGACGCGCGCCTTCCTGCCGGACATGGTGAAGCGCAACACCGGCGACATCGTCAACATGGGCTCGATCGCCGCGCTGCGAATCGTGCCCGACATGGCACCTTACAACGCCAGCAAGGCCGGACTTCACATGCTCACCGAGGTGATCCGCGCCGAGCTTGCGGAAACCGGCATCCGCGTGATCGAGATCATGCCCGGATTGACCAGGACCGGCATTATCCTGACGCGCTATCGCGGCGACACGACGAAGGAAAAGGCCTATTTCGACGAGTTCAAGATGGCGCTCGATCCGGAGGACATTGCCCGCTCGGTCATGTTCGCGCTGGCGCAGCCGCGCCACGTTCAGGTCGCGCAGATGGTGGTGCTTCCCGTCAATCGCTGGTAGCTGTCGCGCGCATGAAGCGTATTCGGAGCATTGGCAATCGAAACTTCGCTCCACTCAGGCACAGGGCAGAATGAGACGGCTTTGCACTGCCCGCCCATGCTTGATGTGCAATGTCGTGATCCTGCAATCCATGATTCGGCTTTCCGGCGCGGGTGGATGCGGGCCCGGGTTCACCATGAATGCCGGCCATGCTGCGGCCTGGACCGACAAACGGATCGCATGGCCGGCAGGGATGGTGCAGCACACGCTGCCCAGATGAACGCGGCGCAGGCCCGGCGCTCCGGCATCGGCGACACGCAGAAATCCGATCGCAAGCGACATGGCACGACCGTCCGGCGACACGATCGACATATGGCACGAGAGATCGTGCGACGGCTGATCGCATGCGACGGCAAGCTCTGCGCCAATCTCCCCAGCCAGGAATAGCGGCGCATTCAGCGGCGCGCTTGTATAGACGGCGACGTCGGCCCGGTCGTCGATCGCCGCGCGATTCTGGAACCCGCCCGGCTGCCCGGTGGCGCCGCCGAGGGCGGGCGCGGGACGCCAGGGATCGTGAACCAGGATGTCGCCGCCGTCCGCTCCCGGTTCGTCGGAAAGTTCGCCGCGATCCGGCGTTGCCGCCGCCAGCCCATTCGAGCCGAGATACAGCGACAGCTCGCGCGTCTCTGGCCAGTGCGAAAAGTCCCGCCATGTCTTCGCGCCGACATCGAACAGGCGGATGCCCCTCGGCGCCGTGCCGTCGTTGCGAAGATGGGCGTCGAAGAACGCGAGCTGCTCCGCCTCGATGGGAGAGACCGCGTTGGCCCCGAGATCGAGCGCACCGACATTGCGTCCCCACGGCATGTGCGTCCAGGGCCCGATCACAAGCCGTTGCGGCGCAAGCCCGGCTTTGTCGAAGGTGGCGTGGCAAGCCAGCGTGCCGGCAAGCATCGTGTCCTGCCAGCCGCCGACATGCAGGACCGGCACATCGAGCGGATCGTCGGCGAGCGCGGAAGCCGGGGCAATGGACGACCAGTAGGCGGGATCGTCGCGCAGCCAATCGGCGTGGTGAGTATAATGAGCGTGGCGAACGAGCGCGTCCGGCAAAGCCGGCGCACCGCGCCATTGCGGCCCTGCCCGCCCGGCCGTTGCGAGCGCCGTGAAAGCCTCCTCGTCGCCGGCCAGGCGCGCGGCCTCCGCGCCCATCTGGCAGGCCCAGCCGATATTGCCCGCAAGCCGAAAAGCGTTGCCCTCATAGGCCCAGTCGTCGCGGATAGTCCAGCCCGCCATCGTCACGGCGAGCGCGTCGGGCCGCTTCGATCCCGCGCGGCGCGCGCCCGCCATCGCGAGCAGCTGGTTGGTGCCCTGATAGCTGAAGCCATACATGCCGACGCGCCCATTCGCGCCCGGCAGATCGGCGGCCCAGGCCAGCGTGTCGGCGCCGTCATCGATGTCGTCGGCAAAAAGCCGGAAAGTGCCGCCGCTCTCGCCGCGTCCGCGCACGTCCTGAATGATGACAATATAGCCATGCGCGGCATACCAGGCGGGATGCGCGAACACGACGGTCGATGCGATACGCCTGCCATAGGGCTGACGCATCAGCAAAACGGGATGCTTGCCCGGGATTTGCGGACGATAGATGTCGGCGACGAGCGACACGCCGTCGCGCGTCGTCATGATGGCGCGTTCCGGGCCGGCGACCGAGCACAATGTCCGTGCCGGCAAAGCCTGCGCGGTCATCGCGAGTAAGCGGTCCGGTCCGTCAATTGATCGAGCGGAAAGCGGTCTATCTCCTTCAAAAGCGCAACAAGTGCGTTCGCCGCCCGCTCGACCGACTGTGCGCCGCGTCCGGCGTCGGCGGCGGCCGCGTTGCCGCACGCGCCGAAGGGCTGCAGATCCTGCGTCTGCCATCCAAAACCGACATTGCCCTCCGGCGTGAGGATCTTGTAGTCGCGCTCCATCGGCACTGAGGTCGGGACGAAGTTCTGCGCCTGCGTCGTGTCCACGAGATCGGGATGCAGGTGCAGCATGATGCTGGTCTCGGATTCGCCGCCGTGGATGCCGTGCCTGCGTTCTTCGGCGCCGTAGAGATCGCTGGAATCGATCGTCCTGAACCACGAGGCACCGACCGCGAACATGCCGAGATTCACGCGCAATTCGCGGCACACAATATCCACGACCTGCGGCTGCCCGCCATGCGAGTTGTAGAAGAGAATCTTGCGACAGCCCGCGCGGTGCACGCTCTCGCCGATCTCATACCAGACTCGCGCCAGCGTGTCGTAGCTGAGATTGAGCGTGCCGGGATAGGCGAGATGCTCGTTGGACTTGCCGACCGGAAGCGGCGGGAGGATCAGCACGGGCAGGTCGGCCGGCATGAGCGGGACCGCCCTGTCGATGATACCGGCATTGATCGCCGCATCGACCCGCACCGGCAGATGCGGACCGTGCTGCTCGACCGCGCCGACCGGCTGCACAGCGATCACGCTGCTCATGTCGAGCGCGGCAAAGTCTCGGGTGGAGAGATCCCACCACCACCGGGATTTCAGACGCATCGCCTCAGGCGACCTGCTTGACGGCGCCGAAAGCCGCGGCGAGATCGCTCTTGGCGATCTTTCCGGTCGGGGTCATGGGCAGTTCCGGCAGGACCGTCACAGTCATCATGCCGACATCGTACTCCACGGCTCCCCGCAGTGCGTCCTTCAGGCTCGCGCCGTCATGCGTCGCGCCGGCATGCATGGTGACGAAGGCGGTGGGCCGGCGGCCAAGCTCGGCGTCGGGCAGACCGACGAGCGCGGCTTGCCGCACGCCCTCGATCCGGCACAACGCTTCCTCGACATCGCGCGGATACCAGGCGACGCCCTTCACCTCGATCAGTTCGGCGCGACGGCTGCGCATGGTCAGGAATCCGTCGGCATCGATCATGCCGAGATCGCCGGTACGCAGCCATCCGCCACGCGTCGCCTCTTTCGTCTTTTCAGGCTTGCCCCAATAGCCCCACATGAAACCGCCGCGCAGCACGATGTCGCCCACTTCTCCGGTGCCGAGCGGCGTATCGTCCGGCCCGAAGATGCGGACCTCCTTGTCGGGCAGCGGACGCCCGACGCGCAGCAGCTTGTCGTCATCCGTTTCCAGTTCGGGATAGCCGAGACCGACAAAGCCGCCGAGCTCGCTCTGGCCGTAGCTCTCGACGAGGGGGATTTTCAGGTGGTCGCGCCAGGCCTGCTTGAGCGTCGGCGGCACCGGACCGCCGCCCGACATGACGAAGCGCAATTTGCCGGGCGATCGGCCGCGCGCGCGGCTCTCGGTGAGGACTTCCTCGAGCAGCGGCGGATTGCCGATCAGGAAGGTCGCGCCGGTCGCCTCGATGGCGTCGTAGCCTGTGGCCTGCGTCCAGCGTCCCATCACGTTGATGGTCGCGCCCGCCGCGAGCGGCGGCAGCAGATTGCCGACAAGCTGATAGGAACTCGACAGGGCCGTGGGGCCGAACGACACGTCCTCGGGCCGGATGCGCAACCGCTCGCCGATGCAGCGCGAGGCGCGCACAGTCGGCTCGTGACACAGGCAGGCGCCTTTCGGCTGGCCGGTCGTGCCGGACGTGTAGGAGAGATGCGCGATGGCATTCTCGTCCCAAGGATCGACGGGCGGGGTGAATTTTGCCGCCAGCAATTCCGGCAGCGCATGCGCCTGCTCCTGCGGGCCGTCCATGCAGACCAGGTGCTTCACCGAAGGCGCGCCGGCCGCGGCGGCACGGACCGGCTCGCCCATGTCGTGGGTATAGATGACGACGCTCGGGGTGTGGTCCGCAAAATAGTAGGGAAGCTCGGCGGCGAATTTCACGTTCACCAGTGCGGGGATCGCGCCAATGCGCCAGCAGGCGAGCAGGCCATTGATATAGTCCATGCCGTTGTGGGCGAAGATGGTGACGCGGTCGCCTTTCCCGACCCCCAGGTGATGCAGCGCGCCGGCGAAGGTCTCCATCGCCGCAACGGATTCCGCGTAGGTCTGGGTCTTTGCACGATCCACCCAGCGGAACGCGATCTTGCCGGGCTGGCGTTCGGCCTGATCCAGAAGAAGCTGATGCATCAGCATGCGAGCGCTCCCTATTCGGCGGCAACCTGCGCGGCTTGCGCGGTCGGTGCGGTGCGCGGGAAATCCTTCGCGGCGCGCACGAATTCCAGCTCGGCGTAATCCGGCATCTCGCAGGCGAGCGCGCGGCCGTCGCGGATCAGCAGGCGGTCGCTGTGCGGGCGACTGACGATCTCGTTGAGCGAGCGCGCATTGAACACGATCAGGCGCGCGGGCGCGCCTTTCGCAACGACCCCGTGACCGTTCGCCATGATCGCCGCCGGCTCGGGCGCGACGAGAGCCGGCGCGTCGCCATGCGGATGGTCGAGATGCAGGATGCGCACGGCCTGCCGGAACGTATCCAGCATGTCGTGATCGCCATAGGCATAGAAGGCATCGCGGCAATTGTCGCCCGCGACCGCGACCCGCACGCCTTTGGCGCGCAATTCCTTCACCACGGTGACCCCGCGCCAGCGCGGCGTGCGGCCGGCAACGCGATCCTGCAGATACATGTTCACGGTCGGCAGCGTGACGACGGAGATGCCCGCTTCTGCGACGAGGCCGATCGTGCGCTCGACCTCGCGTTCGTCCTGGACGGCGAGGCTGCAGCAATGGCCGCAGGTCACCGAATATCTGAACTTGTTGCGCAGGACGGCCTCGGCGACATTGCGCAGCGTCGCTGCGGAAGGATCGCCGGTCTCGTCGACATGCAGATCGACCGCGAGGCCGCGCTCGCCGGCGAGACGAAAGACCGTGTCGAGCAGCATGTCGATGTCCGCGAGATTCTCGCCATGCACCTGGCCGGAGGCGCGCGTCACGCCGCCCATGATCCCGCCGGAGCGTGCGACGACATTTGCCATGTGCACGCCATAGGGCCCGCGGTAGATGTCGATAGGGAACAGGCCGACCGCCTGCAGGTCGATGCGGCCCTTCCACTCCTCGCGCACGTTGCGGAACACCTCCCAGGAAATGTCGCCCTGCCCTTCGTGGGAATCGAGATGCGTGCGGATGGCGGAGACACCGTGCGCCTCTGCGCAGCGCAGCCCGAAAGTCATGCGGCGATAGACGTCGTCGTGCCGCCAGAAGCGCTCGCGGTCGTACGAGGTCGCATCGCGCGCCCCGGCGAAGCTGCCGTCCGGATTGGGCGTGCGGTCGACGACATGGCCCTTGTCGAGATGGGTGTGGACATCGACCAGCATCGGCCAGACATGCCGGCCGGCCAGATCGACGGACATACCGCCGACCGGCGCCGATCCCGCGGGCGCGATGGCCGCAATCTTTCCGCCCTCGATCAAAAGATCGACCAGCAGCGAGCCATCGCCATCGGCCGCCGCCGGGGGCGCTCCGCTCAAAAGGCACTCTGGGATGCGCGCCTCGCGCAACCAGTAGGCGCCGGTTTCGGGAATGCGAAGGGATTTGAAAGGGGTCATGGTCATCGGCCCTGACCATTGGGGCGACAGGCGCACGGGAAAAGCGGCAAATTTCGATCAGAGCGCTGCTTTTTTGCGGACGCTGACGGGTTCGGCGCTCGCCGGCTCGGCGGCAGCTCCCTGATCGAGCGAGGCGCAGATCTTGGTCGCCAGCAGATGGGCGGCATTTTCCAGCGGCGCGCGGGACCGATGCACGAGGCTCAGCACCTGCGGCTGGCCCTGCAGCTCGCGGACCGGCACGAAGACAAGCGAGCCCCTCTCCAGCTCCTCGCCGACATCGACCGGGTTGAGAAACGAGATATTCGGAACGGTCGCCGCCATGCGTTTCATGAAGCCGATGGAGTTTGATTCGATCGCCAGCGAGATATCGAGATCGGCCGGGGCCCGCGCCTCGATCACATCGCGGATCGACATGCTCGAATCGGCCACGATCAATGGAAACTGCACGCAATCGCTGAGACGGATCGAGACGCGCCGCGCCAGCGGATGGCCCGGCGCCATGATCGCGCCGAGCTGGAAATTGGCGCGGTAGAAGCTCGCCAGACGCGGATTGTGCGGCAGGTTGTAGGCGAGCCCGAGATCGGCTTCTCCGCTGGTCACCGCAGCGATGGCAGCATCGCGCGGTGACGTGAAGACACGCACCTTGAAGCCGGGATGCGCGGCAACGAAGCGGCTGACGATGCCCGCGAGGAAGCCGCCGGCAATGCCGCTGGTGGTGACGATCGTCACCTCCCCGCGGCGCAAGCCCTTCAGCGATTCGATGCGTGCGCGGACGCGGTCGTGCTCCTTCAGCGTCTGCCGGACATGGCCGATGAGAAGCTCGCCCGCCGTGGTCAGGCGCAGACCGCGCGGCATGCGCTCGAATATCGGCGAGCCGATCTCCTCCTCGAGCGCGAGAATCTGCCGATTGATGGCGGAGGATGCGACGTTCAGCCTCGCCGCCGCTTTCCGGATCGAGCCGGACCGGGCGACTTCATCGACATAACGCAGGAGGCGACCGTGCAGCATTATCCCCAGCTTTTACCAGCCAATTCCTAGTCACGCTCACGATCTAGGCAGAAAAGCGCGCGGGTTTCACTCTAGCGAGCGCAAATTGAGAGCGCAACGCACGCAATTTGATGCTTTTCCGGCAATCACGATTGATCTGGAATTCGTGAAAGGTGCAGCGCAGCAATTCAGCCTGTGGCGGGCTCACCGCGAGCCACGGGCAAAACTCACGATCAGACAACGAGGTAGCCCCGCCATGACGTTCTCCCGGTCCAAAATCACCCGCCGCGCCATGCTCGGCACCATGGCCGCAGCCGGCGCCACCATCGGCTTTCGCCGCCCGGCCTTCGCGGCCGACAAGATCACGTTCCTGACGAGCTGGTACGCGCAAGCCGAGCATGGCGGCTTCTATCAGGCCAAGGCCACGGGCCTTTACGAGAAGGCCGGTCTCGACGCGACCATCCGCATGGGCGGTCCGCAGGTCAACGCGATGCAGCTCCTGCTCGCGGGCGAAGTCGACATGATCATGGGCTATGACATCCAGTGCCTCAAGGGCATCGAGCAGGGTCTGCCGGTGATCACCGTCGGCACGTCGTTCCAGTACGACCTGCAGGGCATGATGACCCATGACGACGTCAAGAGCCTCGCTGATCTGAAGGACAAGACGATCCTGATCGCCTCCTCCGGCCGCACGACCTGGTGGCCCTGGCTCAAGAAGAAATACGGCTATACCGACGAGCAGACCAAGGCCTACACCTTCAATCTGCAGCCCTTCTTCGCCGACAAGAACATCGCGCAGCAGGGCTATCCGTCATCCGAGCCGTTCCAGGCGAAGCAGCAGAATGTGCCGGTGAAGTTCTTCCTGTTCGCCGCCGACGGCTATCCGCCCTACGGCACGACGATGGTGACGACACGGCCCTTCCTCGAAAAGAACCCTGAGCTTGTCGGCAAGTTCGTTCGCGCCTCGCTCGAAGGCTGGAAGAACTACATGGTCAATCCGGCTCCTGCGAACGTGCTGATCAAGGAAGCCAATCCGAAAATGTCGGACGCGCAAATCGCCTTCGGCATCGAGAAGATGAAGGAGCTGAAAGTCCTCGATGGCGGCGACGCCCAGACCTTGGGCATCGGGGTCATCACCGAGGAACGCTGGAAGAAGACCTACGACTATCTGGTCGACGCCGGTCTGCTGAAGCCCGAGACGGACTGGAAGAAGGCTTTCACAACGCAGTTCGTGAAAGACCTCAAAATCATGATGTGAGTCCTGCACGATGCAGGCTGCCGTGGAACATCTCGATACGCGCCGCGTGGCCGCTGCTGCTCCGGCAGCGGCGCGTCATGCGACGGGCGAGCCTGTGGTCGAAATCCTTTCGGCAGAAAAGGTGTTCGCCAACGGGACGCGCGGACTGGCGCCGATCGATCTGACGATCCGCGAAGGCGAATTCGTCTCGCTGATCGGCCCTTCCGGCTGCGGCAAGAGCACGCTGCTCAAGCTCGTCGCGGGTCTCTCCGAGCCGACCGACGGGCGGCTCGTCTGGTGGCGCAGCGGGTTCGACCGCGTCGGACAGGACGGCCGGCAGCTCTCATTCGTGTTCCAGGACCCGACGCTGATGCCCTGGTCGCGGGTGGAGAGCAATGTGCGGCTCCCGCTCGATCTCGCGGGCATGAGCAAGGCGCAGGCAGCCAAACGCATCGACGCAGCGCTCGATCTGGTGGGCCTGACGGAATACCGGCGCAATTATCCCCGCCAGCTTTCCGGCGGGATGCGCATGCGCGTCTCGATCGCTCGCGCACTCGTGACCGAGCCGAACCTGCTGCTGATGGACGAGCCGTTCGGCGCGCTCGACGAATTCACCCGCAACAAGCTCGACAGCGATCTCGTCTCGCTGTGGTGGGGCAAGAAGCTCTCCGTCATCTTCGTGACGCACTCCATTTACGAGGCGGTATTCCTGTCAACTCGCATCGTCGTGATGGCGGCGCGGCCCGGTCGAATCTTCGGCGAAATGGTCATCGACGAGCCGCATCCGCGCGACGATGCGTTTCGCACGACGCAGCGCTTCGCGCAGCTTTGCCGCGATCTCTCCACGATGCTGACCGAAGCGTCGCTTGCGAGCGGGTGAGACGATGCCGCTGATCAACAACGAACTGTTCCTGCGGATCGCGTCCCCCACAATCGCGGGCCTTGCGATGGTCGCAGCCTGGGAAGGCGTGTGCCGCTACTACAATATTCCCTCCTATCTGTTCCCGGCTCCAAGCGCGGTCGCCGCGACGTTCATCGAGGACACGCCGACGCTGCTGCGTGCGCTCTGGATGACCATGCGGGTCGCGCTGATTGCGTTCGGGGCCGCAGTGATCCTGGGGACGCTGATCGCCTTCGTATTCGTGCAGAGCAAGGTGATCGAGCGCGCCTTCCTGCCCTATGCCGTGGTGCTGCAGGTGACTCCGATCGTCGCAATCGCGCCGCTGATCATCATTCTGGTGAAGGACACCCAGATCGCCCTGATCCTGTGCGCGACCATCATTGCAATTTTCCCGATCATCGCGAACACGATTCTGGGCCTGCGCAGCGTCGATCATGGCCTCGCCAACCTGTTCTCGCTGAACAAGGCCGGACGGCTGCAGACATTGATCCGGCTGCGCATCCCGAGCGCGCTTCCCTATTTCTTCGGCGGATTGCGCATTTCCAGCGGGCTCGCGCTGATCGGCGCCGTGGTCGCCGAATTTGTCGCCGGCACCGGGGGGCGGCAGGCCGGGCTCGCCTACGAAATCCTGCAGTCGGGTTTCCAGCTCAACATTCCGCGCATGTTCGCGGCCTTGTTCCTGATCACCGTCGCCGGAATCGTGTTGTTCGTCGCGATGGTGGGATTGTCGCGGCTTGCGCTCGGCGACTGGCACGAAAGCGAAGTCGTCGCGGAAACCTGACGCATTGAAACGAGGAGGACCACCGCATGATCACCACAAAACAGAAAGTCTTCCGCCGCTTCTGGTATGCGACGCACAAGGTCGAGGACCTGAAGGCCGGGCCCAAGCCCTTCACGCTGCTGGGCGAGAACATCGTTCTTTTTCTCGACGACAAGGGCGAACCGGCCTGCCTGCAGGATCGCTGCTGCCACCGCACCGCCAAGCTCTCCAAGGGCTGGTGCGAGAACGGGCTGATCGTCTGCGGCTATCACGGCTGGACCTATGACCGCGACGGAACGCTGGTGAAAATCCCGCAATTCTCCCCCGAGCAGATCGTGCCCCGGCTCGGCGTGCGGCCCTATCATTGCGCGGAGCGCTACGGCTATGCCTGGGTTTGCCTCGACGAGCCGCTGATGCCGATCCCTGACGTGCCGGAGGAGAACGACGCGAGCTTCCGCCGAATCCATCAATTCCATGAAACGTGGAATTGTGGGCCGCTCCGCATGATGGAGAACTCGTTCGACAATGCGCATTTCGCCTTCGTGCACAAAGGCACTTTCGGCCAGATCACCCAGCCCAAGCCGGAAAAATACCAGATCACCGAGACCGATTACGGCTTCGAGGCGGAGACGCTGATCTCCATCGTCAATCCGCCGAAATCGCACCGCATCACCGGCACCACCGACCCGATGACCACGCGCCACATGCGCAACAAGTGGTTCATGCCGTTCTGCCGGCGGCTCGATATCGAATATCCATCGGGGCTGCGCCACATCATCATCAATTCGGCGACGCCGATCGACGATGAGCGCATCCATCTCGCCCAGATTCTCTACCGCAACGACACCGAGGCCGACTGTCCGGCCGAGGAATTGCGCGCCTGGGACGCGGCTATTCTCGAGGAAGACCGCGGCATTCTGGAATCGACCGATCCGGATACGCCGATCGATATGGGGCGCAAGGTCGAGGCGCATATGCCCTCCGATCGTCCCGGCATGATCATGCGCGAGCGGCTGATGAAGCTTCTGCGCGAGCATGGCGAGGAGGAAATCTCGCATGCCCAGAAGGCCTACGTGATCCCCGGTCCCTCCCCCACCAACATCGAATTCGTGCGCTGACATGCTTGCCCCCGCAGCCAAGCTCTCCGGCCTCGAGGCGGAGCTGTCCGGCCTTCCGCTCGTCACCGATGCCTTCCGGGTCCGCAAGAAGAGCCGCGACTTCTTCTGGTACAGCCCGGTCCTGAACGAGGATCTGAAGGACGTGCGCGCCGACTTTCTGGTGGAGGCGCGCAACGAGGACGATGTGATCAAGACCGCCGCGGCCTGCGCCCGCCACGGCGTGCCGCTGACGGTGCGCGGCGCGGGGACGGGCAATTACGGGCAGGCGATGCCACTCAAGGGCGGCGTGGTGCTGGACCTTACAGGTCTCGATGCCGTCGAATGGCACAGGAAGGATGTCGTGCGCGCCCAGGCCGGCATCCGCATGAACAAGCTGGATGACGCGTTGCGGCCTTCCGGCTTCGAACTGCGCATGCATCCCTCCACCAAACGGACTGCCACTCTCGGGGGATTTGTCGCGGGTGGCTCCGGCGGCATCGGTTCGGTGACCTGGGGCGGACTCGTGGAGGCCGGCAATATCCTCGGCGCGCGCGTGGTCACGATCGAACCGGAGCCGCGCATCATCGAACTGCATGAGGACGCCGCGCAGAAGGTGAATCGCGCCTATGGCACGACCGGCATCATCACCGCGCTGGACATGCCGCTCGCGCCGGCTTTGCCCTGGATCGACCTGCTTGTGACATTTTCAGACTGGAAGGACGCGGTGCGCTGCGCGCACGCGGTCGCGCTGTCCGACGGCATCGCCAAGAAACTCGTTTCCGTGAGCGGCTCGCCGATCCCGCAATATTTCACGCCGTTGAAGCATATGTGCCCCCCGGGAACGAGCACCCTGATCTGCATGATCTCGGAAGGCTCAGTGCCGACCTTCAAGCATATTGTGGCGAAGTTCGGCGGCACCCTCGCGCTGGAGGCGCCCACCGACGACAGCGCCAACAACATTCCGCTTTACGAATACAGCTGGGGCCACTCGACCCTGCAGCTTCTCAAGACCGGCCGCGAATATACCTATCTGCAATGCCTGTATCCCTTCGACACGCTGGTCGAGACCGCGGTGAAGATGCAGGACATGCTCGGCGACGAGCTGCTGCCGCATTTCGAGTTCATCCGCTTTGGCGGCCGCATGACCTGCTCGGGACTGCCCAAGGTCCGATACAGCACGCGCGAGCGGCTGATCGAGCTGATCGCGATCCATGAAGCCAATGGCATTTTCGTCGCGAACCCGCACGTCTATACGCTGGAAGACGGCAGCCGGCACAAGCGCGCCAACGCCGACCAGCTCGGCTTCAAGCGCGAGGTCGATCCGCAGGGGCTTCTCAATCCGGGCAAGATGCGCAGCTTCGTCCCCGCCGGGTGATCGGTGATGCAGCCGCCCGAAAGCCGCTTCGTCACGCCGGCCCGTCGGCGGTCTCGTGGGCTTCAAGCATCCAGATGAGGGAACGCCGCAACAATTCCCGCCCCGGGACGCTGGTGCGTCCCATCGCGCCGATTGCGGTGACCCATTCCTCGTCACTCGCAGAGGCCGCATAGCGGCGAATTGCAAGGGCCACGAATTCTCCCAGCGTGTGATCGTGCAGCTTGCAGACCTCGGAGACGCGCGCGGTCAATGCAGGATTGTCGAGCGACAGCAGCGATTCCAGCGCCACGCTCTCCTCGCCACATCGCGCGATCAGGTCGCCCAGCAGCATCGGCGCGCTCCTCAATTGACCCGGTGGTCCTCCGCACCCGGCATTTCAACGCCGGTCACCGTGGCGCGAGAGACCAGGCGCGCGATGTACTGCGCCGCAGCCCGGCGCCGCACGCTTTCCGTCAGATAATCGCCGATCCGGCCGGCCACGATTTCGAACGGGATTTCGCGGCCCTCGATCCGCCGGTCGAGCCGGATGATGTGGAAGCCATAGCGCGTCGCCACCGGCTCTTCCGTCATGCTTCCGGGCGCCAGCTTCATCAGGGCCCGCTCGAATTCCGGCGTCGTCTGCCCGCTCGAAATCTGACCGAGATTGCCGCCTTGCGCGCGGGAGGGACAGGCGGAATGCTGGCGCGCCAGTTCGGCAAATTCATGGGGCCGCTCGCGCAGTCGCGCGCCC
>JACAEG010000191.1 GCA_013388965.1 Pseudorhodoplanes sp. | reverse complement strand
TCTCCTTGGCGACGGTGACGCCGTCCTTGGTGATGCGGGGCGCGCCGAACGACTTGTCGAGCACGACGTTGCGGCCCTTCGGGCCGAGCGTGACCTTCACCGCATTGGCGAGGGTATCGACGCCGCGCAGCATCTTGTCGCGGGCATCAACGGAGAATTTTACGTCTTTGGCTGCCATTGTTGTGTTCCTCGGGTTCTGTTGGTGTCCCGTCATCCGGAGGTGCGAGGCGATGACATCGCCAGGCCTCGAAGGACGACGTTGCGAAATCCTGCGCTGTCATCCTTTGAGGCTCGGCTCGCGGCCGGGCGCCTCGGGATGACGGGCGCCGGACTTACGCGGCCTTCTTCCTGGCGACGCTGTCCTCCAGCACGCCCATGATGTCGCTCTCTTTCATGATGAGATATTCGACACCGTCGATCTTGACCTCGGTGCCGGACCACTTGCCGAACAGCACGAGGTCGCCGGCCTTCACATCGATCGGGATCAGCTTGCCGTGCTCGTCACGACCGCCGGGGCCGACAGCGATGACTTCGCCCTGCTGCGGCTTTTCCTTGGCGGTGTCAGGGATGATGATGCCACCGGCCGTCTTTTCCTCGGCGTCGATACGCTTGACGACGACACGGTCGTGAAGCGGACGAAACTTCATGAGATCCTCCGTAAGTGAATGAAATATTGAGCTTTTGGGTTGCGAGCCGGGGTCGGTTCCGGCTCACTGGGCGCGAGATAGGCAGGGGCCTTTCGTGCGCAAGGGGTTTTCGGGAAATTTTTAGCACTCGTCAAGGCTGGGTGCTAACGGCCTACCTCAGCGGTAAAGCGAGGGTTAGCAGCCCGCCGACCTACCTGTCAGCAATCCTGACCCGATGCTGCTAATGCATTGATAGTAGGAACTTTATTCATTTTTTGGGCTTGTCAGGCGGATGCGGAAGACAAAAAATTGGGCTGTCTAACTGGACCGAGGATTCGCATGGTCTCGCAAGACTTCCGTCGTCAGGTGGAAGGTTACGGCCTCACCACCGCACAAATCCTGTACCGGCGCCCCGATCACCCCTGGCTGCTCCAGACCTATGTCTGGCAGGATTACGATATCTGCCCGGACTTTCCCGAGCTGAACGGCTTTCTGGAATTCTGGCGCAAGTCGATCGAGGGGGCGCTGCATTCGATCACGGTCGCGCATGCGCGGCTGATCAAGCCGGCCGAGATCAAGGCGGTGGACGGGGTTTTCCGGCTGCATTGAGCCGGCTGGCCGGCGCCGCGAGGGTTGCGGGATTCCGAATTTACCGGACTTGCCGCGCGCCCCGCGCTCCGCGCCAGAACGCCGCCATGACCGGCCGCGTTTCGCGCGTCTCACTGCTGGCTGCGATGCTGCTGCTCGCACCCGCTGCGCAGGCCCGGACCGCGCTCGGGGAGTTGCCGAGCCAGATGCTTGGCGTCTGGGGCTTTTCCGCCGAGGACTGCACGGACGAGGACAGCGACGGCCGCGTGGTCGTGCAGGCGCGCGCGGTGTCGTTCTTCGCCGCGACATTCAAGCTGCGCTCGATCTCGCGCCTGGCGGACGGCAGATTGCGCGCGGCGACGCGGCGGTTCGACGAGGGCGAGCCGCGCATCCCGCGCGACACGCTGGAATTGAAGCTGCTCTCATCCGACAGGCTCAGCATCAGGTCGGGGCGCGAGGGCGCGGTTACCTATGAGCGCTGCAGGGGCGGGCCGCACTAAAGCATGTTCGTTCGGGATTGAGGCAATGGCTTTGCAGCGTGGACGGTTCGTTCCCTTTGCCTTCGGGGCGAGGGTTGGGGTGAGGGCGGATTGTTGCGCAACCCCTCAGCCGACGCGCTGCGCGCGTCGATCTCTCCCGAAGGGAGAGACGACATCGCCGCACTTGCGATTCAAACCGAAGCAATGAGGCCTTAGCTCAGCATCCCGACGATCGCGCCGATCGTGCAGGTCGCGAGCGTGCCGGAGACGATGGTTTTCGGGCCGAGCGCCACGATCTCGTCGCGCCGCTCCGGCGCCATGACGTTGAGGCCTGCGATCATGATGCCGAGGCTCGCGAAATTGGCGAAGCCGCACAGCGCATACAGCATGATCAGCCGCGAACGCTCGGAGAGGGCGTCGGCCGGCAGCTTGGCCAGTTCCAGATAGGCGATGAATTCGTTGAGGATGGTCTTGATGCCCATCAGCGATCCGGCGGTGACGGCCTCGCTCCACGGGATGCCCATCAGCCAGCAGATCGGCGCCATGACGAGGCCGAGGGAGCGCTGGAGCGTGACCGGCGCGCCCACAACCTCCGGAAGAATTCCGAGGATCGCATTGGCGAGGTGCACCAGCGCGACCATCACCAGCAGCATGGCGACGATGTTGAGAAGGAGCTCGAGCCCGGTGGCCGTGCCCTTCACGACCGCGTCCATCGTGCTGCGCGCCACCGGCTCGGGCTGTGTGAACTCCGCCTCGGTGATGCTGTCGCCCCGGTCCGGCACCATCAGCGCGCTGACGAGGATGGCGGCCGGCGCACCCAGCACCGAGGCGATGATCAGGTGGCCGGCCACGTCCGGGATCGCGCCCTTCAGGATGGTGGCATAGAGCACCAGCACGGTGCCGGCGATCCCGGCCATGCCGCCGGTCATCACCATGAACAATTCGCCGCGCGTGAGCTTTGCGAGATAGGGCCTGATGAAGAGCGGCGCTTCCACCATGCCGATGAAGATGTTGGCGGCGGTCGAGAGGCCGACCGCGCCGCCGATTTTCAGCGTCCGCTCCAGCACGAAGGAAAGGCCGCGCACGATCGGCGGCAGGATGTTCCAGTAGAACAGGAGCGTGGTCAGCACGCTCATCACCAGCACGATCGGCAGCGCCTGGAAGGCGAGGCTGAAATCCGCCCCCGGGAATTTCGGATCGAAGGGCAGCGGGCCGCCGCCGATATAGCCGAAGACGAAGGAGGTGCCGGCCCGCGTCGCCGCCGCGATCGCGTCGACCGCGCCGTTGGCGGCGGCGACGGCTGCGCGCAGCGGCGGAAGCTTCAGAAGAAGGATCGCCAGCACGATCGCGAGCGCGAGGCTCGGCAGCACGCGGCGCCACGAGACCGCCCGGCGGTTCTCGCTCAGCGCGAACGCGATGGCGAGCAGAACGACGACGCCGAACGCCGATTGAAGATTCTGCATTCCCCTCCGGCGCGGATGTCCTCCGCGCGCCCAGATCCAGCCCGGCCATGTCCCGCCCGCCGCTGTCGCGCGGCGTCTCGGAGACATGATGGAGGGCCGGCTGCGGTCCGGCAATGCCAACCTTGTTGCAGGTCAGTCGAGGTAGCTGAGCTTCGGCTGCCAGTCCGTGCCGCGGCCTTCGGGCGTGAGGTCGAGCACGTTCCACAGCGGCCAGATCATGTCGGCGTGGCGCGGGTCCTGGCCGGGCTCGGCGGGTGCATAGAGAAGCTCGGAGCCCGCGAAATGGTAGATCCTGCCGTCGCGGCGCACGAATACATTGATCATCGGCATCTGCGCGCCGCTCGCGGTTTCGGCGTGATAGTCGCGGTTGTAGCTGTTCTGGCCAGACGACAGGAAACGCAGGCGACGCCAGCCGCGCGCATGCGCGAGCTGCTGGATCCGTCCGGCAGGCGAGCGCGCGACGATGACCAGATTGGTGCGCTGGTTGATGTGCGGCGCGGCGCCGTCCAGCGAATCCAGGATGGAGGAACAGCTCGCGCAGGGCTTCTCCATGTCGGGGCCGTACATCAAGCTGTAGATCACGAGCGAATCGCGATCCCCGAACAATTGCGACATCCGCACCCGGCGCGGCACCGGATGGCCCGACAGATGCGCCTCGCTCTCCTCGAACAGGTAATCCTGCGGCACTTCGCCCCCGAGGGGCAGATTTCGCCGCATCGCCGCGACCGCCTCGATCTGCCGGCGCAGCTTGATCTCGGCCTCCAGCAGCTTGTTGCGGGCGGCACGGTAGGCGGCACTCTCGTTGGGGAAGCGCTTGCCGTGCGGCGGGCGCGCGGCGTCCGCGGGCGCCCCGGAGGCCGCGGGCGCCCGGTCTGCCGGCTGGCCCGATTTCTGCGCCGCCACGCGTGCGACGGCCTTCTTCTTCGCCATTCCCTGCTC
>JACAEG010000140.1 GCA_013388965.1 Pseudorhodoplanes sp. | reverse complement strand
TCCGCTGCCGGGCCGGCTTCCCGCGTCCGGCCGGTCGCGTCCGCCGGGACCGTCGGGCCGCAGCACCTGCTCGCCGTCATGGCCGCGGAAGTCGATCCTGCTCCGGTCGGCTGTTCCGGGCGTGCGGCTGCCGAATTTCTGCTGGACGTCGTTGTTGCGATATTTCACGCCATGCCGGTGTTGCGGATCGTGGCTGAAGTGGTTGACCTGGGTCCTGTCGATGTCGATCGGACGATTCACGTTGATGGTGCCGCCTCCCCAGTTGACGCCGCCGCCCCAGTAATTGCCGCCCGAGGCCCAGCGCCCGACCGCATAGCCCGCGCCGAACGCAATGCCGGTCGCGATCACGCCGGCCGCGATGTAGCCGGGCCGCGGAAAGTAATAGGGCGGATAGGCCGGCCAGGGCCACGGGCCGTACACCACGGCGGGATCGTAATAGGGCACATAAATCGTGTCCGGCACCGCCGGCTCGATCACGATGATGTCCCTGTTCTGCTCGCGCCTCGTCGTGACGGTCTGCTCCTTGCTCGACGCCAGCTTCTTCTGGTCCTGCGCCTTCACCCGCAGGCGCTGGATGGCGTCCATCACGTCGGCCTGCTGCGCCAGCACGGCGTCGCCGAGCTGCCGGGTCCAGTCCAGCTTCTCGTTCATCATGGCGAGCACCTCGGGCGTCGCGGTGAGCGACACGATGCTCTGGTCCCAGCCCTGCTTCTCGGCCGCAGCCTTGAGCTGCTCGCCCTTCAGGCTCTTGTTCTGCCTGACCCAGCGGTCCGCCGTGACGACTTCGAGCGGATAGGTCGCGGCCATCAGGATTTCGGCCAGCAGCGGATCGGGATAGAGGGCGATCGGCGCGACCAGCTGATCGAGCTGCTCGGTCTTCAGCAGGGCATTCTGCGCCTGCTGCTGCGGCGGCGCGGCGGTCTGCGCGTCGGCCGCCGGCCCGGCGAATGCAACGGCGAGGACGACAGAAAACGCCGCAACGCATTTCATGTCACACTCCCGTTGCATGAGCAGCGGCGCGCCCGGCAGCAAGCGCGCAACAAATTCAACATCGGCTCCGGCGAGAAAGAAACTATAACAAAGGATAGTCGCGCACGGCGCGGCGGTGCGGCTTGAATCGATTGTGCAGTGCGGGCTCGCCCGCATCGGGCAAAGCTGTGCCGTTTCGGGCCGCCAGAGCGCGTCAGAGCACCGCCCCTTGCGCTTTCGCCGCGTCGACGGCAACCATGCGCCGCCTCCGTCACCGGGTTCGCTGCTTCGCAGCGTCCCGGAACGGCCGGATGGCTTGTTCAGGGGAGGGTGCCGGTGAATCTCTATGCCAAGCTTGTAGAACGCGAAGCGGCGGGTCGCCCCGTGACGGTCGGGCTGATCGGCGCGGGCAAGTTCGGCACGATGTTTCTCTCGCAGGCGCGGCTGACGCGCGGGATGCATGTCGTGGGCGTCGCCGACCTCGACGTCGCGCGCGGCAGGAGCCAGCTGAAGACCGCGGGCTGGCCGGACGCGCAATATGATTCAGGCTCGCTCGCCGACGCGTTCACGTCGGGCCGCACGCATGTGACGAGCGATGCGAATGCCTTGATCGCGCTGCCCGAAATCGACGTGATCGTGGAGGCGACCGGCGATCCCAAGACCGGCATCCGCTTCGCGCTCGCGGCCATCGCCGCGAAGAAGCACATCGTGATGGTGAATGTGGAGGCTGACGTGCTCGCGGGCCCGCTGCTCGCGAGCAAGGCGCGCGCGGCGGGCGTGGTCTACAGCCTCGCCTGGGGCGACCAGCCGGCGCTCATTTGCGAACATGTCGACTGGGCGCGCGCCTGCGGATTCAAGGTGATCTCGGCCGGCAAGGGCACGCGCTATCACCCCACCTATCACCGCTCGACGCCCGACACGGTGTGGGAGATTCTGGACAAGTATCTGCGCATCGACGACCGCAAATCGATCAATCCGAAGATGTTCAATTCCTTCATCGACGGCACCAAGTCCGGCATCGAGATGAGCGCGGTGTGCAACGCGACCGGCCTCGTGCCGCAGACGAACGGGCTGTCGTTTCCGCCCGCGAGCCGCTTCGATCTCGCCGACGTGTGCAAGCCCAAGAGCGACGGCGGCACGCTGGAAAAGGCGGGCGTCACCGAGGTGGTGTCGTCGGTCGACCGCGAGGAGCGCGACATTCCCTACAATCTCGCGATGGGCACCTACGTCGTATTCGAGGGCGAGACCGATTACGCGCGACGCTGCTTTCGCGAATATCACCTGCTGCCGGACAGGAGCGGGCGCTTCGCCGCGCTCTATCGTCCCGTGCACATGATCGGGCTCGAACTCGGCATCTCGATTGCGTCCGCCGCCCTGCGCGGCGAGCCGACCGGCGCGCCCGTCGCGTTCAATTCCGATGTCGCGGCGACCGCGAAGCGCGCGCTGAAGGCCGGCGAGATGCTCGACGGCGAAGGCGGCTTCTGCGTGTGGGGCAAGCAGCAGCCGGCGGACGTCTCACTTGCGCGCGGCTATCTGCCGCTCGGGCTGGCGCATCAGGTGAAGCTCACGCGCGACATCGCGGAGGGGGAGTGCCTGACCTGGAGCGATGTGGAAATTGACGAGACGGATTTCGCGGTGAAGGTGCGGCGCGAAATGGAAGCGGCGTTCGGACGGAGGAATGCGGGGGCGGGGTGAGGGCGGCGGAATGTGGGGGCGGGGTGAGGGCGTATGGTAGCTGCAATAAAGTAGGACGCGTTAGCCGAAGGCGTAACGCGCCATTTCAAGTTGGAGGGAGATTGCGGATTACGCGTCGCTCATCCGCCCTATGGATAGACACGATGCAAAACATAATTGACTCTCTTCACTCAACGTCAGCGAAAGCCTTTGAATGGGCAACAGTTAGTTTGTCTGTCATTCCTACAAATGGCGAATTTTGGGCTGCGATCATCGGTGCTGTTGTGGGCGGGTACATTTCATATCTCACTCAGTTGCGAGCAATCAAAGAAACCCGAGCACATCGCCAAGAGGATCGCCTGCTAGTCCAACAAGGGTTGGCTAATTCGCTTCTTTTCAAAGTGATTAGAATTCATGGTGATTTCTACGGAATTCATCGTCACATTGAGGAGTGTTTTGAAAGAGCAAGAAAGGATGGATTTCAAGGGGAGCCATGGCAAATCGTTTTGCCGCTAGCGAATTTTCCGGATTCGGTTCACTTCTCGCCAGACGAGATGGGAATGCTGCTGGGCCTTAAAGACGATGATGTTTTCAATGCTGTGGCGACGCTGGACGTCGTTCACAATAGTCTAGTAGAGGCCGTCAGATCTTTAAGTGTGAGCAGAAGAGCCTTAGCGTCAGAACTTACGCCGGACAGGGTAAGCGGAAATACATTGAGTGGAGTGATGGATCGCGACACCATAATGCGCCTGAAGCCACAAATGATCGAAGTCAACGAGTTGATTGAAGCTATTCGAACTAGTGCAAAGACAGATTTTGAAGAGTCAGATCTGGCTATGCAACAACTAGTGCTTCTATTTAGGAATCGGTTGCAGATTGGCATCCGCTTGGAAAGCAAAGTTAAGCATGACGCTCAAGCTGAACCCGTCGGTAGCAGGTAGCCCGCATGGAGCGAAGCGGAATACGGCATCGAAGCGCGCCGCGAAACATTCCCTCGATTTCACTCCGCTCCATCGAGGCTACGAGTTTCCTCTCCGTCATTCCGGGACGCGCCAACGGTTCCGCGCGGAAGCGCGGCCCGATGACAGGCCCCCGCGGGCCCGGAATCCATAACCACGATTCTGGATTATGGATTCCTGCAGGGCGGACATTTTCTCGATCAGCGCGGCAACTTCGGGACTCATGCGGCTTCTCCCCGGCGGCGCTGCGGCCGCCCGGCGGGACTATCGCACGGAAAGGCCGCGGCCGGGGACGGGCCGCCTCATTCCGGCAAATTTTCCGGTGACATGATCCTTAATCGCCCATCGTGTATGCATGCGGGGCCGGGGCAGG